>JBDTWB010000343.1:0-2540 GCA_040006895.1 Casimicrobiaceae bacterium | reverse complement strand
GCACTGGTGGCACTGGTGGCACTGGTAGCACTGGTGGCACCCGCCGCGCCCGCACCGCACCGTCCGGCAGGCCACCGACGATCGAGGACGTGGCCCGCGAGGCCGGGGTCTCCCTCGGCACGGTATCCAACGTGCTGAACGTCCGGGGCAATGTTGCCGCGACCCGCATTGCGCGCGTGCAGGAAGCGATCGAGCGCCTGCGCTACGTGCCGAACGGGGTTGCGCAAAGTCTGCGGCGCCAGCGCTCGCGGGTCGTCGGACTGTGCGCTCCGCTCACCACCAGTGCCTACTTCGCGGCGCTCCTCGAGGCGTTCGAGGACATCGCCGCCGCGCAGGGCTACGAAGTGATGCACGTGCTGTCGCGGCAGGACCCTGCGCTCGAGCTGCGCCGCATCCGCGCCCTCCTCGCCCGCAAGGTCGACGGGCTGGTGGTCATCCCGACGGCCACGCCGGCGGCCGCCTTCGACGCCATCGTCCGGTCGCACGTGCCGGCGGTGGTGGTCGACCGGCTATCGCGGGACGAGCGTTTCGACTACGTGACGGTCGACGATTACGGCGCCATGCGCGCGACAGCCAACGCCCTGCTCGCGCTCGGCCATCGGCGGCTGTTGTACGTCGTACGCTTCCCCACGTTGGTGACGACCCGGCGCCGCGTGGCCGCGTTTCGGGCAGCGATCCGCGCGGTGTCCGGCGCAACCGGGGAAGTGGCGGTGCGAGAGCCCGACGACGCGGCCTTTGCCGCAACGATCGGCTCGATCCTCGCACGCCACGATCGGCCGACGGCTGCGATCGCAAGCAACAGCGCGCTGACGATCGCGCTCCTGCGGATCCTGCGCCATGAGCGCGTCGCCATCCCACGCGATCTGTCGCTGGTGTCCTTCGACGCGCCCGAATGGGCGGACGTACTCGAGTCGCCGCTGGCGGTGGTCAGGCCGCCGGTGGACGCCATCGCGCGCACCGCGTGGGAGCTCCTGCTGCTGCGGATGCACCAAGCCTCGCTGCCGACCCGGCGGATCGAACTGCAGGCGACTCTCGAGCTCGCGGCCTCCGTCGCGCCACCTCCGAAAACGACGGGCGGCGGACGGCGAGAGGCGGGTGGCTAGGGCTGGCCTCTGGCGGCTCGCTTCTCCGTGTCTAGAAATGCACTGCGCGGTGCTCGCCTTCTTTCGGCGGCGTACGCGTCAGGGCCGCGCGGGCGATCGACACGAACTGGCCGATCTTGGTGCCTTCCGGTTTCCAGTATTCCGCCTCGTCGACATCCACGCGCACCAGCGCGAGATTCGGGTCGGCGGGCCCCTGCGGGAACCACGCGGCCGCGATTGGCGACCACAGCGCCTCGGCCTGCTCGCGATCGTGCACGACATAGGCGAGGCCGCACAGAGTGGCGAAGATGTTGTCCCCGGTATCGGCGTAAGCCAGGTTGACGTTGGGGTTGGCCGCGATCGCGGCGGCGACATCCCCTCCGGTGGGCACGAAGAACCAGATGGTCCCGTCGGGCTCGATTTCCTGGGTGGTGAGCGGGCGCGAGCGCAGGGTGCCGTCGGCGTCGGCCGTCGTGAACATGCAGAACTTGATCTTGCGCACACGATCGCGCAGCGTTTGCCGCGCTTCCACGTCGTTGGCCTCGTGCGTGCTCGCGTAAGTCTGGGTGCTACGTTCCATTGCATTCCTCGTCGAGAGCGCGGCTTCGCCGCACAACCCGCGAATCGTCGCACTCTCCATCAGGGCAGCGAGGCAGACGCGCGCCCGGATGCGCGCAAGCCTTGCGGAGGAGCTGGCGTAGGGACGCGCCTACAGGCTAGAGCAGCGCAGTCTGGCGCTGGTTCTCGGCGTCGACGACCGTGAGTGCGGTCATGTTGACCAGCCGCCGTACCGTGGCCGATGGAGTCAGGATGTGCGCCGGCTTGGCGACCCCGAGCAGGATGGGGCCGAGCGTGACATTGGAGCTCGCCGCGACCTTCAGCATGTTGAAGGCGATGTTGGCCGCATCGAGGGTTGGCATCAGGAGCAGGTTCGCCTCGCCGCGCATGCGCGAGTCCGGGAACTGCGCGAGGCGGATCTTTTCCGAGAGCGCCGCGTCCCCGTGCATCTCGCCCTCGACCTCGAGGTCCGGCTCGCGGGCACCGATCAGGGCCAGCGCATATTGCATTTTCCGCGCCTGCGGATGCGAGCTCGAGCCGAAGCTCGAATGCGAGAGCAGCGCCACCTTTGGGGTGATGCCGAAGCGGCGGATCTCCTCGCTTGCAAGGCAGGCGATCTCGGCGATCTGCTCGGCGGTCGGATCCGGATTGACGTAGGTGTCGGCGATGAACACCGTGCGCGACGGCAGCAGCACGGCATTCATGGCCGCGTAGGTCGCCGCGCCCCGCCGCATGCCGATCACGTTGTCGATGAAATCCAGGTGGGTGTGGTACGCGCCGAACGTGCCGCATAGCATGCCGTCCGCGTCACCCATGTGGATCATCATCGCGCCGATCAGGGTGTGCCGGCGGCGCATCTCGATCTGCGCATACTGCTGCGACACCCCTTTGCGCTGCATG
>JBDTWB010000342.1:0-2677 GCA_040006895.1 Casimicrobiaceae bacterium | reverse complement strand
CCGGAATGATCTGCAAGCAGGATCACCGAGTGCTGTCCCGAATGGGCAGATCCGCCCGCGGGGAGACGGGAGCCAGGTCACGACACAATCAACCTCGTACCATGACCACGCCCGCCTTCCTCAAGCGGCGGTTCTGCACATAAACTCGCACACTACTCGCGGCCGTCCCGATTCGTGCTGCGGAACTCCCGATGCGTGCCGCTTCGAACGACGATCGCGTACGAGGTGGACGGCACCGATCCATCGGCGACCATCAATCCGCGACCTTTTATTGCTGACGGCACCCGCCGTAAGCCTTGCGACAAGGTAGCGCTGTAACGCCACGACCAACGCCAATACCGGAACGAGTTGCACCGTCGCTGCGGCGAAGATGACGCCCCATTGCTGTTCGGACACGTACTGTCGATGGTGACTTTGCGCAATCGCGAAGCAACGGCCGGTCCCGACGTGAATACCGAGTGGAACGCGACGGTCGGCGTTGTGACGCGCGGTCGCGAGCGGGCCGCGGCCCCGCAAAAGTAGGGAAAAGTCGAGTCTGACCCTACTTCTCGCTGCTCGCTTGACCCTATGTGTCGCTCAGTGGCAGCTCGCTTCGCCCGTATCGCGGACGACGCCCGCCGTGTCGACGAACTCCCAGGCGAAACGCGTCTCCCGCAAGGAAAGTCGTAGGACACCATAGTGCGTCGCGTCGCGTGCTTCGCTGTTGCTGCGAAGCGTCGCGAACGGGCGCAAGGTCGCGCCACCTGTTCCGACGACGAACGAGCGCAGGCCGGCCGAGGTATCGAGGGTGCCGATGGAGTCCTGTGGGCCGAACCGCTCGTAGTCGTGATCGTGTCCCGTCAACACCACGTCCGCGCCGAAGTCGACCAGCGCCTTCCAGACCGGCCGCATCGTGGCATCGTTGCCGTGCTGGCCGGAGCTGAAGACAGGGTGATGCCAGTAGGCCAATGTACAGCGGCGGTGGGCATTCGCGGCCAGATCGGCGCGCAGCCAGGTTTCCTGCGCGGACCCCAGCGTGGCGGCGATGTTGCTGTTGAGCGCAACCAGGTGCCAGTCACCGACGTCGAAGCTGTAGAAGCCGGTGCGATCGCGACCGGCCGCGCTCCCGAAGTAATCGAAGTACCCCGCGGCATTGGGTGTACCGTAGTCGTGGTTGCCGGGCGACGGGAACGTGCGCGATCGTAAGGCGCCCCAGGTCGGCGCGTAGCAGCTCTGGAATTCCGCACTCGTGCCGTTGGCGTAGACGTTGTCCCCGAGCGTAACCACGGTGCCGGGTAGGGTGGCGACCAGGGCTGCCGTACTCGCCGCGTGACTGCTCGACGGCGTGCCCGGGCACTCGGCGATATCACCCGCCGCGATAAGCGTCTCAAGACGCTCCCGAGCCGCTTGCCCGAGCCTCCAGTCGGGGCCGACCGGACTCAGGGTCTGGGTGGCCGGCGGGACGTGCCGGCCGCGCATCAGCCAGCGTACCGCGCCGCCGTTGGTGCGTCCGTGCCAGAGAAGCTCGGCGCGACCGTCGCCATCGAGATCCCGGACCGGGGTCGCGTCCCACTCGGCCGTAGGCACGGACACCAGGAGGTCGGTGTCGGCGAGCGCTGCGCCCTCCATGTACCAGATCGCGGTCGCGCCGCTTGCCTGGTTGCGCCAGAAGATATCGCTCCGGCCGTCACCATCGAAGTCGTCGATGCCTACCGGCCGCCAATTACCGGCGCCGACGCTGGACGGAAAACCGGTTGCGAACGTGCCATCGGCCTGCAGGAGATAGACGGCCACCTGCCCGGTGCGAGGCTCGAACCACAGGAAGTCGGATACGCCATTGCCATCGAAATCGCCGACACCGCCGAGGACGAACGAGCGCGGTACGCCTGCGTAATCTCTGAATCCGGCAAGGCCCGCGCTCGGCGACAAGTACCAGATGCGCAGGCGACCATCTGCGGCGTTGCGCCATGCGAGGTCGGCATGGCCGTCGCCATCGAAGTCGCCGATCCCGGCGAGCATCCAGTCCGAGCGGGGGCCAACGCTTCCCGGAAAGCTCGCGCTGCCGATGGCGGTGGCCGATCCCATGAGCCAGATCGCCACCTGGCCCGACGCGGGCTCGAACCAGACGATGTCGAGGATGCCGTCGGCGTTCACGTCGGCGGTACCCTTGACTTGCCAGGAGGCGGGCGCGCCCGGAGGAAACCCCGTCACGACCTCGCTGGGGCCGGGACCGGTGAACTGCCACGACGCATTGGTGCCGGTATTGGTCCCGCTGGCGGCGCGCCAGAATGCATCGAGGCCGGCCGCGCCGGCCGGGCAAGCCAGCCCAAGGCCGAGTGCGATGATCAGCCAGCGCATGACGTAGGCGGACGAGGGACACATGCGGTTGCGGATGGAAGTCACCAATGGTTCAGAGCGTGGCACCGGAATCCGGGGTGGCCGCGCTCCCGTCCCGTGCGGCGCCGCGATCGCCCCCACGGCAGCGGGGGACTTTCCGACTTGCAGGACGCGCCGGGGCCGCTATCGCGGAATTCCGACTCGGGAACGCTGCGCTGGAGTGAGTTCAGGCATGAGTTCAGGCAATCCCTCGACCCCGGATGCGTCACGCCAAAGTCGCCGCCCTACTCCACCGTCACCGACTTCGCCAGATTCCTCGGCTTGTCCACATCGGTGCCGCGGATCACCGCGGTGTGATACG
>JBDTWB010000341.1:0-2729 GCA_040006895.1 Casimicrobiaceae bacterium | reverse complement strand
GGAACGGGAGCGTTCGATTCTAGCGCGAACCCACTCGAACCGCTCCTGTTTTGCCGGAAGCACGACGTGAGCGTGCGGCGCTGCTACCGCAGCCGGCCGTGTCGGGCGCGCTAACCGCGGCCTACGGTCGAGTGTCGTGACCGGGTCGCGGCGGCGAGCCCGGCAAGGGCCCGCGCGGTATCGTCCCACCCGATGCAGGCGTCGGTGATGCTCACGCCGTAGGCGAGCGGCCGCCCTGGCACGAGGTCCTGGCGTCCGGGATGGAGATGGCTTTCGATCATCACCCCGATGATGCGCGCGTCACCGCCTGCGATCTGGCCGCCGATGTCCGTGGCCACCTCGACCTGGCGTTCATGATGCTTGCTGGAGTTGGCATGCGAGCAGTCGATCATCACCCGTGGGGCGAGACCGGACGCGGCCAGGGAGGCGCACACGCCTTCGACGCTCGCGGCGTCGTAGTTCGGCGTCTGTCCGCCACGCAGGATGACATGGCAGTCGTCGTTGCCGGTCGTCTCCAGGATTGCCGAGTGGCCGCCCTTGGTCGCGCCCAGGAAGCGATGCGGCGCGGCGGCGGCCTTGACCGCGTCGATGGCGATCTTCACGTCTCCGTCGGTGCCGTTCTTGAATCCGACCGGACACGAGAGCCCCGACGCGAGCTGTCGATGCACCTGGCTTTCAGTGGTGCGCGCACCGATCGCGCCCCAGCTCACGAGGTCGCTCATGTACTGGGGCGTGATCATGTCGAGGTATTCCGTTCCGGCGGGAACTCCCAGGGCATTGATCGACAAGAGGATCTCGCGAGCGAGCCGCAGGCCGTCGTTGATGGCGAAGCTCTCGTCCAGGAACGGGTCGTTGACGAGGCCTTTCCAGCCGACCGTGGTGCGAGGCTTCTCGAAATACACGCGCATCACGACGACCAGCGCATCGGACAGTGAAGCGCGTAGCGCCGCCAGGCGTCCGGCGTATTCGAGCGCGGCCGCCCGATCGTGGATCGAGCAAGGGCCCACGACGACGACGAGCCGGTCGTCGGCACCGTGCAGCACCCGGTGGAGTTCGCGCCGGGTCGCCAGCACGGTCGCCGCCACCGCTGCCGGCACGGGCAATGCGTCCAGCACCGCCTGCGGCGCGACGAGCTCGCGGCTGCTCGCGATGCGCGCGTCGTCGAGACCAGCAGGCTGGGAATCGCTCATGATGTCGGCTCGAGGACGTCGGTCGTCGCCGGCGCAGGGACCACGGCGACTGCCCTGATCGACGTCGCCGCCGACCCCGGCTCGGGATTGGCCGCGCCCCACTCACCGCATCGCCTTCCGTGCCGGCAGTGCGATTATCCGCGGGCGACTGATCGGGCGCTACGCTGCGGGCTGGGCCCGGGATGTCGCGGCGGCGGCGAGGAGCGCCGGGTTCTCGATCGTGCACGCGGGCTCGCCGGTCAGGGCGAGGATCCGCTCGAGCGCGTCGCCCTCGACCGTCTCGTCGGCGAGCAGCGCCGCGGCGAGTGCCTCGAGCACGGGACGATGCGCGTGCAGCCGCGTGAGGCAGCGGGCCTCGAGCTGTTTCAGGAGCTCGCGCGCCTCGGCCACGGCTTCGTTGGTGGCGCCGGGCAGCGTCTCGGTCAAACCGGCCAGGCTGAACGGACCATGCTTGGTGCTGAAGCCGTACTCCGCGATCATCCGGTAGGCGATCTGCGACGCGCGCTCCAGGTCGTTGGACGCGCCGGTCGACGCCACCCCGTAGATCACGAGCTCCGCTGCGCGCCCGCCCAGCATCATCTCGATGCGTGCCTCGAGTTCGCGCTCGGTGTGCAGGAACCGGTCCTCCTCGGGCGTGAGCACGGTGACGCCGAGGGCGTTGCTGTGCGGCAGAATCGTGACCTTCTCCACCACGCCCGCCGCGACGATCCGGCCGATGATGGCGTGGCCGGCCTCGTGATAGGCCGTGCGCTCACGCTCGCGCACCCCCATCTTGGTCTCCGGCGACGGCGAGCCGAGTTGCTGCAGGCTGATGGCCTCGAGGAAGTGCGCGTGGCTCACGCCCAGGGCGTGCTGCCGCGCCGCGAGCCGGGCGGCCGTGTTGACTACCGACGCGATGGCCGCGGGTGCCATGCCGCTGGTGCGCCGTGCGATGACGTCGAAGTCGACGTCGTCGGTCGCCGCGACGCCCTTGCTGTAGAGCTCGAACAACTGGCCGCGATCCTTGAGCGGAGGCAAAGTAAGGTTGCACTTGCGGTCGAACCGGCCTTCACGCAGCAGCGCCGCGTCGACGTTCTCCGGATGGTTGGTTGCGGCCAGCACCACCACGCTGTCGTTGCTGGAAAAGCCGTCGAGCTCGGTGAGCAGCGCGTTGATGATCCGGTTGTTTTCCTGCGAGACCGCCTCGTCGCCGGACGACCGCCGGCCGACACCGTCGATCTCGTCGATGAACACCACGCAGGGCGCGTGCTTGCGCGCCGTGCGGAATAACGAGCGGACCCGATGTACGCCCATGCCGACGAACTTATCGGTGAAGGCGCTGCCGTCGATGGCGATGAAGTTCGCACCGGTCTCGCCGGCGAGCGCCTTGGCGAGCAGCGTCTTGCCAGTGCCGGGAGGTCCGGAGAGCAGCACCCCGCGAGGCGGCTTGGCGCCCAGCTTGTCGTATGCGCTCCGATCGACGAGCGCCGTGGCGAGATCGGCAAGCTCGCGCTTGGCCTCGCGCACGCCGATGACATCGTCGAAGCGCAGCGTCGGCTT
>JBDTWB010000340.1:0-2778 GCA_040006895.1 Casimicrobiaceae bacterium | reverse complement strand
CGGAGCCGCGCTCATCGACGTCCGGCGAGGACGCCAAGGCCCGCGAACGGGGCGCCGCCTTCCGCCGCGATGCGCAGCAACTGGTTGTACTTGCCGACGGTGCTCGACGTGCGCAGCGAGCCGATCTTGATCTGGCCCGCGGATGCACCCACCGCGAGGTCGGCGATGAAGGGATCCTCGGTCTCGCCGGAGCGCGCGGACACGATGGTGGCGTAGCCGCCGGCCTTGGCCTGGGCGATGACGTCGAGGGTCCCGGTGAGCGTGCCGTTCTGGTTGAGCTTCACCAGCACGCCGTTGCCGATTCCTTCCGCGATGCCGCGGGCAAGCCGCTCGCGGTGGGTGGTGAAGAGATCGTCGCCAACGAGTTGGACCCGCGTACCGAGACGCGCAGTAAGCGCGCGCCAGCCCTCCCAGTCTTCTTCGGCAAGAGCGTCCTCGATCGAAGCCACGGGATAGCGCGCCACCCAGCCCTCCACCATGGCGATCATCGCGTCGGCGGTCAGGGTACGGTTCTCACGGGCCAGCCGATAACCGCCATGATCATCGACGAGCGCGCTGGCCGCCACGTCGATCGCGATCACCACATCCTCACCCGGGCGATAGCCGGCACGCTCGATGGCACGCAGCATCATGTCGAGCGCTGCTTCGGGCGTCTCGCAGCCCGGACTCAGCCCGCCCTCGTCTGCCAGCAGCGTCGACAGGCCGGCGTCGGCCACGACCGCGGCCGCGGCACTGCGCACGCACGCCATGGTGTGAATGGCGTCCTCGATGGACATCGCGCGGGCCGGGATCGCCAGGAAATCCTGGATGTCCATGCCGCGACCCGCGTGCAACCCGCCGCTCAGGATGTTGACCATGGGCAATGGCATGCCCGGCGCGGAGTTACCGGCCAGCGCCGCGATATGCGCATGGAGCGGGAGGGACTGGACGGCTGCGGCCGCACGCGCCACCGCGAGCGATACCCCGAGCACGGCATTGGCGCCGAGGCGCTGCAGCGATTCGGTGCCGTCGAGCGCACGCAGGCGGGCATCGACACCGCGCTGGTCGAGCGCGTCCTGCCCTGCAATGGCGCGCGCGATCTCGCCGTCTACGTTGGCGACCGCCTGCAACACGCCGAGACCGGCATAGCGCCCCGGATCGCCATCGCGCAACTCATGCGCCTCCGCGGCGCCCGTCGACGCGCCGGACGGCACCGCCGCGCGGCCGGTCGCGCCTCCCGCGAGCATGACGTCGACTTCCACGGTCGGTCGACCGCGCGAATCGAGGATCTGCCGCCCCCGTATATGCCGGATCGTGGTCGCGCTCATCGACCCGGTCATGTGGTCCTCGCAGGCGCCATCATGCGTCGCCTTGCGTGGACCCGTGGGCATGCGCCGCGCTGTGGAGGAGCGGGCATGAAGGCCCCGGGATCCGAGGCTGGGAGATGCTGGGGGAAACGGTGCGGGCTTGCCATCGCGGGATTCTAGCGCCGCAGCGATCGCGCACACCCCTCAGCAACGCCATGCGAAGGCAGTTTTGTTGCATTGCATCATGGACTTACTCGTGGATCGATCCGGCAAATAGGCATGATTTGAATTGGCGATTGGTTTTTTAGGAAGTCCGCCCGTAGATTCATTGTGCATCGCACCATTCACCACCACCTCATGAGGCATCCCATGGATTTCTACCCCCGCTACGCCCATTCCTTCGTCTCTGCTGTCGAGGACTGGCCAGCCACCGCCTTCGGGCTGTGGTTCCGCACTGCACTCATCGGTGGCTGGATCGCCGTCGCCGGCCTCGTCGTGCTGGTCACCGGCGAAGCCGTCGGCACCGGCCTCCTGATGCTGGCTGGAGGCGCCGCGGTCGGCGCTTGGGCATGGCGAAACGCGCGTCGCTTGCTCGATCATCTCGATCCGCCGGCAGTCACGTCCCAGTCGTCGAAGGCCACCTCGCGGCCAGGCTCCGTCACCGGCGCGATGGTGTCCGCGGCACGCTAAGCCGCGCTCCCCGTCACAAGAACCCAACGCTCGCGCCGAGGCCTTCATGGACTACGCTACAGGAGCCGTCTCGCCGCTCATGCACATCGCGCTGGTCGCGCACGACAACAAGAAACGCGACCTGCTGGAATGGGCAGCGTACAACCGCGAGGTGCTGGCGCGCCACGCGTTGCTCGCAACGGGCACGACGGGCGAGCTCGTCGAACGCGCTCTCGGCACCCCCGTCGAGAAGCTGCAGTCGGGTCCGCTCGGCGGCGATCAGCAGATCGGCGCGCGGATCGCCGAAGGTGGCGTCGACCTCGTCATCTTCTTCTGGGATCCATTGCAGCCGCAGCCGCACGACCCCGACGTGAAGGCGCTGCTGCGCATCGCGGTCGTGTGGAACGTGCCCGTGGCGTGCAACCGCGCCACCGCCGACTTGATCATCTCGTCGCCGCTGATCGGGTCGGGATACGTACGCCGGCTGCCGGAGTTCGGGCCGCACCAGCGGCGCCTGGACGCCCCCGGGCTCGTGCTGAGCGCGCAACAGGCGTAGCCGCCGTCGTCGCCGCACGTACTTGGTTGCGCGCGCTGACAAAGCCGTGCGGCCGCAGGCGCCAACGTCGCCCCGAACCAAGCGCGCAGTCACCAGCGCCTGAGCGCACGTGCGCGATTCGTCGGGCGCCCGTCCGGCGCGCCAAGACGTCGCCGTTTCGCCGATCCCTGTCCATGAGCCGATTCTGGAAGCGGCAGGAGGTATCAGCCCTGCGTGTCGGCCCTGCGTGTCGGCCCTGCGTGTCGGCCCCACGTGTCGGCCCCACGT
>JBDTWB010000339.1:0-2804 GCA_040006895.1 Casimicrobiaceae bacterium | reverse complement strand
CACCTCTCCCGTTTCGGCGCCTTCGGTCATGGCGGGCCCCGCCGAAGCGCCTAGGAGTTCAGCGTCCGGCCGTCCACGGCAAGCGCAGCTTCCTTGGTCGCCTCCGAGAGCGACGGATGAGCGTGGCAGATCCGGGCGATATCCTCGCTCGACGCACCGAACTCCATCGCGACCACGGCTTCCGCCACCAGCTCGGAGGCATAGGGCCCGATGATGTGCACGCCGAGGATGCGGTCGGTCTTGGCGTCAGCCAGCATTTTGACAAATCCGGTCGTGTCGCCGAGCGCGCGCGCGCGGCCGTTGGCGGCAAACGGAAAGCTGCCGGCACGATACTCGAGCTTCGCCGCCTTGAGCTCCTGCTCGGTCTTGCCGACCCACGCGATCTCCGGGGAGGTGTAGATCACCCACGGCACAGTGTTGAAGTCGACGTGGCCGTGCTGCCCGGCGATCCGCTCGGCCACCGCGACCCCCTCCTCCTCGGCCTTGTGCGCCAGCATGGGTCCGCGCACCACGTCGCCGATCGCCCAGACGTTCGGCAAGTTGGTGCGGCAGGCCTCGTCGACGGCGACGAAGCCGCGCTCGTCCACGCGCAAGCCGACCGTCTCGGCGTCCAGGCCCGAGGTACGCGGCACGCGACCGATCGCCACGATCAGTCGCTCGAACGAAGCACGCTGCGCCTTGCCGGCTGCGTCGTCGTAGGCGACCTCGACGCCGGACTTGCCGACTTCGACCTTGGTGATCCGCACGCCGGTGTGGATCCCGAGGCCCTGCTTCTTGAATACCTTGGCAGCTTCCTTCGCCACCGCTTCGTCCGCGGCGCCGAGGAAGGTCGGCAGCGCTTCCAGCACGGTGACCTGCGCCCCGAGCCGCCGCCAGACACTGCCCATCTCGAGGCCGATCACTCCGGCCCCCACCACGCCCAGCGTCTTGGGCACGGTAGCGATTGCCAAGGCACCGGCGTTGTCGAGAATCCGCGCGTTGTCGATCTCGACTCCCGGCAGCGGCCGTGGCGACGAGCCGGTGGCGACGATCACGTGCTTGGCGGAAAGCTCTGCGGTGGACCTGCCCTCGACGCCGATGGTCCAGCCCGCCATCGCGCTCCCGCCGCGGAACGCGCCGCGGCCATGGAAGAACGTCACCTTGTTCTTCTTGAACAGGTAGAGGATGCCCTGGTTGTTCTGGCTGACCACCTTGTCCTTGCGCGCCAGCATGCGCCCGAGGTCGATGCCGAGCCCCTTGATCTCGATGCCGTGCTCGGCGAACCGGTGGCCGGCGTGCTCGAAGTGCTCCGACGACTGCAGCAGGGCCTTCGAGGGAATGCAGCCGACATTGGTGCAGGTGCCGCCGGGCGCCGGCTTGCCGTCGGCCGTGCTCCAGTCGTCGATGCATGCGGCGCTAAAACCGAGTTGCGCGGCACGGATGGCGGCGATGTAGCCGCCGGGCCCGCCACCGATCACGACCACGTCGAATTGTTCAGCCATTCCTGCTCCGGATAAGCGCAACGTAACCGTCCTGGGTGGACGCGCCATGGGGCGGCGAGACCATGCCCGCGCCGCGCGTCACCCCTCCGGCGTCAGAGATCGAGCAGCATGCGCGCCGGATCTTCCAGCGCCTCCTTGATGGCCACGAGCGAAAGCACTGCCTCGCGGCCGTCGATGATGCGATGGTCGTACGATTGCGCCAGGTAGTTGATCGGCCGCACGACGACCTGGCCGTTCTCGACGACGGGACGCTCGCGCGTCGCGTGCACGCCGAGAATCGCCGACTGCGGCGGGTTGATGATAGGCGTCGAGAGCATCGAGCCGAAGACCCCGCCGTTGCTGATCGTGTAGGTGCCGCCGGTAAGTTCCTCGACCGTGAGCTTGCCTTCCTGGGCGCGCTTGCCGAAGTCGCCGATCTGCTGCTCGATCTCCGCAATCGAGAGCTGATCGGCATCGCGGATGATCGGCACCACCAGGCCCCTGGGGCTGCCGACCGCGATACCGATGTCGAAATAGCCGTGGTAGACGATGTCCGTGCCGTCGATCGACGCATTGACCGCGGGAAACTTCTTGAGTGCGTGCACGGCCGCCTTCACGAAGAACCCCATGAAGCCCAGCTTGACCCCGTGCTCCTTCTCGAAGCGATCCTTGTAGCGATTGCGCAGATCGATCACCGGCTGCATGTTCACTTCGTTGAACGTAGTGAGGATCGCCGCGGTGGACTGCGACTGCACCAGGCGTTCGGCGACCCTCTGGCGCAGTCGGGACATCGCGACACGCTGCTCCGGACGGGCGCCCTGCGTGAGGCCGGCTTGCGGCGAAGGCGCGGACGGACGCGCGACGGGCGCAGGTTTCGCAGACGGCGCCTCGGCTTCCTTCGCCGCGGGCGCCGCCGCTGCCTTGCCGGCCGGAGGCACGTCGCCCTTGGTGATTCTCCCGCCACGGCCCGTGCCCTGCACGTCCGCCGCGGCGACGCCCCGCTCCGCCATCAGCTTGCGCGCCGCAGGCAGTGCGGTAACGTCCGCGTTGCCGGAGCCCGCGCCGGAGGAAGTCGCCGCACGGGTCCCGTCTCGTCCCGCATCCGCGCCGTTGCTTGGTGCCTCCGCTGTCGCCTGGCCGGTCGCAGCGGCCTGGTCCGGTGCCTTGGCTTGTACTTTCGCTTCCGCCTTGGCTTCGGTGTCGATGACCGCGATCACTTCCTGTCCCGCCACGGTTGCTCCGTCGGCCTTGCGCAACTCGACCAACACGCCATCGCCAGGCGCCGGCAACTCGAGCACGACCTTGTCGGTCTCGATGTCGATCAGGTTCTCGTCGCGCTTGACG
>JBDTWB010000338.1:0-2809 GCA_040006895.1 Casimicrobiaceae bacterium | reverse complement strand
CAGTCGTACCGACTGATGGCGACCACCCGTTCCGACCCATGGCGACCGGGCTGTGGAGTGGGGTGATGGGCACCGTTGGGTGAACCTCGAATCGGCATGGCCTCGGGCCCTGGCAACAGGGAGCGGGGAATGGCCCAACAGAGATTACCCATGCGGAAGATCCGCGACGTGCTTCGGCTCAAGGCCGCCGGCATGTCCAAGCGCAAGATCGCGGCCGGCCTCGGGCTCGGCGTCACGGCCACCGGGGAGTGCCTGCGGCGTGCGCGCGAAGCCGGCGTCGGCTGGCCGCTGCCCGACGACCTGACCGATGCGGGCCTGGAGGCGCGGCTCTATCCGGCCTCGACCGTGCTCGCTGGGATCAAGGCGCGCCGCCCGCAACCGGACTGGCCAGGGATCCATCGCGAGCTGAAGCGCAAGGGCGTGACACTGCAGCTCGTCTGGGAGGAGCACCGTGCCAGGCACCCGGACGGCTACGGCTACAGCCGCTTCTGCGAGCTGTACCGTGCCTGGGAGGGTCGGCTGTCGCCGACCATGCGGCAGGTGCACGTCGCCGGCGAGAAGCTGTTCGTCGACTACGCCGGCACGAACATGGAGGTGATCGACGGGGCGACCGGCGAGGTGGTCAAGGTGCAGCTGTTCGTCGCCGTGCTTGGCGCATCGAGCTATACCTGGGCGGAAGCGACGTGGACGCAGACGCTGCCCGACTGGATCGGCTCGCACACCCGCGCCTTCGCCTTCTTTGGCGGCGTGTCGGCCATGACGGTGTCCGACAACCTCAAGTCCGGCATCACCAAGGCCTGCTTCTACGAGCCCGCCGTCAATCGCAGCTATGCCGAGATGGCGGCGCATTACGACACGGCGATCGTGCCGGCCAGACCTTACAAACCGCGCGACAAGGCGAAGGTCGAGGTCGGCGTGCAGGTGGCGACGCGCTGGATCGCCGCCAAGCTCAGGAAGCGGCAGTTCTTCTCGCTTGCCGAGCTGAATGCGGCCATTGCCGTCGAGGTCGCCGCCCTCAATGCCCGCGTCACGCGGCACCTGGGTGCAAGCCGCAAGGCGCTGTTCGACGAGTTGGAGCGGCCGGCGCTCAAGAAGCTTCCCGCGGAGCCCTACGTCTACGCCGAATGGAAGCAGTGCAAAGTCGGGCTCGACTATCACGTCGAGGTCGAGAAGCACTACTACTCGGCGCCCCACCAGCTGCTGCGCGAGAAGGTGTGGGTGCGGATCACGGCGCGCACCGTCGAGGTGCTGCATGGCGGCAGCAGAGTTGCCGCGCATGTCCGATCCTCATCGAACCGCAAGCATACCACCGTGCGCGAGCACATGCCGTCGGGCCATCAGCGCTACGCCGACTGGACGCCGGAGAGCCTGCGGCGGCGGGCCGGCGAGATCGGGCGCAATACCTCGGCCCTCGTCGACGTCATCCTGCGCGAGCGCACCCATCCCGAGCAGGGCTTCCGGTCGTGCCTCGGCATTCTGAGGTTCGCCACGGCGCATGGCGCCGAGCGCCTGGAAGCCGCCTGCGAGCGGGCGCTCGCAATCGGTGCGCGCTCCTACTCCTCGGTCAACTCGATCCTGAAGAACAACCTCGATCGCCGGCGGCCCGAACCCGCCACGGACGGGCCGGTGATAACTCACGACAACATCCGTGGCGCCAAGTACTTCCATTGAGGAGAAGGCAATCGATGCTGACCCACCCAACCCTCGACCAGCTCAGAGCCCTCAAGCTCGACGGCATGGCCGATGCTTTCGTCGAGCTGGAGACCCAAGACCGATCGAAGGAGTTGTCCCACGCCGAATGGCTGGCGCTGCTCATCGACCGCGAGGTGGCCAACCGCTCGACCGGTCGCTTCCGCAGCCGGCTCAAGGCTGCCCGTCTGCGGCATTCCCAGGCGTCAATCGAGGACGTCGACTACCGCGCGGCACGCCGGCTCGATAAAGCGCTGTTCCAGCAACTCGCGAGCAGCCGGTGGATTGGCGACCACCGCAATCTGCTCGTCACCGGACCGTGCGGGGTCGGCAAGTCGTGGCTCAGTTGCGCCCTGGCGCAGAAGGCCTGTCGCGACGGCTACAGCGTGCATTACGCCCGCGTGCCGCGGTTGTTCGCCGATCTCGAGCTGGCACACGGCGACGGCTCTTTCGTCAAGCTGTTCCGCACGCTCACCAAGGCCGACCTGCTGATCCTCGACGACTGGGGACCCGACCGGCTGACCGCCCCGCAGCGGCGCGACCTGATGGAGATCGTCGAGGAGCGCTATGGCCGCGGCGCGACGCTGATCACCAGCCAGCTCCCCGTCGACAAGTGGCACGACGTGATCGGCGAGCCGACCTTCGCCGACGCCATCCTCGATCGCCTCGTCCACAACGCCTACCGGCTGGCGCTCGACGGGCCGTCCTTGCGCAAGCCCGAGGCGTCGGAGATTGCCGATCCGCAGAAATGGCTGCCGATGAAGGAAGAAGTGGGCGGCACCGCCGTGCCCGAACTCAAGCCGCAGAAGGGAGTCAAAAAATGACCGCCACACGCCGCACCCGACCACCGCCGGCACGCAGCGAGAGGACAGCCGCTCGCAAGAAGAGCAAGATGAAATGGATCAGCATCATACTTGACGATGCCCGCGAACACTGAGATCAGCAGACATACTCAACGGTGCCCTCGCACGCCCGCGCCACACTGGTCGCCATGCCCTGGAATGGGTGGTCGCCATGCGCCGGAACGAGTGGTCGCCTTCCCCGGAATGCGCACGCCCGTTCCTTATGAACCGAGGCGACAAGCATCTCTACGTCTTGGGCTTCGAGATCGACCGCGCCA
>JBDTWB010000337.1:0-2846 GCA_040006895.1 Casimicrobiaceae bacterium | reverse complement strand
TGCGGCTTCCGGTGCGGCTTCCGGTGCGGCTTCCGATGCGGCTTCCGGTGCGCGTTCCGGTGTGACTTCCAGTGCGCGTTCCGGTGCGACTTCCGATGCGATACCCGAACCCCCGGATCTCGGCGCGCTTGCCGACGCCCTGACCGCGCGGCCGGCCGAATCGTCGACCGCCACTTGCGCCGGCAGCGCGACCCCCGGCGCGGATGCGACGCGCCCCCGGGCGGCGGCGGCACGCCCGGCGCCTCCGGCACCCGTCGACGGACCCGCCGAATGGCTCGCCCAGGGATTCGCGGACCATCTCGCCGCATGGGCGCATGCCGCCGGTTCGCCACCAGGCACGCTGGACGACTTGCGCGCCGCTGGCGCCGCCGTGAGCCGCGCCCTGGCCGCCGGGCACGCCTGCGTCTACCTGTCCGACCTGTTGCCTCCGGGCGCGGATGCGCAAAGCCTGCGCAGCACGCTGCTGGCGTCGCCCATGACCGGCACGCCGGCGGCGCCCGGCGTCTGCCCGCTCGTGCTCGACCACGAGGATCGGCTCTACCTGCATCGCTATTTCGATTACGAGCGCCGCATCGCGGCACGCCTGGTCGGTCGGCCCCCGCCAGGCGTCGACGCCGCCGGCAGGGAGCGGCTTGCAGCCGAGATCGCCACGCTCTTCGCCGGCAACGCCGCCCTGCTCGACGGTGCCGCCGACTGGCAGAAGATCGCTGCGGCTCTCGCGGTGCTGGGCAACCTCACCGTCATCAGCGGTGGCCCCGGCACGGGCAAGACGACCACCGTGGTCAACCTGCTCGCGTGCCTGCTCACGATCGATCCCGATACCCGGATCGCGCTGGCCGCGCCCACCGGCAAGGCCGCGGCGCGCATGCAGGATGCGCTGCGGCAACGGGCGCAGCACCTGCCGCCCGCGGTCCAGGCAAGGCTGCCGGCGACGGCCTTCACGATCCATCGCCTGTTGGGGTTCGTTCCGGGGAAGAACATCTTCCGGCACGGCGCCGACCATCCGTTGGCGATCGACGTGTTGGTCGTCGACGAAGCATCCATGCTCGATCTCGCCCTTGCCGCCAAGCTTTTCGAGGCGGTGCCGACGAGCGCACGCATCGTGCTGCTCGGCGATAAGGACCAGCTCGCCGCGGTCGAATCCGGTGCGGTGTTTTCCGAGCTTTCGGCGGATCCGACGCTCGAGCCGGATTGCGTGCGGCGCCTGGCGACGATTTGCGCCGTACCGTCCGCCAGGATCACACCACCACCGCCCGCTCGCCCCACCCCTTTGCGCGACAGCGTCGTCTGGTTCGGCCGGAATTTCCGCTTTGCGCCCGACTCCGGCATCGGTCGCCTGGCAGGCGCCATCCGGGCGGGTGACGCCAGCGCGGCATTGGCCGTGCTGGCGGGGCTGCGCGCCAGCAACGATGCCTCGGTCGACTGGCTCGAGGACGGCGCGCACGCGCTTGCCCCGACCGTGCTGGCCAGGCTCGTCGACGGCTACGCACCTTATCTCGAAGCGCTCGCGGCGGGCGCGCGCGACCTCGATGCAGTGTTCGGCGCATTCGAGCGCTATCGCATCCTCTGTGCCGAGCGCGAAGGCAAACGCGGCGTGCGCGAGCTCAACGCCTTCATCGGCACGCATTGCCGCCACGCGGTCGAGGCCTCGTGGCCATCGGCGCCGCGCTCGCCGTGGTACTACGGCCGTCCGGTGATGGTGCTCGCCAACGACTACGTACTGAAGCTCTACAACGGCGACGTCGGCATCGCGCTAGCGGATGCGGAGGGCAATCTGATGGTGCATTTCCGGGAGACCGACGGCAGCGTGCGCCTCGTCGCGCCGGTACGCCTGCCGGAGCACGAGACCGCGTACGCGACCACCGTGCACAAGGCACAGGGCTCCGAGTTCGACGCGATCGCACTGGTGCTTCCCGGCCGCAGCTCACGGGTCGCGACCCGCGAGCTGGTCTACACCGCAGTGACCCGCGCACGACAGCGTGTGAACCTCGTCGCAAGTGCCGAGATCCTGGCGGCCGCCATCGACACCCCGACCGTCCGGCATTCCGGGTTGATCACGCGCCTGCAGGAAGCAGCGGCGGGCACGATGGCCGGCCGCTCGAAGGGCGAGTAACCGGCGTTGTTGCGAGGGCGCCGTATTGGCCGCAGGCCATCGTTCAGGCCGCGATCCGGATCGGTACGCGCCGCCGCCCCCAGCGGCCAGGCGCCGCGCCGAAGACTCCCGCGATGGCCGTTCCGCAGTGACCGCAGCGTCCCTCGGGCGTCATCCGGTAGTCGAGGATCGCATGCCAGTCGCGCACGATCACCGCATGCGCGCAGGCCGGGCAGAAGGTGGTGCCGCCTTCGATGTCGTGCACGTTGCCGGTATAGACGTAGTGCAGCCCGGCGCGCAAGGCGAGCGCGCGCGCACGGGTGAGGGTCGCCTTCGGCGTGGCGGCGATGTCGGTCAGTTTGTAGTCGGGATGGAACGCCGTGAAGTGCAGCGGTACGTCGGGTCCGAGCTCGCGCGCGATCCACTGGCTCATGGCGGCAAGCTCCTCGTCACTGTCGTTCCTGCCCGGAATGAGCAGGGTGGTGATCTCGAACCACACGTCGGTCTCGTGTCGGAGATACACCAGGGTATCGAGCACCGGCTGCAGATGCGCCCCGCAAAGCTTCACGTAGAACGCGTCGGTGAAGCCCTTGAGGTCGACGTTGGCTGCATCCATCTTGGCGTAGAAGTCGCGACGCGCCTCCGCGCCGACGTAGCCCGCGGTGACGGCGACCGTCTTCACCCCGAGGCAGTGGCACGCATCGGCCACGTCCATCGCGTACTCCGCGAAGATCACCGGGTCGTTGTAGGTGAA
>JBDTWB010000336.1:0-2865 GCA_040006895.1 Casimicrobiaceae bacterium | reverse complement strand
CGGTCTCGGGCACCGACGGTCTCGGGCACCGACGGTCTCGGGCACCGACGGTCTCGGGCACCGACGGTCTCAGCTGCGGGAGCGCTCGAGGCAGCCCTCAAGAAAGCGCAGCTGCCGCCGATAGTGGGGAGAGGCCCGCGCGGCGCCCAAGGCGTCGTGCGGCACCACCCGTATCCTGGAGAGCCGCCGCAATGTCTTTCCCGCAACGCGCTGCACCCTCATCCGACGCGGAGGGCGACCTGCTGCACGGGGACGATGAAAGCCGCGCTACGTATTACCGCGCGACGGTCCGGGCTTACGCAGCTTGTTTAGGTGCTCCACATAGCGGGAAAAACCCTCCGCAACCGCCCTCGGCAACTCCGAATGACGAAGCACACCGGCGCCGATGACCGTCTCGCGGTCGAACTCGGCGAGCGCCTTGGCCTGCATGTCCGCCGGCATCGCGCGCAGCAGCGAGATCACCAGGCACTGCAGCGCCATCAACTCGCCCTTCTGATCGTTGACGACATCGGCGACCTTTTCGATCGAAACCATTCCCTGCTCCGCTGGCCTGGGCCCGGCTGTGAATCACCCACCAATGTAGCAAAGAACGACGTTGCAGGACACAGCGGCCGCTCGCCGCCGACTGCCGAACGCGATGAAGCCCTCGTTGGTAGCGAACGGGGCGCGGCAGTGCCGGGAGTGACCACGGCGGCCGCGCCGGGGGACCTTGAGCGCCGCAAGGCTACACGCCAGCCGGCGCGGGCGCCGCGGTTTGGCCCCGTACCGTCGAAACTTCGGGACACCCCTACGGCCATGATCGAAGGCGAGCCACGCGCATCGGCGCAACGCACGACCCGACGTCGCGCCAGGGGACGCTAGCCAAGCGCCGGCGGCGCGGCCGCGCTCAGCGTGTTCGCCCCAAGCGCGGCCGGCGCAGCGGCGATGGTCGCGAGCACCGGCGCGTGGTCGCTGGTGCCGACATCGGCGAGCACCCGGCATGCCTCGGCGCGCGCGGCGATCGACCGCGAAGCCAGGATGTAATCGATGCGCCAGCCGATGTTGCGCTGGCGTAGATTGCGCCATGGCGCCCACCACGTGAACATGCGCTCGTTCTCCGGATGCAGGGCGCGCGCGACATCGACCATCTGCTCCCCGAGCATCGCTTCGAGCAACGCGCGCTCCTCCGGCCGCTGACCGATGATGTCGGGCTTGCGCTCGCGGGGATGGACGTCGATGTCGGTGCGCGCGATATTGATGTCGCCGCACAGGATGAGCTCGCGGCCCTCGGCGTGCAGGGCACCGGTCCACGCCACCAGGTCGGTCAGGAAGCGGATCTTGGCGGCGTAGTCCTTGCCGCCGTTCGGCACGTAGACCGATGCCACCGTGAGGTTCCCGTAGCTCGCCTGCACGATCCGGGTTTCCATGTCGAAATGGGGATGGCCGAATTGCGGCGCGGTGGCGAATGCCCCCTTGCGCACGTGCAGCGAGACGCCCGAATACCCGCGCTGGCCATGCCAGAAGGTCTCGTACTCGGCAGCCTTGCAGCGCTCGGGGATCTGCCCGGGCTCGGCCTTCAACTCCTGCAGGCAGACGATGTCGGGCGTGTCGCGCGCGAGCCATTCGCAGAATTGCGCCTCCCGGGCGCGAATGCCGTTGACGTTCCAGGTCGCAATCTTCATGGGCCCAAGCGTAGCGGAAAGACACGGCAACGCGCGCACGGAGCTTTGCAGCGCGGTCGACGCACCTGCCGGACCCAACCCGGACGAACCGCACGCGGCAATGATGCATCGCACCATCGCATCCGCCCCATTCTGGCGTGTCGGGTGATCGGTTCCCCCACACCGACCGCGCATTATCATACTGATTACGCGCCGGTTTCGTGAATCCTGCATTCGACCGTAGAATGAGGATGAGATTGCGACGCGCCCGCGGTCGACGATCACCGGAACGACGAGTGACCGCATCCGCATACGGACGTTCGCGCCACCCATCGATCGAGCAATGGAGGAGACCATGTCGACCACACTCAACGGGTTCATCGCCCATCCCACCACCGCGGCGCCGGCCAGTCCGTCGCCCGCGGCCCGCAAGGCACGCCACGGCGCGTGCCGGCAGGTGCGAAACGTACTTGCCGCAGCCTTGATCGCCGGACTCGCCAGCGCTCCGGCCTTCGCCGATACCGTGCTCAAAGCCTCCCACCAGTTCCCCGGCGGCAAGGGTGACGTGCGCGACGAGATGGTGCAGATGATCGCCAAGGAAGTCGCCAACGCGAAGGTCGGACTCGAGATCAAGGTGTTCCCCGGCTCCAGCCTGGTGAAGGCGCAAGAGCAGTGGAAGGCGATGCTGAACGGCCAGATCGACATGACGTCGTTCCCGCTGGACTATGCCTCCGGCTTTCACCCGCAGTTCGGGGCCACGCTGATGCCAGGCCTGGTCAAGAGCCATGCGCACGCCGAGCGCATCAATGCGTCGCCGTTCATGAAGGAGATCAAGGCGATCATCGAGCAGGGTGGGGTCAAGGTGCTGGCCGATGCCTGGCTCGCGGGTGCGTTCGGGGCCAAGGACAAGTGCATCCGCAAGCCCGACGATGCATCCGGCCTCAAGGTCCGCTCCGCCGGATCGACCTTCGCGCAGATGTGGGCCGGGGCCGGTGCGTCGATCGTGTCGATCCCGTCGAGCGAGGTCTACAACGCGCTCCAGCAGGGCGTCGCCCAGGCGACCGATACGTCCACGGGGAGCTTCGTGTCGTTCCGGCTCTATGAACAACTGAAGTGCGTCACCGCGCCGGGGGACAATGCGCTGTGGTTCATGTACGAGCCGGTGCTCATTTCCAAGAAGAGCTGGGACAAGCTCAACGACAAGCAGAAGGCGGCATTGACGGCG
>JBDTWB010000335.1:0-2920 GCA_040006895.1 Casimicrobiaceae bacterium | reverse complement strand
CCCGCGCGCCAGGCCGCCCACTCGCGCCAGGCGATCGCTGCGCCGTCCGGGAATACCAGCTCGCCATCGAGCCGTGGCAGGTCCGCATCCACCGCGTGCAGCCGGGTGACCGCGGCATCGGCCTGGCGGGGACTTTCGACGGAGAGGAGGAGATCGATGTCGGAATGCGCGTGCCGATAGGGGTCGTGCGTCACGATCTCCCAGCCGTGGCTGCCGTACACCCGCGCCTCGATCCCGGTGCGCTCGAGTGCTGCGCAGATCGCCCGCCAGGTAGCGCGCACCGGCGCGGCGAGCACGGGCCCGATCGCCTCGGCCCGGGGAAAGAGGCCCGAGCGGTGGAGCTCGGATCCATGTACGGTCAACGCGATGCGGCGCCGGTCCCAGCGCCACGGTGCGGCGATGCCGAGGGCCACCGGCACATCGGCGCGCACGCCGGGGAAACCTGGGGCCTGGCGGGTCACGACCAGCGGCAGGTCGTGCGCAGCCCAGTGCCGCAGACATCCCAGCACGCATGCATCGTCGGCGCTGTCGCGTGCGGCCAGCACCCGCCGCCATGCGTCGGCAGTGATCCAGACGAGCTGGTGGCGGCGTAGCGGGACCATGGGCGGTGCAGCTGCGCGCCTTGGCGTCAGGCCGCCAGCACGCGCTCGACCACTGTCGCCGCCAGGGTGCGGCCGCCGCGCGCCCGTCCCTCTTCGGCGCGGCGGTCGTCGCGCGGCGCGTGGGCCAGCGCCTCGCGCAGGCAGCCGGGCAGATCGTCTGCCCACAACGCCTGGATGCCACCCATGCGCACGTAGTTCTGCACCCCGGGTGCGAACACCGGATTGGTCGCCGACAACGCAGTGAGGAATTCCTCCGACAGCTTGGTCACGCGGGCCATGGCGGGAATGCGCATCACCCGAATCTCGGCATCGGGAAGGGCGTAGCACGCATCGGCGATCAGGCCCGAGGTGATGAAGCCGCCGGACAGCGCCTGGTCGTAGACGAGGCCGATCACCCGGTGGCCGTGCCGCCGCGCGAGGTCGATGGCACAGCCGAGATGCGCCATGGCGCGGTTGATGCCGAGCAGCTCGTCATGGCGGCGCAGCTGCTGGCCCTGCGTGTCGATCAGCAGCAGGATGGCGCGTCCGGGATGATGCGCGATCGTGTCGAGCACCACCCGCGCCTGGCGCAGCGCGAGGGCGAAGCCGATCGGCGCGTGGTGGGTGCTCCCCACCACGGCGACGGTATGGCCGTCGAACTCGGCAGTGCCGCTCAGGAAATCACCGTCCGCCGCGATCGCGTGCCGGTCGTCGAACAGTCGCTCCGCCAAATCCGTCCAGGTCACGGCGCAGCCTCGACGTCGCCGCGCAGCGCGCGTACCTGCGCGGCATTCATGTCCGGCACGGCAGCTGCGTCGGGAATGCCCAGTCGCGACCACAGCGCAATCGCGTCGTCGGCATCGGCTGCTGCGGCGAGGCGGCGCGCCAGCAGCGCATGTTCGGCTTCGAGTGCGGCGAGATCGAGCGGACGACCGGCCGCGAGCGCGCGGATTGCAGACGTGCGAAACGCCGCGACGTCGTCGGCAACCAGCGCGTCGCAATCTCCGATCAGGTAACGATGCTTGCCGCCGGTGGTGCGCCACACCAGCGCCCGGTCGCGGGAGTCGAACTCCTCGACGCCGTGGGAGGCCTCGATGACTTCCGGTCCCGACATCGCCAGCCGGCCGACGTCGCTCATCACGACGTGGTCGGCACAGCGTGCGACCAGCCCCATGCCGCCGAAGCAGCCGTTCGCACCACCGATCAGCACGATCACCGGTATGCCGGCATGGCGCACGTCGAGCAGCGCGCGCATCACCTCGGACACCGCGATCAGGCCGGCATTGGCTTCGTGCAGGCGCACGCCGCCCGATTCGGCGAGCAGGACGACGGCCTCAGGGCGATCGCGCAGCGCGCGCCGCATGAGCCCCACCAGCTTGGCGCCATGCACTTCGCCCACACCGCCGCCCATGAACTCGCCTTCCTGCGCAGCGACGAACACCGCGTGGCCGTCGAGGCGGGCGCGACCGATCGCCACGCCGTCGTCGAATGCCGGTGGCACACCGAGCAGGGCGAGGTGCGGACTCATCACCCGCGCGGCAGGCGGCAGCCATTCCTCGAAGGTGCCGGCGTCGAACATCCGGGCAATGCGCTCGCGCGCCGGACATTCCGCAAAGCTGATGCGGGCCGAGGACGTCATCGTCGGCCTGCCGGACGGGGGAGGGGAATGCTGCCGGTCGTTCCCCGGGCGTGCCGCGAGGCGATGTCGCGCCTCATCGGAGTTCCGCTGCGGCCTGGGCCAGGCGCAGGCTGACGACCGCCGGCGTCGCGCCCATGTCGTGGATCGAGACGTTCACGCCGGCAAGCGACTGGCGGTCGTGGAAGTCGCGCAGCACCGCTTCCCAGATCGTGCCGAAGCCGCGCGCCGAGGTCTGCACCGTGAAGCGGCAGACCGGCTCGACCAGCGGCTCGAGCATCACTTCCAGGTTGCCGGAGCCGACGACGCCGACGAGCACCGGCGCGAAGGTGCCGGCGGCACGCGTGCCCGTGAACTCGAAATTCAGCGTTTCCAGGCCGGGTGCAACGGTCATGGCCACCTCGTCATTCGCAATGATCCTTCGGCCTCACCAGTTCCGGAAGCGTCCGGGTGGCGCGTACAGCCCGCCGGACGCGTCGACCAGGTCACGCATCGACCGCGCCGCGAGCTGGTTGCGCGTCGCCTGGCGGGGATCCACACCCAGATCCTCCGGACGTTGGATGATGCGCCGATCGCGAAGGTTCTCGACCATGCGGCGATCGCGCCCCAATCCCACCGCGGTATAACCGGCCACACCGCGGATCGCCTGCTCGCGCTCCTCGTCGGTGCGGCACAACAGCAGGTTGGCGAGGCCCTCCTCGGT
>JBDTWB010000334.1:0-2928 GCA_040006895.1 Casimicrobiaceae bacterium | reverse complement strand
CGCAACGTGCTGTAACGGTCGACGCCGGTCGCCGGCAACCGGCCCCGCCACCGGCACTGCGTGCAGGCGCAACGATGCACCGGGCCGAACAGGCTTATCACCCTATCGATCAGCCGGCGCTTGACGCGCACGAGATCGCCGCCGCATTTCGGGCAGGCATTCGGATAGGTCCCAGGGAACGCCGAGTTCATGCCCGCTTGGACCGCGTCGAGCTCGACGGGTTTAGTCCAGCGCCGTCATCGGGGCGGTAATCGACCTTGCTACCATTGCGGCCCTCCCCGATACTGCACCGGGCAAGGCCTTTTGGGGAGGAACAAATGCATAAGTTGCTGCTTTGGCTGGGCCGGCTCGCCGGCCTGGCGGGCGTGCTCGTCATCGGCGTCGCCGTCGCGACGCGACTGCAAGGGCGTTATGTAATCTTCAATTACCAGACCGGCACGCTGCTGCTCGCCGGCATTGCCTTGATGGTGCTCGGCTGCCTCGCCTATCTCGCCCTGCTCGCCGAGCAAAGGTCGCTGCCATAGCGGTTGCGCGTCCTGACGCAGCGTCGTGGACGGACTCGGACGCGGGAGCCGCGCCCGAGGTCGACGTCGCCGTGGAGATTCCCCGGGGCAGCTTCCTGAAGCGCGGATCCCGCGGCGATGTAGACTTCATCTCGCCGTTGCCCTGTCCGTTCAACTACGGCGCGATCCCAAGCCTGCTCGGTCTCGAAGGCGACCTGCTCGATGCCGTGGTCCTGGGCCCACGCCTGCCGCTGGGCACGCGGTTGCGGGTACGCGCGTGGGGCGCGGTGACCCTCGCCGACCGAGGACTGTGCGACGACAAGCTGATCTGCAGCGCGACGCCGATCACCGCACAGGAGCGCGCCCACGTGCTGCGCTTCTTCCGTTTCTACGCACGCTGCAAGGCACTGCTCAACTGGGCACGGCGCCGTCCAGGTCGCAACGCCTGCGACGGCTGGATCGATGCCCGCAGCGCCCTCGCCCGGGCCGTCCCGAGGACCGATGCCTGGCAGGGTCCCGACATCACCTTCTGACGGTCCGCGATGTCGCGCCTCGTGGCTTGCCGCGCCTTGAAGGACGAGCGCTTGGCTGCGCAGCGCGTGCGCGATGCATGGCAATGCAGCGCGCACCGGGCAACGCGGTGACCGCCGCCACCCAGCGCGCCGTGCCATTGCCGACGCCGCGCCCGCGCCGCGACGTCGGGAGACCATGCGGGTGCGACGACGTGCTTGGGGGGCCTTGTACTATCCCGAACGTCTCGCGCCGCGAGGCGCGAGGCCACATCATCGAAGGTGAGCAGGTATGGGTGACCAGATCAAGTTCGTACTGAATCGGATCCGCGAGCGATTGTGGATCAAGCCGTTGGTGGTGTGCCTGCTGTCGGTCGTGGCCGCCTTGCTCGCGCACGCGCTCGACGATGGCGTCCCCGACCGCGCCATTCCCGACATCACCCAGGAATCGATCCAGGACCTCCTCAAGCTAACCGCCGCGAGCATGCTCGTGATCGCCACGTTGGCGGTGGCCTCGATGGTCTCGGCCTACGCCTCCGCGGGCAGTACGGCGACTCCCCGATCACTGTCGCTGGTGATCGCGGACGACGTATCCCAGAACGCACTGTCCACGTTCATCGGCGTGTTCATTTTCTGCATCGTCGCCCTCATCGCCCTGATGAACGGGTACTACGGCAAGGCGGGACGATTTGCGCTGTTCGCCTTGACGATCGTGGCGCTCGCGTTGGTGATCGTGACGTTCGTGCGGTGGGTCGATCGCATCGCGCGACTGGGACGCCTTGGATCGGTGATCGACAAGGTGGAGCAAGCGACCGCCGCGGCCCTGCAGCGCCGCCGGCGAGCGCCGACTCTGCGGGCCGTACGAGCTGAGGCAGCGGCGGATGCCGGCACACCCGTACATGCATTGGAAATCGGTTACGTGCAGCGCGTCGACGTGCCACTGCTGCAAGCGTGCGCCGAGAAGGCGGGCCTCGTGATCACCGTGGCCGCGCTACCCGGCACCTTCGCCGCTCCCAGCCAGCCGATCGCCTACGTGAAGGTCGATCCCGGCAACGTGCGCGCGCTCGATCACCGGACGATCGAGAGAGCCTTCGTGATCGGCGACGACCGCTTGTTCGACGAGGATCCGCGCTTCGGCATCGTCGCCCTTTCCGAGATCGCCAGCCGCGCGCTGTCGCCCGCGGTCAACGATCCGGGCACCGCCATCGATGTTATCGGCACGTTAGTAAGGTTATTCGCGGCATGGGCCGCGCCCCTGGCGAACGACGATGCGGAACTTGCCGAGATCAACTGTGACCGGGTGCGGGTCCCCGAGCTCGATATCCGCGACATGCTCGACGACGCGTTCACCGGCATCGCCCGCGACGGCGCCGGAACGGTGGAGGTGCAGATCCGGCTGCAAAAGGCGCTGCAGTCGCTTGCAATGGTGGGCGATGGCGCGATGCGCGCCGCGGTCACCGCGCATTCCCGCCTGGCACTCGCCCGGGCGGAGAAGGCCATGACGCTTCCGGAGGATTTCGCCGCTGTGCGCGCAGCCAGCGGCGAAGTCGCCGCGCAGTCCTGGACGCGGAGCTGGCAACAGCCGAGTCATCCTAAGTGACCACCCAGGCCTTTTGCCAAGTCTCGCCCGCCGATTGCCCCATGCTCGCGGCCTCGGACTGCGCTCGTCGCTGCAACGGAGCACGCCAGGCGAGCGCGGTGAGGAATCGCGCCCGGTATCGGCTACGTCAAAGCCTCCACCGGAATGATTCCTAGCGCGGCGCCCATCGGCGACGAGACCGGGCAGGTTTCTTGAGTGGGCATCGTTGCGACCGCGAGACCGTGGCAGGCAACTTGCGCGGGCACCGCTGCGACAGCGAGACCGTCGCAGGCACCTTGCGCGGGCACCCCTGCGATGGCGCACCGTTATTCTGCGA
>JBDTWB010000333.1:0-2949 GCA_040006895.1 Casimicrobiaceae bacterium | reverse complement strand
TGCCAATGCCAACCCCGCCCACCTTGCCAACCCTGCCAATGCCAACCCCGCCGACCTTGCCAACCCTGCCGACGCTGCCAACCCTGTTCCTATCCCATGGCTCGCCCATGCACGCCATCGAACCCGGCGAGGCGGGTCGCGTGTGGCAGGCGCTCGGCACGACCTTGCCGCGGCCCCGGGCGCTGCTGATGGTCTCGGCGCATTGGGAGACATCGGTGCCCATGCTGACCGGCAGCGCCGCACCCGGGACCATCCATGATTTCGGCGGCTTTCCCAAGGCGCTCTACGCCATCCGGTATCCCGCCCCGGGGGCACCGGACATCGCGGCACGCGCGGTCGCATTGCTGAAAGCCGAGGGGGTCGCCGCCGGCATCGATGGCTGCCGGGGCATCGACCACGGCGCCTGGGTGCCGTTGTTGCGGATGTATCCCGACGCCGACGTTCCCGTGGTCCAGTTGTCAGTGCAGAACGAACTCGGTGCGGCGCATCACCTGCGAGTCGGTCGCGCCTTGGCGCCGTTGACCCGGGAAGGGGTGCTGGTCGTCGCCTCCGGCCATGCCACCCATAACCTCCGCGACTGGATGGCGCACCGCCAGGGCGGACCGCCCCTTGGGTACGCCAGCGATTTCGCCGGCTGGCTGCACGATGCACTCGTGCGCCACGACACCGAGGCGCTCATCGGGTATCGCGAACGCGCACCGGGCGCGGTCCGCGCGCATCCCACCGAGGAGCATTTCCTGCCGCTCTTCGTCGCGATCGGCGCGGCCGGCGAGAATGCCGCGACCGAGACGCTGCTGCGTGCGTTCGAAGGCAGCGCGCTTGCGCTCGACTCCTACCTGTTTCGTCCCGTCGCCCCGGCAGCGGCGGGGACGCGCGCGCCAGCAGTCTAGTTCGACGCGACCGGGTGGTTCTCGCTGCGCCAGCGCAGCATGCCCCCGGTGAGATTGGCGACCTGCGGCACGCCGGCGCGTTGCAGGATGACCGTCGCCTGTGCGGAGCGCGCCCCGGACCGGCAGACCATCACCGCCGGTACGTCCTTGTCGATCTCGCCCGCCCGCGCGGCCAGTTCGGCCAGCGGAATCAGCCTGGCGCCTTCGATGTGTCCCAGCGGTCCCGTGTATTCGTCGGGCTGGCGCACGTCGATGACCTGCACCGGGCGACGCAACTCCGTCAGGGCATTCGGCTGGATTTCCCAGATCCCCGCAAATGTGAAGGTCAGCGCCGCCCAGTCGGGCTCGCCGCCCGGCACCGTGCCGTGCTCGGGCTCGCCGCACTTCAGGTTGGCAGGCACCGCCACGGCGATCTGTTTGGGATGCGGCAGGCCGAGGTTGTTCATGTAGCCGGTGAAGTCGCCTTCGCCGATGCTGCCGCCCAATCGCGGGTTGTAGCGCTTCTCCTCGCCGACACTGGTGACGGTAAGGCCACGGTAGTCGTGCGCCGGATAGAGCAGCGCTTCGTCCGGCAAGGAAAAGATTCGCTCCCGCACCGAGTGGAACAGCACGTGGGGACTGCCCTCCTGGAAGTCGGTGCGACCGGTGCCGCGGATCAGGAGAGCGTCACCGGTGAAGGCCATGGACCGATCGTCGAGCACGTAGGTGAGACAGCCGCCGGTATGGCCGGGCGTGCTCCATGCCTCGAGGTGCCGCGCACCGAAGCGCACCACGTCGCCATCGGCGAGGTAACGGTCCGCGCCTTGCGCACCACTGGCGGCGGCGATCGCGATCGCGCTGCCCAGCATTTGCTTCTGCAGCCAGGCTCCGGTGACGTGATCGGCATGCACGTGGGTTTCGAGGGTATGCAGGAGTCGCAAATCGAGCTCGCGCAGCAGCGCCGCATCGCGGCGCGCCTGCTCGAACACGGGGTCGATGAGCACCGCCTCGCGGGTGCCCGGATCGGCGAGAAGATACGTGTAAGTCGACGACGGTGGATCGAACAGCTGGCGGAAGATCAGCATGGCGCACCTCGCTCCAAAGTGACGCATGCGACACTGTACCGCGTGGCGCCTCGCCGTGACAGTCGCGCTGTAGTGGAACGAACGCCGGCGATCGCCGCCTAACAGGGTGAACGGCCAGGGCGGCCGATCAGGCGACCAACCAGAGAGCGATTCATGACGGGCGAAGCAAAATCCACGGTCATCGTACGTAATAACGCGGAGGCACAGCGATTCGAGGCTGTCATCAACGGACTCTTGTGCCATCTCGACTATCGCCTGGACGGCGACGTGCTGGTCGTCCACCATACGGAGGTGCCGCGCGCGCTCGAAGGCCGCGGGATCGCCGCCCAGCTCGTCCGCGCCGCCATCGATCACGCCCGGCACGAGTCGCTGCGGATTGCACCGCATTGCCCGTACGTGCGCTCTTACGTGCGACGCCACCCCGAGACGCACGACATCCTCGCCGACGCGCCCGAAGGGCGCCCGGACTAGGGACCCCGCGCGGCTCCCCGAGCACGCGCCCCCTCGTCTGGCGTCGACTGCGCCAAAGCCGCGGCGCCAAGCCCGCGTGTCGGACGTTTGCCGACATCCACTCGGGCTGGAGACCGATGGCCGCGGTCGGCGCCCCGCGCGACATTACCCCGGCGCGCTTCCCAGGCAGGAAGCGCTTCCGGGGAGAGCACCGTGCAGCATCGAGCAGGCAGACCGAACGCGATGCCACCCGCCTCCCGGCGGGTGATTGCCGTCCTGACGTTCCTGTCTGGACTGCTATCCGCAACCCCGGCGTTCGCGGCCTCGCCTTCGCCGGGGATCGAGGCCTGGAGCACGCTGGTGGTATTCGCCGCCCTGGTGGTGATGGCCTGCGTGATGGTGCGCAACGGGATCCAGCCCGGCGCGCTCGTCGGGCGCCGCCCGCTAGCCGAAGAGCCCGCCGGGCCCGCCGAGCCCGACCTCCAGGAGTAGCACCGCGCAACCGCGCTCCGGGACGGGTGCCTGCCACACTGCCCGGGACGCGC
>JBDTWB010000332.1:0-2972 GCA_040006895.1 Casimicrobiaceae bacterium | reverse complement strand
GAGGGCCTGCGCCTCACGCTCGCGGGCGAGCCTGCCCCGCTCACGATCCAGCAGAAGTACATCGCGACTGTGGTGCTGCACCTGTGCAATGCCGGCAATCTCGGCCGCGCCCAGCTCGACTGGCTGGCGCATCACCTCGACGACTGGTGCGCGCCCCTTGCCCTCACCACGGAGTCCATGGGGCCGACCGCTTTCTACCTGAATTTCGAGGAACGGCATGGCCTGCGGCGCCGCAGCGCCACACCGCTCGAAGGTCCGGTAATGTTCGTCGACACCGAGCCGCTCCACGCCCTTCTCCAGCACTACATCCTCGCCATCGAGCAGAAGGTACGCAGCCAGCCGCTCTCGTCCAAGACACCCCGGCGCATCGAGCAACTGGGACTTCTTGCCAAGCTCGCCATGCAGGTCGATCCGGCCTTCCGGCCCATACCCAGGCGTGGCGAGCGAACCGCTGCCGTCGGCACCGTGGATGCGATCGTGGGGCTGCACCGCATTGCCGATTTCCTCCGCAACGAGACCGACGCGCCGGTGCCGGAGCTCGATACCGTCAGCACGTACAGCGGCACTCTCGACCTTGCCGTGTTCGGCCATCTGCGCGACGAAGACACGAAGCGCAAGGCGGTCGCGCGCCGCCGCCTCGCCGCATACACGACGCCGGGCGGCCCGTGGGAGATCAAGGACGTCAGCACGACCGGCGTGCGGCTGATGGCGCCGATGACGGCCGCCGGCTCTCTCACCCTGGGTACGCTCGTCGCCTTGCGCGCCGAGGGCGACGTGGTCTGGAAGCTCGGGATCGTGCGGCGCATGCGACGGGTCAACGCCCAGGCCGCGGAGATCGGGCTGCAACGCATTGCCGACAGCGCCACCCAGGTGGATCTATGCATGCAGCGGCCGGAGCGCGATCACGACGGCGACGTCGAGAGCGATGCGATCGCGCATTACCGCCCCTCGTTCCGCGGCCTGTTCCTCGCGCTGCAGCCGCGCGAGGGCCGCAAGGTGATCCAGTCCCTCATCTTCCCCGCCGCCGAATATCGCTCGGGCGCGCGGTATCGCCTGCAAGGGGCGACGGCGTCGTATCCGGTGCGTTTCGCGCCCGTGATCGAGACCCAGCAGGAGTGGTGTTGGACGGGCGTGGAGACGCCGCCCGCGGCGGAGATCGAGACCCGGTCGCCCGCACTCTCCACGGGCATCGCCTAGCCCGGCCGTCGCGGCCGCGCCTGTCCCCGCACCCGCGACGGTCCCAATGACCCGCGTCGACCGCTACGCCGCAATCCACGCCGCGTACCGGTGGGAGGTGCCGGGCACGTTCAACATCGCCGAAGCGTGCTGTGGGCGCTGGGCCGGCGACCGCGCGCGCTTTGCCCTCTACTGGGAAGACGAGTCCGGCGAGCGCACCGCCCACACCTTCTGGGATCTGCAACGCGAGGCCAACCGCCTGTCGAACGCGCTGGCCGCGCGGGGCGTCGGTCGCGGCGACAGCTGCGCGATCGTCCTGCCGCAGCGACCCGAGACGGTGATCGCCCATCTCGCCGTCTACCAGCTCGGTGCCGTGACCGTGCCGCTGTCGTTCCTGTTCGGTCCGGAAGCACTGCAGTATCGCCTCGACAATGCGGAGTGCCGCGTCGCCTTCGTCGACCGGCAGTCGCTGCCCAACCTCGCGCCAATCCGGGATGCCTTGCCGCGGTTGCGGCACGTGATCGGGATCGATGGCGCCGATGCCCCCTTCGTCACCGCCTGGGATGATTTTCTGGCGGATGCCGCGACGCGCTTCACGCCGGTCACGACGGCGCCGACCGATCCCGCGACCCTGATCTACACCAGCGGCACCACCGGGCCGCCCAAGGGCGCGCTGATGCCGCATCAATGCCTGCTCGGCAACCTGCCGGGCTTCACCCATTCGCACGACGGCTTCCCGCAGCGCGGCGATCTCTTCTGGTCGCCGGCCGACTGGGCATGGACCGGCGGCCTCATGGACGCCTTGCTGCCCACGCTCTACTTCGGGCAGCCCATCCTCGGCTATCGCGGCCGCTTCGAGCCCGAGCGCGCGTTCCGTCTCATCGAGCGCTACCAGGTGCGTAACGCATTCCTCTTCCCGACCGCCTTGAAGCTCATGATGAAGGCCTATCCCCGCCCGCGCGACCATTTCGACATCGGCCTGCGCAGCATCATGAGCGCCGGCGAAGCCGTCGGAACCACGGTGTTCGAGTGGGCGAGGGACGGCCTGGGCGTTACCATCAACGAGATGTTCGGCCAGACCGAGATGAACTACATCGTCGGCAATTCGCACCGCCTCTGGCCCGCGAAACCGGGCTCCATGGGCAGGCCGTATCCCGGTCATCGGATCGCCGTCATCGACGATGCCGGGACCGAACGGCCGGTCGATGAAGTGGGCGAGGTGGCGATCCACCGCGTCGCCCCGGACGGCCAGCCGGATCCGGTCTTCTTCCTCGAATACTTTCGCAACTCGGAAGGCACGGCGCGCAAGTTCACCGGCGACTGGTGTCGCACCGGCGATCTCGCCCGGCGCGATGCCGACGGCGACCTCTGGTATCAGGGGCGCACCGACGACATGTTCAAGTCGGCCGGCTATCGCATCGGGCCGTCGGAGATCGAGAACTGCCTCGTGCGTCACCCGGCCGTGGCCAATGCGGCCGTCGTGCCCTCGCCGGACAGCACGCGCGGGCACGTCGTGAAGGCCTTCGTCGTGCTCGCCGCCGGACATGCCGCGACGGCCGCGCTCGAGCAGGACCTGCAGCAGCACGTGCGCAAATACCTCGCGCCCTACGAATACCCGCGCGAGATCGAATTCATCGACGCGCTGCCGATGACCACCACGGGCAAGGTCCAGCGGCGGGTGCTGCGGGAACGCGAGGCTGCGCGCAAGGCAGCCCTGGAGTAAGGGCGGGCGCTCGGCGCGGGCCCTCTTCCGTCACGCTGCGCCGCCGCGATAGATGCGCTGCGTCAGGAACTTG
>JBDTWB010000331.1:0-2984 GCA_040006895.1 Casimicrobiaceae bacterium | reverse complement strand
CATCGACCGACATCGACCGACATCGACCGACATCGACCCCGAAACATCGGACGTCGAGCAAGCAATCCTCATGGGCCATCGCCATTACATGCTCCTTGGACCCACTGGTACGACGCAACCGAGAATTCAGGATAACAGTGCCCCGGTCGCTGTCCAAGCGCTTCCTTGCCGGCGATCCCGGCCCATCGACGGAACGAATCTCATGATTCTGCATGCAACCATGCGGGCGCTCGGCATCTCGTGCGCCGTGCTTGGCACACTGGTCGCAGGGATGGCCGAGGCGCAGCGCAGCCTGCCATTGACCGACATCCGCCTTCCCCCCGGCTTCAGTATCGAGATCGTCGCGCGTGTCCCGGACGCACGGGCGATGACGTGGGGAGAAGCGGGCACGCTGTTCGTGGGCACCCGCGGCGAAGGCAAGGTCTACGCTGTTCGCTTCGAGAGCGGCTTCGATCCGGCGCGCACCCAGGTCTACACCGTGGCGACCGGACTGCGAATGCCGGTGGGCGTCGCCTTCCGCGATGGCGCGCTGTACGTCTCCGCCGTCGACCGAATCGTTCGCCTCGACGGCATCGAGCGGAGGCTCGCCGATCCACCACGGCCCGTAGTCGTATCCGACCGGTTGCCGAGCGATGCATCGCACGGCTGGAAGTTCATCGCCTTCGGACCCGACGGCAAGCTCTACGTGCCGGTCGGCGCGCCGTGCAACATCTGCGAGCCCGATCCTTCGCGATACGCCAACATCATGCGCATGAACGCGGACGGGAGCGATCTCGAGGTCTACGCCCGCGGGGTTCGCAACACCGTCGGATTCGACTGGCATCCGGAGACGCACGAGCTCTGGTTCACCGACAACGGCCGCGATCGCCTCGGTGACGACGTCCCTCCCGACGAGCTCAACCACGCGCCGAAGCCCGGGATGCATTTCGGCTATCCGTACTGCCACGCCGGCACCATCGCCGATCCCGAGTACGGCAGCCGGAAGCCATGCTCAGCCTTCACGCCGCCCGCGCAACGGCTGGGCCCGCATGTTGCGGCACTCGGTATGCGCTTCTATACGGGCGCCCAGTTTCCGGCGAGCTACCGGCAGCGCATTTTCATTGCCGAGCACGGATCCTGGAACCGCAGCAGCAAGATCGGCTATCGCATTGCGATGGTGACGTTGAACGGCGGCCGCGCGGTCGCATACGAGTCGTTCGCCGAGGGTTGGCTGCAGGGTGACGCGGCGTGGGGACGACCGGTGGACGTGCTGGTCGCGCCCGACGGCGCGCTGCTGGTTTCCGACGACCAGGCTGGCGCCATCTATCGGATCGCCTACCGCGGCTGAGGCCGGTAGTGTGGCGGCGGGGCTCCCGCACGGCCCCGCCGATTTCCTTGCCAGGGTCGAATCACCACCGGCGGGGATACACAAGTCGGGGAGCTCAATATACGACTCGCTACAGGACTCGCGCAGCGGGATATCCCGCCGTTCGATACACGACCGCGCCCGGTTGACCGCGACCGGCTGGGCGACGATCACGCGGCGCGGAAAGTAAGTGCGATGCCAGTGCCGTGGCGATGCGCTTACGTAGCGTCGAGCCCAGCGGCCGGGGGCACCCGCGGTGACAGCGCAAGCGGCACCGGCACGGGCAACGCTCCATGACGTAAGGTAAACGCCGGGGGCCAACCCCGCTACCGCAGCAAGCACACCGCTCCGAGCGTCGTACACACCGTGGGACGGGACGTGTCGATCTCCCTGTGAGATCAAGGCCGCCGGCAGGAAGGCCACCGGAGCCCTGTTGCCTGGCGCAGCCTACGTCGGGGCGGCACCCGTGTCACTCGATCGAGACACACCTCGGCTGCGTGACTGAACGCGCGGCGTGATGATCGAATGTTGACGTGCAGATGACGCGATCGCGTCATGCATTGCGTGCACTGCATCATCGGTACTTGGTTCATGCGCTGTAAAAGTTGCAGCAGATCAGTGCGCGAAAAATGTGACTTGGACGGCGCCGGCTCACGCCTTGCGTGGCAATTGATGTCCTGGCAGCACGGCACAGAACTTGCCGCGGAGTAGGGCTGGAGTGCGCAGCGCCGAAACTATGCTGCACGCATCCGGGACTACACATCGCACACACAAGGAGCAGGACGATGGCGGAACGAAACTGGCAACAGGAATCGCAGCACCACCGTGACCACGGCCAAGCGGGCGACGAACGCGGCAATACGGCGCAGGGTGGATCGCAGGGTTCGCAAAGCGGGTCGTCGGCAAGTCACGCTGGCGCGCAGCAGGGGCAGTTCACCGGCAGTGGTTCGCAACAGGGCGGAGACGGCGGGTCTCATGGCGGCCAGAGGCACTACGGCGACGGCGGCGGTCTATACGGCACGGGACAGGGACCGGGCGCGAGCGGTCCCGGTGCCACCGGCGGCCAAGGCGCACAGAGTCATTACGGAGGACAGTCGAACCCGCAAAGCCAGGGTGTCGGCTATGGCTCGCAAGCTGGCGGATATGGCCAGTCCTGGGGTCAGGGTGGCAGCCATGAGCGGTCGGGCCATGGCTCCTCCAATGGCGGTCAGCGCGGTTCCGGCGCTCAAGAGGGGTCGCAAGGCAACTGGGGCGGGCAGGGAGGGTCCGGCAGCTCGCAGGGCAACTGGGGAGGGCAGCACAGCCAAGGCGGACAAGGCGGCTACGGCTCTCAGGTCAACCGGGGACCGCAGCAGGCGCAGGGCCAGCAAGGCTACGGCTCGCAAGGCGGCTGGGGCCAGCAAGGCCAGGGCGGCGAGGGTGGCGAAGGGGGCGAAGGTGGCGAAGGTGGCGAAGGTGGATATGGCGGCACCCAAGGCGGCTGGGGCCCGCGCGGTCAGGGGAACCAAGGCAGCTACGGCGCACAGGGCAATTGGGGCGGCCAGCAAGGTAGCCAACACGGCGGCCCACACGGCGCTCCAGGCATGCACAGCGGCTACAGCGGGTCCCAGGGCGGCTATGGTTCACAGGGCGGCTGGGG
>JBDTWB010000330.1:0-2989 GCA_040006895.1 Casimicrobiaceae bacterium | reverse complement strand
GTTGACCGTTGACCGTTGACCACCGCAGTCGGCCACGACGGCGCGGTCGCGTGGACGCCGCGCCCTTTGTGGCCTCCCTTTGTGGCCTCCCTATGCTGGCGCCTCGCCGGCGTCGAACACCGCCTCGGCCGCGGCGAGATCCTCCAGGGCGAAACCAACCGACTTGAACACCGTGATCGATTCGGGATCGGTGCGGCCTGGGTGCAGGCCACGGGCGAGATCCGCCAACGACGGCCCGATTCGGTCGACGCCGATGGCCCCGCTGGCCAGCCCGTGGACCACGTCGCCGCCCTCGGCCAGCGCGGCCTCGCGATCGTCGACTGCGATCAGACGGGCGCGCTGCAGCACCGCGTCGTCGGTCTCGCGCATGTGGGCGCGAAACGCGCCGACGAGGTCCACGTGGGTACCGGGCAAGAGCCAGGCGCCGAGCACCACCGGCGTCGTCGCCAGGGTCGCGCAGCTGACCACATCGGCGGACCGTACGGCGCCTTCCAGATCGGTTGTGGCCGTTACCGGCAGGCCGGTCGCGCACATGACCTCGGCCGCGGTGCGCGCCCGTTCCGGCGTGCGGCTCCACAGGCTGACCCGGTCGATCGGTCGCACGGCGCAGTGCGCCGCGACCAGGCCGTGCGCCTGGCGCCCGGCACCGACCATGACGAGATGCCGAGATTCCTGGCGGGCCAGGTAGCGCGCCGCATAGGCCGAGGCGCCCGCGGTGCGGCGGGCGGTCAGTTCCTCGCCATCGAACAATGCCAGCGCCGTTCCATCGCGTGCGTCGAACAGCACATAGACCGCGGTGACCGATCGCGCGCCCTGTGCCCGGTTGCCCGGAAACACCGTGACGAGCTTGACGCCCAGTCGCGCGCCCCGGCGCCATGCCGGCATCATCAGCAGCGACGCCGCCGGAGCCCCGGGCACGTCGACCGCGTGGCTGGTACGCAGCGGAGCCTCGACCTCGGAACGTAATGCAGCCTCGAGCGCATCGAGCATGCGCGGCCAGGTCAATCGGGCGCGTATCGTGGCAGCGTCGAAGCTCTTCATGGGCGAGCCGCCAAGCGCCGTGTCGACGCCGGCATCACGGTTCGATCGCGGCGACGCCGCGGCCAGGTACGGCCGCGCGGGCGGGGCGGTGCCGAAGGATGGACGCGGTTTGCACGGGACGGAGGAGAATGGGACTGGTCAACAAGGCTAACCGATTCTAGCCCTCCTCGACGCGGCCTCGGGCGCGCCACGCCAGACCGACGACCCGGATCGGCATCGACTGACGAGAGCACCGGTAGTAGCCCGGAGGACACTTCAGTACCGAAAGCAGGAGCATGGGAGAGAAGATGGCCACGCACGACCCGAAAGCAGCGATGCAAGCAGCGATGCGGATGGAAAAGGACGCACTCGGCGAAGTGCCGGTTCCGGCACATCGGCTGTGGGGTGCACAAACCCAGCGCTCGCTGCAGAACTTTCCCATCGCACTCGACCGGTTCACCTTCACACGGCCCGTGATCCGTGCCTTCGGCATCGTCAAGCTGTGTGCAGCGCGAGCCAATGCGGAGCTCGGCACGCTGCCGGTGGACAAGCGGGACCTCATTGTCCGCGCGGCGCAGGAGGTGATCGACGGCAAGCTCCATGCCGAGTTTCCGCTCGGGGTTTTCCAGACGGGCTCGGGCACCCAGTCGAACATGAATGCCAACGAGGTCATCGCCAACCGCGCGATTCAGCTCGCGGGCGGCACGCTCGGCAGCAAGTCCCCCATACATCCCAACGACGACGTCAATCGCAGCCAGTCGTCAAACGACGTGTTCCCCGCAGTGATGCACGTGGCAACGCTCGATGCGCTCGACGCGAGCCTCGTACCGGCGGTGCGCGGCTTGCGCGACACGCTCGCGGACAAGGCCCGCCGGTTCGCCGACGTGGTGATGATCGGTCGCACGCACCTCCAGGACGCGACACCGCTGACGCTGGGCCAGGCGATCTCGGGGTGGGCCGCACAGCTCGACTTCGCGCTGCAGACCATCGACGCCGCACGCCCCGGTCTGCTCGAGCTCGCCCTCGGCGGCACGGCGGTCGGTACCGGCCTCAACGCCGATCCACGCTTCGGCGCTGCCGTGGCGCGGGAGATCGCCCGGCTCACCGGCCGGCCGTTCACGAGCGCACCGAACAAGTTCGCGGCCCTGTCCGCCCACGACGCCATGGTGGTGGTGAGCGGGGCGCTGCGCAACCTGGCCGGTGCCCTCATGAAGATCGCCAACGACGTGCGCTGGTATGCGAGCGGTCCGCGCGCCGGCATCGGCGAGATCACCGTGCCCGACAACGAGCCGGGCTCCTCCATCATGCCGGGCAAGATCAATCCGACGCAGTGCGAGGCCCTCACCATGGCGGCGGTCCAGGCGTTCGGCAACGACCAGGCCGTCGCGTTCGCCGGCTCGCAGGGCAACTTCCAGCTCAACGTCTACAAGCCGGTGATGCTGCACAACGTGCTGGAGTCGATCGCAGTCCTCGCCGATGCGGTGCGTTCCTTCGACGCGCGCTGCGCGGCGGGCATCGAGCCGAACCTGCCGCACATCCGTCGCCATCTCGAGGACTCGCTGATGCTGGTGACGGCGCTCAATCCCCACATCGGCTACGAGAAGGCTGCCGAGATCGCACTCGCGGCTCATCGCGACGGCAAGACGCTGCGGGAAGTCGCCGTCGCGCTCGGCTACGTCACCGCGGAGGACTTCGACCGCTGGGTGCGGCCGGAGGATATGGTCGGCCCGACGACCGGCGGATGAACCGCATTCCCTGCCACGCAACTGCCGTCATGGTCCAGGCGCTGGCCCGGGCAACGCCCCGATGACGTGCGCGGCGCCCGACTACCGTGCTGCCGCACCGAGAAGTCCAGGGCCAAGTATGAGGAGGTCCACCGCCGCGGGGTCGATCACTTGCGTCATCTACGCGCTGGCTCGGGCCCCGCCCCGATGACGTGCGTGGCGCCCGACTGCCGTCATCGTCCAGG
>JBDTWB010000329.1:0-3013 GCA_040006895.1 Casimicrobiaceae bacterium | reverse complement strand
GTCTTCGATCCGGCACCGGCAGCGCGCCGAACGAGGATCCGGCAGCGCACCTGCCGAAGGACGGGCCGCGGCCGGCGCCTATAATCGAGGGTTCCGCGCACGCGTTTTCCGCGCCGCACCTTCCGGAGGTCAGCCATGCCACCCGACGCCCTCGAGCGGTCCGTTCCGCAACTCAAGGACTCCAAGCTGCTTCGCCAGCAGGCCTATGTCAACGGCGCATGGATCGACGCCGACAGCGGCGCGACCATGCGCGTGGTCAATCCCGCGAACGGCGGCCTGATCGGTACCGTTCCCGATCTCGGTGCCGGCGAGACGCGCCGCGCCATCGAGGCGGCCAACGCCGCGTGGCCGGCATGGCGCGCCAAGACCGCCAAGGAGCGCAGTGTCATCATGCGGCGCTGGGCCGATCTCATGATGGCGAATCTCGACGATCTCGCCATGATCCTGACCACCGAGCAGGGCAAGCCGCTCGCCGAGGCGAAAGGCGAAGTCACCATCGGCGCCGCCTACGTCGAGTGGTTCGCGGAGGAAGCTCGCCGGGTGTATGGCGAGGTGATTCCCACCATCGGCAACGACCGCCGCCTGCTGGTGATCAAGCAGCCGGTCGGGGTGTGCGCGGCGATCACGCCCTGGAACTTCCCGTCGTCGATGATCACCCGCAAGGTCGCGCCGGCATTGGCCGCGGGCTGCTGCGTGGTCATCAAGCCGGCCGAGGCCACGCCGTATTGCGCGTACGCCCTGGCCGAGCTCGCCCATCGCGCCGGCTTCCCGCCGGGGGTGCTCAATATCGTCACCGGCGATGCACCGGCCATCGGCGGTGAGATGTGCGCCAATCCGATCGTGCGCAAACTGTCCTTTACCGGCTCGACTGAGGTCGGCAGGCTGCTCATGCAGCAGGTCGCGCCCACCATCAAGAAGATCTCCCTCGAGCTCGGCGGCAACGCGCCGTTCGTGGTGTTCGACGACGCCGATCTCGATGCCGCGGTCGAAGGTGCGATGGTGTCGAAGTACCGCAATGCCGGCCAGACGTGTATCTGCGCCAACCGGCTATTCGTGCAGGACGGCATCTACGACGCCTTCGCCGCCAAGCTCGCCGAGAAGGTGCGCGGCCTCAAGGTCGGCCCGGGTACCGAGGCGGGAGTGACGCAGGGACCGCTCATCGACAGCGCCGCCCTCGCCAAGGTGGAAGATCACGTGTCCGATGCCGTCGGCCAGGGTGCCAAGGTCACCGCCGGTGGCAAGCGGCACGCGCTCGGCGGCACGTTCTTCGAGCCGACCGTGCTCACCGGCGTGACTCCCGAGATGAAGATCTTCCGCGAGGAGACGTTCGGCCCCGTCGCACCGCTGATCCGGTTCAAGACCGACGACGAGGTGATCGAGCTCGCCAATCGCACGGAGTACGGCCTCGCGGCGTATTTCTACAGCCGCGACATCGGCCGCATCTGGAAGGTCGCGGAGGGTCTGGAGTACGGCATGGTCGGCATCAACACCGGCCTCATTACCACCGAGGTCGCACCGTTCGGCGGCGTGAAGCAGTCGGGCCTCGGCCGTGAGGGATCGAGCTACGGCATCGAGGAATACGTCGAGGTGAAGTACCTCTGCATGGGCGGGCTGTAGCGCCCTCGTTCCCGCCACGGCGCACCTGCCAGCGCAACGCTGGCAGGTCTCAGATCTTGCGCCGGTCGTCGATCACCTTGCCGTCGTTGGCAAGCTGCCCGGGGGCGTGCATCTCCACGTCACCGCGCAGCTTGGTGACCTCGCGCAGCGCCGCGATCACCGCCGCGCGGTCGAGCGCTCCGGATTCCGCAACCTCGACGTGCAGGACCATCCGATCGGTCTCGTCGGGATTGTCGACCACGAGGCGCGCCTTCAGGATCGCCGGATAACGCCGCACCACATCCGCGACCTGGGCGGGATGGACGAACATGCCCTTGACCTTGGTAGTCTGGTCCGCGCGGCCCATCCAGCCCTTGATGCGCAGGTTGGTGCGTCCGCACGCGCTCATCCCCGGCAGCACCGCGGACATATCGCCCGTCCCGAAGCGCACCAGCAGATAGTCGGTATTGGCAAGCGTGGTCACCACGACCTCGCCGACCTCGCCCTCGGGCACCGGATCGTTGGTGCCCGGGCGCACGATCTCGACCAGCACGCCCTCGTCGACGATCAGTCCCTCACGCGCCTCGCTTTCGTAGGCGATCGAGCCCAGGTCACCGGTGGCATAGACCTGGTAGCCGGCGATCCCGCGGGTCTTCAGCAGCTCACGCTGCGCCGGCAGGAACGGCTCCCCCGACACCAGTGCCTTGGACAGCGAGGTGAGCGCCACGCCCAGCTCGTCGGCCTTCTCCAGGATGATCCGCAGGAACGACGGCGTGCCCACGTACCCATGGGGCTTCAGGTCCGCCATCGCCTGCACCTGTTGCTCGGTCTGGCCCGTGCCGCCGGGAAAGACCGCGCAACCCAGGGCATGCGCGCCGGTCTCGAGCATCGATCCGGCCGGCGTGAAGTGGTAGGCGAAGGTATTGTGGATGAGCTCGCCCGGTCGAAAGCCGGCGGCGAACAGCGCCCGGGCGAGGCGCCAGTAATCCGGACGCCGCCCCTCGGGCTCGTAGATCGGTCCGGGTGACGCGAAGACGCGGCGCGTCGCTTCCCACCCGCCCGCGGCGAAGCCGCCGAAGGGTCGCTCGGCTTTTTGCAGCTCCAGCAAGGTCGACTTGCGGGTCACCGGTATCCGGACGAGCGCGGCCCGATCGGTGAGTGCCGCCGGATCGACTCCGTCGAGCACCCGCGCCATCGCGCCGGCGTGCGTCTGGCAATGCGCGACCTGCCGGCGGATGGCGGCAAAGGCGGCCCGTTCACGGATTTCCGGATCACGGGTTTCCAGGCCGTCGAAATGCTCGTTCATCAAGCAACCTCCCCCAGGCTTGCCCCCTGCGTGGGCTGCGCCAACCCCCTCCCGAGGAGGGGGCGAGCGCCTCGAGACGGCCCGGCGGCGCTCCGGGCAACCTCCCCCAGG
>JBDTWB010000328.1:0-3065 GCA_040006895.1 Casimicrobiaceae bacterium | reverse complement strand
ACCACGTGATCTTTCCCGACGGCAAGCGGATCATCCTGCTCGCCGAGGGGCGCCTCGTGAACCTCGGCTGCGGCACGGGCCATCCCTCGTACGTGATGAGCTCGTCGTTCGCCAACCAGGTGATGGCGCAGATCGAGCTCTGGACCAATCCTTCCGGCTATCCGGTCGGGGTCTACGTCCTGCCCAAGCACCTCGACGAGAAGGTCGCGCGGCTGCAGCTGACCAAGCTCGGGGCAATGCTCACGCCACTATCCGCCAAGCAGGCGGGCTACATCGGCGTCCCGCAGGACGGTCCGTACAAGCCCGAGACGTATCGCTACTAGGCGTCGCCGAGCCTTAGCGGGCGCCCTCGCGCGCCCGTGAGCGGCTGTGCAGTGGATCGGTCGATGGAGCAAGGCGCATGCGTATTGCAGTGATGGGTTCTGGCGGGGTCGGCGGCTACTTCGGCGCCCGCCTCGCGGCGGCCGGGCATCCGGTCGCCTTCATCGCCCGCGGCGCGCATCTCGCCGCGATCCGTGCGCGGGGCCTTCGCGTCACGAGCGGCAAGGGCGACATTCACGTGCCCACGCCGACGGTCACCGACGATCCGTCGACCCTTGCGCCGGTCGACGTGGTGCTGTTCGCCGTGAAGCTGTGGGACACCGAGGATGCGGCCCGGCAGGTCGCGCCGCTCGTGTCCGGTGGTGGATTCGTGATCCCGTTCCAGAACGGGGTGGAAAGCATGACACGGGTCGGCGCGGTGGTCGGTCCCGAGCGGGTGCTGGGCGGCACGGCCCATATCGCGGCGAAGATCGGCGCGCCCGGCGTAATCGAGCACATCGGCACCATGGCGCGCTTGCGTTTCGGCGCAGCGGGGGGTGATGCCCCGCCGGTCGCCCACGAGCTCGCCGCTGCCTTTCGCAGCCTCGACGTCGATGCCGAAGTCGTTCCCGACATCACCCGCGCTCTGTGGGAGAAGTTTGCCTTCCTCGCGGCGTTCTCGGGCATCACCGCGGCCTCGCGGCAGCCGATCGGCGTGGCCCGCGCCGATCCGGACATGCGCGTCGTGTTCGAAGCGGCGATGCGGGAAGCCTTCACCGTCGGCCGGGCGCGCGGGGTGGCGCTCGCCGACGATTACGTCGAAGGCCAGATGCGCTTTGCCGATGGGTTGCCGCAGGAAATGAAATCGTCGCTTCTGCACGATCTCGCCGCGGGCAATCGGCTCGAAGCACCATGGCTTTCCGGGGCGGTGCTGCGCATGGGCCGCGAGGCCGGCGTCGCCACGCCAGTGAGCGCGGCGCTCTACGCGGCAGTCAAGCCCTACCTCGAGGGTGCGGGCCGCTAAGTGCGACCCCGATTCCCAGGGCGCCAAAGCCTCGCGATTGCCGATTCCGCACTACCGCACACCAAGGTCCCCCATGCGTCTTCTGCTCGTCTGGCTCATCAACGCGGTGGCGCTCTTTGCCCTGCCGTACCTGCTGCCGTCCATCCAGGTCGCCGGCTTCGGCGCGGCGCTGATCGCGGCGCTGGTGCTCGGGCTCATCAATACCCTGATCCGGCCGGTGCTGGTGCTGCTCACCCTGCCGGTAACCGTGCTGACCCTGGGCTTGTTCATCTTCGTCATCAACGGTCTCTTGTTCTGGGCGGTCGGCTCATGGCTGCACGGATTCCACGTCGCCGGCTTCTGGTCGGGGGTGTTCGGCGCCATCGTCTACAGCATCATCTCGTGGCTCCTGTCCTCGCTGCTGCTGCGCAACCGTGAGTGAGCCGATGCCCGGTGCCGGCAGCCCCCCGCGGCGCTCGCTCTGCAGTTGCGAGTTCTTCCCGCCCAAGACCGACGAGGGCAAAGAGAAGTTGCGCACGACCTGGCGGCAACTCGCCGGGCTCTCGCCGGCCTTTTTCTCGGTCACCTATGGCGCCGGCGGCTCGACCCGCGAAGGCACCCTCGATACCGTGCTTCGCATCCGCGACGAAGGGCTGCCGGCGGCTCCCCACCTGTCGTGCATCGGCTCGACCCGGGAGGGCCTGCGCGAGGTGCTGGCGCAGTACCGGGCGCACGACATCCGCCACGTCGTCGCGCTGCGCGGCGACCTGCCGTCGGGCGCGGCCGCGGCCGGCGATTTCCGCTATGCAAGCGAGCTCGTGGAGTTCATGCGCGCCGAATCCGGCGACTGGTTCGATATCGATGTCGCCGCCTATCCCGAGGTGCATCCGCAGGCTCGCAGCGCCCACGAGGATCTCGAGGCCTTCCGGCGCAAGGTCGATGCCGGGGCGAACTCGGCGATCACGCAGTACTTCTTCAATCCCGATGCTTACTGGCAATTCGTCGACAGCTGCGCGGCGGCCGGGATCACCATACCGGTCGTGCCGGGGATCATGCCCATCGGCAGCTTCACCCGACTCGCCCGGTTTTCCGATGCGTGCGGCGCGGAGATCCCGCGCTGGATCAGGAAGCGCCTCGAAGGTTACGGCGACGACGCCGGTTCGATCCGTGCCTTCGGGCTCGACGTGGTGACCGAGCTCTGCGCGAGGCTCCTCGAGCGCGGCGCGCCAGGGCTGCATTTCTACACCCTGAACCAGGCGTCGCTCACGACCACCATCTGGCAGCGACTCGGCTTGTAGGCGCGAAGACGTGGCCGGTGACGCGGCGCGGGGGTAAGCTCCGCCCATGACCAACTCCGCGGACTATCTGGCGCACCTCCTGGAGCTCATGCTCCCGACGGTGGTGACCACCCGCGCGATGTTCGGGGGGCACGGCCTCTACGTCGACACCGTGATCGTTGCGATCGTCATTGCCGACGTGCTGTATTTCAAGACCGACGACCAGAATCGCCCGGCGTTCGCCGCGCGCGGTCTCGAGCCCTTTCGCTACGTCACCAAGGAGGGCGAGGTCCACGTGATGAGCTACCATCGCGCCCCCGACGAAGCGCTCGACAGCCCCGTCGAGATGGCGAGCTGGCTGCGCCTCGCGGAGGCCGCCGCGCTGCGGCGGACGGGCGCACCCAGGAGCGGTGCCCGGCCGCGAAAGCCGCGCACGACGGCCTGAAGCGTCATAGCGGATAGCGGATAGCGGATAGCGGATAGCG
>JBDTWB010000327.1:0-3102 GCA_040006895.1 Casimicrobiaceae bacterium | reverse complement strand
GGCAGCAGCGACAGCAGGTTCACCTCGAGGTGCCGGAAGAAGCTCGATCCGGGTTCGCCCGTGTGATCGACCAACACGCCGTCCTCCTCGGTATGCCAGATGAGCGACGGCGCGCCATCGGCACCTTTGCGCAGCAATACCTGATAGCTGTTGGCCGGCTGGACGATCGCCGCGAAGCGTTCGGCAATTTGCGCGGCGATCGCGGGGCTGTCGATGATGAGTCCCACCTCGGTATTGAGGCGGAATGACCGATGGTCGAAGTTGGCCGAGCCGATGAAGACCTTGGTTCGATCGAACACAAAAACCTTGGCATGCAACGCGAAGAGTCCTTGGGTGCTGCCCCGTAAGGGGTCGCGCTGGCGCCGTACCGTCGGCTTGGCAAGCTCGGTGCGGACCTCATAGAGATCGATGCCGCGCTCGAGCATCGGCCGACGAAACTTGCGGTAGCCCGAATGCACTGCGGGGACGTCCGTCGACGCCAGGGAATTGGTGAGGATGCGCACCGAAACGCCGCGGGCGCGCAAATCACCCAGGAGCGCGAGCTGTGCCTCGCTCGGCACGAGGTAAGGGGTCACCATCAAGAGCTCGTGCTTGACGTCGCGGATCGCCATGAGCAGCCGATCGCGAAGCAGGGGCCCGCCTCGCTCGCCGTCCTCGACCTCCTTTTTCTCCGGGGTGTCGTACAGCACGCGATAAGGCGCCCACACCAGGGGATCCTTGCCGGCGACGATCATGGTCAGGGGATGACCCGCGATGACCGACCGCATGTACTCCTCCTCGGCCTTCGCTTGCCGGTGCTCCCTCAACTCTGTGCGGTACTGCTCGAGCGCTTCCGCGGAGGGCTTGTCGGCAAGCGCCGCGGCAGGTATGGCGAGCGAGCTGTTCCAGTACGCGTCGAAGCTCGACGACAGGCTTTTCACGGCCGGCCCGACGGCAAAGACGTCGAAGTCGCCGAACTCGAAGTCCTTGCTGGTGGAGAAATACTCGTCGCCGACGTTGCGCCCCCCAGCGATTCCGATGGCGTTGTCGACCAGGAAGAGCTTGTTGTGCATGCGGTACGTGAGCCTTGTCCAGCTCAGGGCGAACTCCGCCGTACGTACCGGACCGATGGGTCCGCGGTAGGACGCCGGATTGAACACGCGAAGCTGGACGTTGGGATGCGCGGCGATCACGGTCAGCTTGGCGTCCTCGCCCTTGAGATTGAGGTCGTCGAGCAGGACGCGCAGCCGCACCCCGCGATCGGCGGCGGAGAGCAACTCGTCGAGCAAGAGCTTGCCGGTGGTGTCGGCATGGAAGATGAAGTACTGGACGTCGATGGTCCGGGTGGCACTCGCGGCCATCTCCGCACGCATGATGAACCCATCGCTGCCCGCGGGCAGCAGGCGGAAACCGGACAAACCGTCATGGGCCTTCACCGCGTCGGCGAATGCCGTCCCGAGCGGCGTCGCCTCGGGGGCGCGCAGGGCCACGCTACGCTCGCGCGGATAGTCGACCCCGGGCGGAATGGTGGCGCAGCCCGCGACGAGTGCCGCGACGAGCGCGATCAGGAAAGAACGAGAGGCAATCAAACGGGATTCTCCGCAGTGGGGTGATCCAGCTAGATACACGATCCGTGGTTTTCGACGCGTCGGACGGCGCGCGCATATCATGTAGGACCGGCTGCGCAAGACATGCAATCCTCCGGAGACGAGGGCATGTCCCTGCGGAGAGAGTCCTTCCCGTGGTGCGTTATAATTCCGGCCCCGGAGAGATGGCCGAGTGGTCGAAGGCGCCTGACTCGAAATCAGGTATACGTTTACGCGTATCTAGGGTTCGAATCCCTATCTCTCCGCCACCATCACGGCAGCCGGCCGGCAGCACGGCGCTGCGCGGGAGAGACGTCGATTCAAATCGGCGCACGCTCCCTCCCGTGCGGCTTGGACGACGAGCCCGGGCAGGTATGGACAGGATCCGATGACACCGACTTCAGGCATCTTTCCGATCGCACCGACGCCGTTCACCGATGCCGGTGAACTCGACCTCGATGGCCAGCGCCGGGTACTCGATTGCATGATCGACCAGGGCGTCGACGGCATTTGCATCCTGGCCAACTACTCCGAGCAATTCCTGCTGTCCGATGCCGAGCGGGATACCCTGCTCGAGCTCGCACTGACCCATGTCGCGGCACGCGTGCCCGTCATCGTGACCTGCAGCCACTTCAGCACCCAGATCGCGGCCGAGCGCGCGCGTCTCGCGGCCGACGCGGGCGCCGTGATGGTGATGCTGATGCCGCCTTATCATGGGACGGGCTTGCGTGCCGACGAGGCCGGCATGATCGAGCACTTCGCCCGCGTGGCCGACGCGTCGCGGCTGCCAATCATGGTGCAGGACGCGCCGTTGAGCGGGGTCAGCCTCACGGTGCCTTTCCTGGTGCGGCTTGCCCGGGAAGTCCCGCTGGTCCGCTATTTCAAGATCGAGGTGCCCGGTGCGGCGCTCAAACTGCGCGGCTTGATTGCGGCCGGAGGCGACCTGATCACCGGTCCCTTCGATGGCGAGGAGGCCATCACCCTCATGGCCGACCTCGATGCAGGTGCCACCGGCACGATGCCGAGCGCGCTCTTGCCGGATCTCATCAAGCCGGTGCTCGCGTTCCACGCCGAAGGCCGGCGTCGCGAGGCCGCCGAGGCCTACGCGCGAATCCTGCCCCTCATCAGCTACGAAAACCGTCAATGCGGCCTCCGCGCGACCAAGACGGTGATGGCGGCCGGCGGGGTCATCCGATCCGACAGCGTCCGGCATCCGTTGGCTCCGCTCGATCCCGCCACGCGCCAGGGTTTGCTGGAGCTCGCCGAGTCCGCCAATCCACTGGCGCTCCGCTGGGGGCGGTAGCGTGTCGTCGCGCTCTACCCACGCGGCGAACGGCACGTCGCGACAACTACGCCGCTGAAGGACGTCGCCGGCGGCACGTCGCCAGCATGACGTCGCCAGCATAGCGGCGCCAGCAGTGGCGGCGCCAGCAGTGGCGGCGCCAGCAGTGGCGGCGCGCCCGGGCGGGTGCGCGCGGCCCAAAGCCTGGCCCTAGGTCGGCGGCGGGCGCCTTGGCAGCGTGACCCTGAACACCGT
>JBDTWB010000326.1:0-3132 GCA_040006895.1 Casimicrobiaceae bacterium | reverse complement strand
CGCCGGTCAGCACGACCTGGCGCTTGACCAGGACCGGCTGGCCGCCGCGCTCGGTAAATACATCGCTGCCGAACGGAACCTGGCCGGCCGAGGCTTGCTCGAGTGCACCCGGATCGTCGTTGACCATGCGGATCTCGAGCGAAGCGGTGCGTCCCAGGATGTCCTTGGCCCGTGCCGTGTCCTGCACGCCCGGGAGCTGGACCACCACCCGATCGCCGCCTTGCTGCTGGATGATCGGCTCGGCAACGCCGAGCTCGTTGACCCGATTGCGCAGGATCTGGATGTTCTGCTGAACGGCACCGTCCTGGATACGCTTCTGCGCCTCGGGCTTGAGGGACGCGATCAGCCGGAATTCCCCGCCCGCGGCGTCGGCGTCACGCAGCAGAAGATCGGCATAGGCTACGGCGATGGCGTTACGCGCCTTCTCGCGCTCGGCAAAGTCGCGAAAGCGCACCACCACGTTGGTGCCTTCGCGGCCGACGCCGCTGTATTGCACGCGGCGCTCGCGAAGCAGGGAGCGGAAGTCGGTCGTGTAGCGGTCGGCGGCCTTGTCGAGCGCCGCCTTCATGTCGACCTGCAGCAGGAAGTGCACGCCGCCGCGCAGGTCGAGCCCCAGATACATCGGCAATGCGCCGATCGCGGTCAGCCACGGCGGTGACGCCGAGATGAGGTTGAGCGCGACGATGTAGTTGTCGCCGAGCCTCGACTGCAGCGCGTCCTTGGCCTTGAGCTGGGTGTCGGGATCGGCCAGCCGCACCTTGACTCCGGTGGGATCGAGGCTCGCGCCAAGATACGGGATGCCCGCGCTCTTGAGTGCATCCTCGGTGCTGCCGAGCACGCTGGCGTCGATCTTGATGTTCGACTTCGACGACGACACCTGGACCGCCGGGACTTCGGGAAAGAAGTTCGGCAGGGTGTACAGGATGCCGACGACCAGCGCGACGATGATGAGGGCGTATTTCCAGGCCGGGTAACGATTCATGAGTGCGGAAGGCTCGGTTCAGGCTGGCAGCCGACAGCTCGCGGCGGCGCGCGCAGGAGTGCTCGCCGGCCGGGGCCGGACGCGGCTAGAGCGCCTTGATGGTGCCCTTGGGCAGGAGCTGGGCAATGGCGCCGCGCTGGATGTTGACCTCGACGTTCGGCGCAATCTCCAGGACTGCGTACTGGTCGGAAAGGCGGGCAATCCGGCCGACCATGCCACCGGCGATGGCGACCTCGTCGCCTTTCTGCAGCGCCTCGAGCATGGCCCGGGTCTCCTTGGACTTCTTCTGCTGGGGCCGGATCAGCAGGAAATAGAAGACCACGAAGATGGCGATCATCGGCAGGAACGCCATGAGGTCGCCGCCCGGCGTCGAGGGTGCGGCCTGGGCATAGGCGGGGGAGATAAGACTGTGCAGCACGGTGGTTTCCTCCGGGATGGCTCGTGATGGCCGGGGTTGCTGATGATGGCGGGATGGCTGGGATGGTCATCACGCCGGCAGCGACGCCGGGTTGCGGTCAAGTTTTCGCTCCGGACCGGCGTCGGTCTCGCGTTCGACGATATCGGTCCTCGTCGGTCCGGGCGGCGCAAGCGCGCTGGCGGGCCGTTGCGCCACGGCGGTCGCGCTTATGGTGGTCGCGAACCGCCGCGTCGTGCCGTCGCATCCGGCCCGCGCCCTGCCACCGTCCCGCGGTACGGAGAGCAGCGGAAGGCAGCGCAGGCAACTGATTATTCTAACACGCGGGTCCGATCCATCTGGAACTGCGCGACGTAGGGCGCGAAGGTGCCGGTCGAGATCGCGGCGCGCATCCCGGTCGTCAGGGCGAGGTAGTAATGCAGGTTGTGGATGGTGTTGAGGCGGGCCCCGAGGATCTCGTTCACCCGCTGGAGGTGATGGAGGTACGCCCGAGTGAAATGCCGGCACGTGTAGCAGGCGCACGTCTCGTCGAGCGGGCGCAGATCGGTGCGGTACGTGGCGTTGCGGATCTTGATATCCCCGAAACGGGTGAACAGCCACCCGTTCCTGGCATTGCGGGTGGGCAGCACGCAGTCGAACATGTCGATGCCCGCGCTCACTCCGGCGACGATGTCCTCGGGCGTCCCCACGCCCATGAGGTAGCGCGGCCGATCCGCAGGCAGGCGCGGCGCGGTGGAAGCCAGCACCCGCAGCATCTCCTCCTTCGGTTCCCCCACCGACAGCCCGCCGATCGCGTAGCCGTCGAAATCGAGACTGGTGAGTCCGGCGATCGAGGCTTCGCGCAGGTCCTCGTGCATTCCACCCTGGACGATGCCGAAGAGCGCGTTGGGATTCTCGAGAGCATCGAACGCCGCCCGTGACCGTGCCGCCCAGCGCAGCGAAAGCTCCATCGACGCCGCGGCCTCCGCGTGCGTCGCGGGGTAGGGCGTGCACTCGTCGAAAATCATGGCGATGTCGGAGTTGAGCGCGTGCTGGACCTCCATCGATATTTCCGGGGTGAGCAGGAGCTTGTCGCCATTGACCGGCGACGAGAAGGCGACGCCGTCTTCCCGGACCTTGCGCAATGCCCCGAGGCTCCATACCTGGAACCCGCCCGAGTCGGTCAGGATGGGTCGCTCCCAACCCATGAACCGATGCAGGCCCTGGTGCAGCCTCAGGACCTCGATGCCAGGGCGCAGCCACAGGTGGAAGGTGTTACCGAGCAGGATCTGGGTGCCGATCCCGACCAATTCGTCGGGGGCCATGGCCTTGACAGTGCCATAGGTGCCGACGGGCATGAACACCGGGGTTTCAACGCTGCCGTGGCGCAGCTGGAGGCGCCCGTGTCGGGCGTCCCCGTCGGTGGCGAGGAGCTTGAATTGCATCGAACAGGAGGGCGCCAGGGGTGGTGCGAGGGGGGCGATGGTACCGCACCCGCGCGCGAAGTTGGTGGGATTGCCGGGAGCGCGAAGCCTGATCGCCGCAGCACGCGTGCCGACCACTCGTGCTAGCGGCCGGCCTCCGGTGCGCGCTCGAGCAGGCTCGCGTCGCCGTAGCTGAAAAAACGGTAGCGCGCGGCGATGGCGTGGGCGTAGGCGGCGCGCATGCGCTCGACACCGGCGAAGGCGGAGACCAGCATCAGCAGGGTCGAGCGCGGCAGGTGGAAGTTGGTGAGCAGCCGATCGACCACCCGGAA
>JBDTWB010000325.1:0-3143 GCA_040006895.1 Casimicrobiaceae bacterium | reverse complement strand
TCGAGAGCACGCCAGGCGTCGGCTCGACGTTCACCTTCACCCTGCCGGTGCAATCATGAGCGCGGCCGGGCCGTCCCAAGGCGCTCGCCCCCTCCTGGAGAGGGGGTGCGCGCAGCCCACGCAGTGGGCAAGCCTGGGGGAGGTGCGCCAATGAGCGTCATCCTGATCGTCGAGGACAACGAGAAGAACATGAAACTGGTGCGCGACGTCCTGCAGGTGAAAGGCTACGCGACCCTCGAGGCCGGCACGGGCGAGGACGGCGTGCGCCTCGCGCGAGAGCATCGTCCCGACCTCATCCTGATGGACATCCAGTTGCCTGGAATCAGCGGCATCGAGGCGCTCCAGGTGCTGCGCAGTGAGCCGCATACGGCGGATATCCCCGTGATCGCGGTAACGGCATCGGTCATGCAGCAGGACCGCACGCTCATCACCGAGGCCGGGTTCGACGCCTATGTCGGCAAGCCGATCGACCTCAAGACTTTCCTCGAGGCGGTCCGTGATCAGCTGGCGGCGGCGCGCCGATGAGCCCCGCGGCGAAGGTGCTGGTCGTCGACGACACGCCGCAGAACGTCAAGCTGCTCGCCGACCTGCTTGCCGTCAAGGGATACGCGGTGGCGACGGCCGTCAACGGCGAGGAGGCGCTGGCCAGCGTTGCGCTCGACCTGCCCGACATCGTCCTGCTCGACGTGATGATGCCGGGCCTGTCGGGCTACGAGGTGTGCGCACGGTTGCGCGCCGATCCGCGCACCGCGCTGCTGCCGATCGTGCTCGTGACCTCGCTCGACGTGCAGGAGGAGCGCGTCAAGGGCATCGAGGCCGGAGCGGACGATTTCCTGACAAAACCCATCAACCGTCCGGAGCTCTTTGCTCGTGTGCGCTCGTTGCTGCGTATCAAGGCGCTGCAGGATGAAGTGAGACAGCAGGCCGCCGCACTCCAGGCGTGGAACGGACAACTCGAGGCGCGGGTCGCCGCGCAGGTCGGTGAGCTCGACAAGATGCGCGCGCTCAAGCGCTTTTTCGCGCCGGCCGTGGCGGAGGCGATCGTGTCGGTCGGCGAGCATTCGATCCTGGCCCCGCATCGCCGGGAGATCTGCTACGTGTTCGTCGATCTGCGTGGCTTCACCGCGTTCATCGACGGCGCCGAGCCGGAGGAAGTCCAGACCGTGCTGCGCGACTACCACGCTGCCATGGGCGCCCTCGTCAGCGCCTTCGAGGCTACGTTGGACCGCTTTGCCGGCGATGGCATCCTGCTGTTCTTCAACGATCCCTTCCCTGTGCCGGACGCGCCGCTGCGCGCAGCGCGGATGGCGCTGCGCATGCAGGAGGATTTCGCGCCGCTGCGCCGGGAATGGTTGCGACTGGGCTACGACCTTGCGCTCGGCATCGGCATCGCGAAGGGGTTTGCGACCCTTGGCGCATTCGGCTACGAGTCGCGGGTCGATTACTCGGCGATCGGCAGCGTAGTCAATCTCGCGGCGCGGCTTTGCGGCGAAGCCGCGGCCGGTGAAACACTGCTCGACCGCCGGGCGCGTGCGGCACTTGGCGACATGGCGCAAGGCGAGGACGTCGGTCCGCTCACCCTCAAGGGCTTCCACCAGCCCGTGCCGGCGTTCCGCTTGACGGGTCTTGCGTCGGGTCCGGCCACGGCCCCGGTCGCAACCGCCACACCGGCTTGATCGGGTCGACGGAAGTACTCGACGGCCGCGCCGACTCAGGGCATGCTCTCGGGCGCCGGGCGGCGCCTGTGTCCCCACCAAGAAGCGCCCCGGCCTGAGCACGTCTGGAGGAGGCACGTTGGAGGACCAGCACACGGTAGAGGATAACGTCGCACCGTCCGTGGCGACGGCGCGGCAGGGTCAGGGTGCCGACGACCTGATCCGGGTCGAGGACCTGTCGATTGCCTTCGACAACCGCGGCAACATGACCCCCGCGCTCGATCACGTGTCCTTCGCGATTCCGCGCGGCGGTACGCTCGCGCTGGTCGGCGAATCGGGCTCCGGCAAGTCGGTCACCGCGCAGGCGATCCTGCGCATCCTCCCGCGCACAGCCACGATCACCTCCGGGCGCATCCTGTTCTCGCCTCCGGGCAGTACCGCGCCGCCCGTCGACATCACCCGGCTCGCACCCGACGGCACCGCGATCCGCGCGATCCGCGGCCGGCACATCTCCATGATCTTCCAGGAGCCCATGGTGTCGTTGTCGCCGCTGCATACCGTCGGCGACCAGGTCAGCGAGGCGCTGTTCCTGCACCGCAACGTGAGCCGCAAGGAAGGCCTGGAACGCACCGAGGACATGTTGCGGCGGGTCGGTTTCCCCGACCCCGCACGGGCGATGCGCCACTACGCGTTCGAGCTTTCGGGCGGCCTGCGCCAGCGGGCGATGATCGCCATGGCGCTGGTGTGCGGGCCGTCGCTGCTGATCGCCGACGAGCCGACGACCGCCCTCGACGTGACCATCCAGGCGCAGATCCTCTCCCTGGTGAAGGAGCTGCAGGCGGATCTCGGCATGGCCGTGCTCATCATCACCCATGACCTCGGCGTGGTCGCCAACGTCGCCGAGCGGGTGGTGGTGCTCTACGAGGGCAAGGTGATGGAGGAGGGGCGCATCGAGTCGCTGTTCGCGCGGCCTGCCCATCCCTACCTGCGCGCCTTGCTGCGTGCCGTGCCGCACTTCGACATGAAACCGGGGGAGCGGCTCGTGTCGGTGCGCACCGTCGACCATCAGACCGGGCCGCTCCTGGAGGCGCGCGAGCCGTGGCCCGCCGACGCCGGTCCCGTGCACTTGCGCGTGGCCGGTGTGACCAAGACGTTCGCCCAGCGCGCGACCGGCCTCCTGCGCCGGCGGCAGGGGCCGTCGTTTCGCGCGGTCGACGACGTCTCGCTCACCATCATGCGCGGCCAGTGCTTCGGACTGGTCGGCGAGAGCGGCTGCGGCAAGACGACGCTCTCCAAGGTGATCATGCGGGCCCTGGAGCCCGACAGCGGCATTGTCGAGTACAACGACCGGGGCGAGACCATCGACGTGGTCACGGCGCAGAACGATGCGTTGATGCGCTTCCGGCGGCGGGTCCAGTACATCTTCCAGGATCCGTTCGGGTCGCTCAGCCCGCGGATGACGGTGTTCGACATCCTGCGCGAGCCGCT
>JBDTWB010000324.1:0-3144 GCA_040006895.1 Casimicrobiaceae bacterium | reverse complement strand
CCTGCAGTGGTGGCGCCAGCTCGGTCCCGGACTCATCACCGGCGCGGCCGACGACGATCCCAGCGGCATCGCGACCTATTCCCAGGCCGGGGCGCAGTTCGGCTACCAGCTCGCCTGGACGCTGCTGTTCACCTATCCGCTGATGGTCGGCATCCAGATGGTCAGCGCCCGGATGGGCCGGATTACCGGACGCGGCCTCGCCGCCAACATTCGCGCCCACTTTCCCGCGGTGGTGCTCTATCCGATCGTGCTGATGCGGGTCGTCGCCAACACCATCCGCCGACATTGCGGCGACGGTGCGAAGCAAGGGGTGCGCCTTCAGGTCACTTCGACGTGCCGGCGCTTGCAGGTCAGCAGGACCTCATCGGGGTCCTTCTTCCACCAGTTGTTGGCCGAGAAGATCTCGGCCTCGTGCGGCCCACGGTAACCGGCGGCTTCCATCCAGGAGCGAATGAGCGGCAGGTCGATCACGCCATCGCCCATCATGCCGCGGTCGACCAGGAGATCGGTCGTCGGCACCAGCCAGTCGCAGATGTGGTACGCGAACAGGCGTGAAGGCGACGCGCCCGCGGCGCGTCCGATCTCGCGCTCGAGATGCGGATCCCACCAGACGTGGTACACGTCGACGGCGATCCCGAGCCCCTGACCGAGCTCGTCGCAAAGGTCGTTGGCGTGGGCCATCGTGTTCACGCAGGCGCGATCGGCCGCGTACATCGGATGCAGCGGCTCGAGGGCGAGCGGCATGCCGGCCCCACGGGCGTACTCGAGGAATTCGCCGAGGCCGTCCCGGACCATCTCGCGGGCGCCGGCGAGATCCCTCGATTCCACGCGCCCCTCACGGTCCTTGGGCAACCCGCCGGCGATTACCACCACGCACGGCGCACCCAGGGTGAGCGCCTCGTCGACCGCCCGGCGGTTGTCGTCGAGGATGGCATTGCGACCGGCGCGCTCGCTCGCCGGGAACATGCCGGCGCGGCAATAGCCCGACAGCGACAGGCCGTTGTCGCGGATGCGTTGCGCGGTTTCCTTGACGCCGGCGGCCGCGACCTGGTCGCGCCACGGCGAGATGGAGCGGATGCCATGGCGTACGCAGCCATCGATGAGCTGGGAAAGACTCCACTGGGTGCGCACCGTGGCGGAATTGATGGACAGCAACTCGGAACGGGGTTCACTCATGGTTTGAATTCCAACGGCCGAAGTTTGAAACCGCGGGCTGCCGCGCCGGGCTCAGCGCTGCGGAAAGAGTGGGCCGGACCGCCGCTCGCACAGCCAGCGGGCGTGTTGCCATCGGCGGCGGCGCGCGCTCGACTGCAACCGTGCAGCGCGCCTGCCCGCAGTATGGCTCCTCGAGTCCCTCGGAGGAGGCGGGCGCAGCCCACGCAGTGGGCCAGCCTGGGGGAGGGTGCTCACGCGTCATGCACACCGTGCATCGCGGCGAGGGTGCGCATCCGTGCGGCCGCGAGCTCCGGATCGCGCAGGAGCCCGGCCGCGTCGGCGAGCTGAAAGAGCTCGGTGAAATGCAGCAGGCTGCGGGCGCTCTGCTGCCCACCGACCATCACGAAATGCTGCTGATGGCCATTGAGCCAGGCGAGGAACACGACGCCGGTCTTGTAGAACCGGGTCGGTGCCTTGAACACGTGGCGCGACAGCGGGACGGTGGGCGCGAGGATCGCATGGAACTCGGCCGTATCCCCGCGCGCGAGGGCGTCGAGCGCCGCCGCTGCGGCCGGCGCGATCGGATCGAAGATGCCGAGCAGCGCGTCGGAGTGTCCCTCGGCATCGCCGGCAATGAGATCGGCGAAATTGAAATCGTCGCCGGTGTACATGCGGACGCCGGAAGGCAGGCGACGACGCATCGCGATCTCCCTGCCGGCGTCGAGCAGCGAGATCTTGATGCCGTCGACCTTGACGCGATGCTCGCGCAGGATCGAGAGACAGACGTCCATCGCCGCGTCGATGTCGCCGTGACCCCAGTACCCGGCCAGCGCCGGATCGAACATGTCGCCCAGCCAATGCAGAATCACGGGCTCGCGGACCTCGCCGAGCAGGGTTGCGTAGACCCGCGCATAGTCATCCGGCGAGCGTGCGCACGCGGCCAACGCGCGGCTGGCCATGAGGATGATGCGGCCACCACGGCTTTCCACGGCTTCGCACTGCAGGCGGTAGGCGGCGAGCACGTCGTCGACGGTGAGCGTGCCGCGCGGCTCGAGATGATCGGTGCCGGCGCCGCAGGCGACCACGGCGCCGGGCGTGGCACGGGCGAGTGCCAACGATCGGTCGATGAGCTGCAGCGAAGTCGGCCAGTCGAGCCCCATGCCGCGCTGCGCAGTATCCATGGCCTCGGCCACCCCGAATCCGAGCGCGAACAGATGCGACCGGAACGCCAGGGTCGCATCCCAGTCGACCGCCGGCGCAAGCCATGGGTCGGTGACGGCGAACGGATCCGCGACGACGTGCGCGGCGGCATACGCGACGCGATTGCGGTTCCCATTGGAGGCCGTCGGCGGGGGCCAGTGCCGCGCCTCGCGCAGGCGATAGGCGTGCAGCGATCCGTCGGCGCGCGGTAGCTTGATCGTGGTCATGGTGTCCTCGTCAGGCGGCGATCGGCGGCACGTCCACCCAGCGGCGCTCGCGCCAGCTTTCGAGGCCGAGCTCGGCGAGCTGTACGCCCTTCGCGCCTTCGAGCAGGTCCCACCGGAACGGCGTGTCCTCGAACAGATGGCGGATGAAAAGCTCCCACTCGACCTTGAAGGCGTTGTCGTACACGCGGTTGCTGGGCAGCTTTTGCCACGTTGCAAAAAATTCGATGGTTTGGGGCACGTCCGGATTCCAGACAGGCTTGGGTGTGTTGACCCGTTGCTGCGTCCAGCAGTCGGTCAGGCCCGCCACGGCGGAACCGAGCGTTCCGTCGACGTGGAAAGTCACCAGATCGTCGCGGCGCACGCGCGTGGTCCACGAGCTGTTGATCTGGGCCACGATCGGCTGGGTGCGATCTTCGCCCAGCTCGAACGTCGCATAGGCGGCGTCGTCGGCGGTCGCTTCGTAGGCACGACCGTTCTCGTCCCAGCGCCGCGGGATGTGCGTGGCGCCCAGGCACGACACGCTGCGCACGCTGCCGAACAGGTTGTCGAGGACGTAGCGCCA
>JBDTWB010000323.1:0-3259 GCA_040006895.1 Casimicrobiaceae bacterium | reverse complement strand
CTCGGGGTCTCGGGGTCTCGGGGTCTCGGGGTCTCGGGGTCTCGGGGTCTCGGGGTCTCGGGGCTATCGACCCGCAACCGCTGATTCGTCGGGTGGTCCCTTGAGCTCGACCACGGTGCCTTCGGGGTCCCGGATGTAAAGCGACGGGCCGCTGCCTTCCGCGCCGTAGCGCGTGCCGCTCTCGCCGATCGCGACGCCGTGCGCTGTCAGGAAGTCGCGCAACGCGGCAAGGTCGAAGGCTTCGATGCGCAGGCATACGTGATCGAGGTTGCGACCCTCCGCACCCGGAGCCGCACCTCCCACGCGCCCGAGCTTGCCGTCGACCGTCACCAGGTCGATCAGCGAGCGCCCGGCGCGGAGTTGCACCAGCCCGAGCTCGGCGACCCGCCGTTCCACCGCGCAGCCCAGCACGTCGCAATAGAAGCGCTCCATGCGCTGGGCATCGACCACGCGCAACACGACATGGTCGATGCCGCGGACGAGCAGGGGCCGCCGCTCGTCGGCGCGGCAAAGAGCGTGATCGGCTGGTGCAGCGGTCATGGTCGCGACACCTCGGTCGCCCGCCACACGGTGGCGAGCCAAGGCTGCTGCTCGCGCGGCAGGCCGGGCGGACGGTAGTAGTGGTCGAGCTCGACGAAGCCCGCGGCCGAGACGAAGCGGCGCCAGGTGTCGAGGTCGTGATAGGCCCCGTAGCGGCCGCGATTCCAACCTTCCTCGCCCTGCCCGCGGGGATTCGAGCTGAACAGCACGCCGCCGTTCTTGAGGGTCGCGCGCAACTCGCCGAGCACCCGCGGCAGTTCGGCGCCCGGTACATGGAACAGCGATGCATTGGCGAAGATGCCGTCGAAGCGCGCCGTCGGCAGGGCGAGGCGCAGGAAGTCCTGCTGCCACACCTCGCAGCCGCTCCAGGCACGCGCCATCGCCACGAACCGTTCCGAACCATCGATCCCGACCGCGACGTGGCCGCGCTCGGTAAAGGTGCGAAGGTCGCGGCCTGGACCGCAACCGAGATCGAGGATCTGAAAGGGAGGGGTCCCTTCGATGTGCCGGAGCAGGCTGTCGACATTCTGCTGGACGTCGTGGTCGCGCGTGCCCTCCCAGAATGCTTCGGCGCCCGCCTCGTAGTGCGCGAGGGTGCCGGCGCTCTCCGCGCTCACCGCGTCGGCGGGGGCGTGATCGGGCGCGCGCTCACCTGGGCTTAGCGTGGGCGGTGGCATGGGTGCGTCGCGTGAGGTCATCGCCATTCATGTTACCGCCGGCGGGTTCTCGTCGCGAGCCAGGGCATCCGACGGGACCGGATCAGCGGGGCCGGATCATGGGGGCAACATCATCGCGGCCGGATCTCGGAGATGCGGATCATCGCCTTCATCACCGCGGCGCCGGCAGTGCGCTTGGGCGTTGCTCGAGAAGCATGTCGGCAAGCTGGCCTAGCCAGGCACCTGGGCAAGGCTTCCTGGTCTTGATGACTGCATTGCGTCCGCGTCGGCATCGCTCCTGACGACGTCATCCAGACCTCGCCCACGGCTCAGTGCGCATCCGCCGTGTACCCAGCCGTTGCCTGCCACGGCTTGATTTTGGCAAGCGTCTTCGCAAGCGTCGCCTTCGCGACCTCGGTGTCGTAGTCGGCCTGCAGACGCAGCCACCAGCCGTCCGAGAGTCCAAAGAACCGGCACAGCCGCAGATCGGTGTCCGCGGTGATGGCTCGCCTGCCAGCGAGGATCTCGCCAATGCGCTGCGCCGGCACGCCGATCTCCTTCGCCAGCCGGTAGTTGCTCATGCCCAGCGGCTTGAGAAACTCCTCGGCCAGCATCTCGCCGGGCGACACGGGTTTCAGTTTCCTGCTCATGTCCGTCTCCGTCAGTGGTAATCCACGATCTCTACGTCTTCGGCATCAGACCCGGTCCACCGGAAGCAGATGCGGAACTGATCGTTCACGCGGATGCTCCACTGGCCGGCGCGATCGCCTTTCAGTTGCTCCAGGCGGTTCGCCGGCGGTGCGCGCAGATCCTCGATGCGTCGCGACAGGTCGAGCTGCTTCAACTTGCGCAGCGCCGGGCGCTCGATGTTTGCGAAGCGGGCCACGCGGCGCAGCCCGAACAAGGCTTCCGTGTCGGCACACTTGAACGTCTTGATCGCCACGAGTAGAATCATAACGTTCAGCGTGATTAACGTCAAGCGTGACTACCAACGTCGCCCCCCGCTCACCGTTTTGGCGCGACCGACACCGCCATCAATCATGCATCGAAGCCTGCGCGACGACCATTGCCGAGGCGCCGGTCGACGACTGCACGCGCATCAGTGGCTCGACCGGCTCTGAGAAGCGCAAATCAGAACGACGCGGCCGGCGCATCACGGCCGCGCATCATGGACGCGATACGCAGCGGCTCCCCTTCACATAGAAGCGCAGCAGGCGGCGCGCCCAGTGCCCGGCGTAATCGACACCGATCCGGGGCCGGCGCACCACCCGAAACGGCGGTGTTCCCATGTCCGTCACGAACACTGCGTCGCCAAGGAGGTCCAGCCCGTTGTGGCGACGGTCGATGTGCAGCGCACGGCATAGCAGGCCCGGGCCCTGGGTGCGGCCATCGATGCCCGCCACAGGCTCGATGGCCCGCAGCAGCACGGCGGCGGCGCGACCCTCGGGCTCGACCACGACGTTCATGCAGTGATGCATGCCGTAGATGAGATAGACGTAGGCGTGGCCGGGTGGACCGAACATCACTTCGGTGCGGGCGGTCCGGCCACGGGCGGAATGCGCGGCGAGATCGTGCGGGCCCAGGTACGCCTCGACCTCGACGATGCGTCCGGCGCGGACCACCCCGCCCAAGCGGTGCACGATGATCTTCCCAAGTAACGCCTGCGCCACGGTGACGGCGTCGCGGTTGTAGAACGCGCGCGGCAATGGTGGGGGAAAGGCATTGGGATCGTGCCCAGGGCGTGTGTCGTGCGCGGCTTCCAGCGGCGGCGCCGGAGCGTCGTCGCGATCCGGGTCGGCAATGGCGGCCGAGTCGCGCTGCATCATCGGCGATGACCGGTCCCGGCCCCCGGCGTGGCGGCCTTCGACGCGACCCTTGCGGCAGACCTCGCGTGGGACTTCGCCGAAGGGGCGGTCCGCTTGTTGGGGGCCTTCCCAACCGTCTTCCCGGCCGTTTTGCTGGCCGTTTTGCTGGCCGTTTTGCTGGCCGTTTTGCTGGCCGTTTTGCTGGCCGTCTTCCCAGTCGGCGACGCGGCGGGTGATGCCGGCGCGCTCTCGACTCCT
>JBDTWB010000322.1:0-3313 GCA_040006895.1 Casimicrobiaceae bacterium | reverse complement strand
GACGTCCCGCCGGACCCGGAGCCCGCCACGCCGGCCGTGGCACAATGCGTGCGCTGCCGATAACGCAGCAGCCGTGATTGCAGCGTCCGCGGCGCAGAGCATCGGCCGCGCAGGACGATGGCAGAGCCGCGTGGCGAGCAATGACCTGGCGGGCGTCGTGGGAGCCGCGCTCGCGCACTGCGGCTTTGGCCGGCGCCACCGGTGCACGGCCGTCTTCGGCTATCGAATCTTCGGCTATCGGATCTTCTGCCATGGGCGATCGCAAGTTCGGGTTCGACACGTTATGCCTGCACGCCGGCCAGATCCCCGATGCCGCGACGGGTGCGCGCGCCCAGCCTATCTACCAGACGACGTCCTTCGTATTCGATAGCGCCGACCACGCCGCGAGCCTGTTCAACCTGCAGACCTTCGGCAATGTGTATTCGCGCATTTCCAATCCCACGGTCGCCGCGCTCGAGGAGCGGATCGCTGCGCTCGAAGGCGGACGGGCCGCGCTCGCCTGCGCGACCGGCATGGCTGCGCAGGCGGTCGCGCTCATGACCCTGGCACGTCAGGGCGACCATATCGTCGCCGCGCGCACGCTCTATGGCGGCACCTATTCCCAGCTCGCCGTGACCCTCGCCGATTACGGCATCACCACGACCTTCGTCGACACCGACGATGCCAGTGCCTTCCGCAGCGCGGTCCAGCCCAACACCAAGGCGCTGTATGCCGAGACGCTCGGCAATCCACAGCTCAACGTGCTCGACATCGCCGCCTTGGCGGAGGTTGCGCAGGACGCGGGCGTTCCCCTGGTGGTGGACAACACCCTGGCGTCACCCTATCTGTGCCGCCCGATCGAGCACGGGGCCGACATCGTCGTGCATTCGGTTACCAAGTACCTCGGTGGCCATGGCACCACCATGGGGGGCGTGCTGGTCGAGTCGGGCCGGTTCCCGTGGGGCAATGGCAAATTTCCCCAGATGACGGAGCCTTCGCGCGGCTATCACGGCGTGCGCTTCCACGAGACCTTCGGCGACTTCGGCTTCACCATGAAGGCGCGCATGGAGACGATGCGCACCCTCGGACCGACATTGTCGCCGATGGCAGCATTCCTGCTTATGCAGGGGATCGAGACGCTGCACTTGCGCATGCCACGGCATTGCACCTCGGCGCTCGCGGTCGCGGAACATCTCGCCGCCCATCCGCAGGTGGAGTGGGTCAACTATCCGTTGCTCGCGGGCAACCGCTATCGGTCGCTCGCTGAACGCTATCTACCCCTCGGGGCGGGCGGCATCCTGACGTTCGGCGTGCGCGGCGGCGCTGCCGCCGGGGTGCGATTCATCGAGGCCGTGCAATTCCTGTCGCATCTCGCGAACGTCGGCGACGCGAAGACGCTCGTCATTCACCCCGCCTCCACGACCCACCGCCAGCTGTCCGAGGAGGAACTGCGCGCGGCGGGCGTGGGACCCGAGCTCATTCGACTGTCGATCGGGCTCGAATCGCTCGACGATATCCTCTGGGACATCGACCAGGCATTGGAGAAAGCAGCATCATGATGCGTTATTCGGGAATCCCTTGGCCGTGGCTCGGGTTGGCGGTCGCCCTGACCCTCATCGGCCACGAAGCGATCTTCGGCAGCCTCGGGCCGACGACGTCGTTCACCCTCACGGCGTACCGGATGATCTACGTGGCGATCGGGACGACCTGCCTCGCGCTGCTGCTGTTGCCGGGCCGGCGACTGGCCTACCTCCTCGGTGCGCTGGTGTGTGCCGGGCTGATCGGATGGGCGCTGTGGCTGCAGTACGGGCTCAATCTCGACCCGTGTCCCTTGTGCTCCGTGCAGCGCATGGTCGTGATCGGAATTGGCATCACTTTTCTGATCGCGGCGGCGCACGGTCCCGGCAACCTCGGGGCGGCGATCTATGCCGGACTTGTCATGGTGCTGGGCGTATTCGGAGCCGCTGTTGCCTTTCGGCACGTGTGGATCCAGCACCTCCCCAAGGATCAGGTACCGGCCTGCGGAATGGGACTCGACTACATGCTGGAGACCATGCCGCTCGCGGACGTGTTCAACCGGCTTTTCAAGGGCACCGGCGAATGCGCCGAGGCAGGCTGGTATTTCCTCGGACTGGGCATTCCTGCCTGGACCTTCATTGCCTTCGTCGCCATGACCATGGTGGCCCTGGTTCTGGCACGGCGCGACTGATCCGCCGGTTGCGCAGTACCGGCCGCTTGCTTAGTATCGGCCGCTTGCGCAGTGCCAGCCGTTCGCGCCGCGCCGGCGCGCAACGCGCGGATGCGCAGCAGCCGTTTTTGCACGCGCTGACGCGTCGCTGTGACGCGGCGACGTTCCCCGCCGTTGATCGAGGTGCGATCGCCTAGCGCGGCACGAGACAACCCACGCTACTTCGCGGCCATCCGGATGGCGCCGTCGAGGCGGATCACCTCGCCGTTCAACATCGGGTTGCCGATAATCGCAGCGACCAGCGCCGCGAACTCGTCGGGACGCCCGAGCCGCGGCGGGAACGGCACCATCTTGCCGAGCGACGCCTGCACATCGGGTGCCAGACCCGCCATCATCGGCGTCTCGAAGATCCCCGGAGCAATGCACATCACCCGGATGCCCGAGCGGGCCAGCTCGCGGGCAATGGGCAGGGTCATGCCGACCAGCCCTGCCTTTGACGCCGCATACGCGGCCTGGCCGACCTGGCCGTCGAAGGCAGCCACCGATGCGGTGAACACGATGACCCCGCGCTCGCCATCGCGGTTGGGGAGTCCCTTGGCGATCGCGGCGGCGGCGAGGCGCGTCATGTTGAACGAACCGACCAGGTTGACATTCAGCGCCCGCACGAAGCCCGCGAGAGTGTGTGGCCCCTCCTTGCCGAGCACCTTCTCGCCGTGGACGATGCCTGCGCAGTTCACGAGACCCGCCAGGCCACCGAAGCGTTCGACCGCAAGCGCCACCGCCGCGGCTGCATTCGCCTCGTCGGCGACGTCGGTTCGCACGAATGCCGCCTGCGCGCCCAGTTCGCGCGCCAGCGCCTCTCCGTCATTGTCACGCAAATCGGCGAGCACCACGGCGCCGCCTCCGGCTACGAGCATCCGGGCGGTGGCGGCCCCCAGGCCGGAGGCGCCACCGGTCACGATGAATGCCTGGCCAGCGATATCCATGAGGGTCCTTGGGCGAGCGTTGCGGCTGGAGAACACTCCACGCCGGCCTTCAGCATAAGACACTTTGAAAATGCTGTGCATCACCCCCATTTAAGCCGTGTGCAGCCCCGCCCCGCGGAGGTCATGACGCAGTGCAGCGGAACCGCCGATGAGATATAAT
>JBDTWB010000321.1:0-3342 GCA_040006895.1 Casimicrobiaceae bacterium | reverse complement strand
CGCAATGGGGTCAGATCACATTACCGAGCTAGCGTTCGCGTCGGCGATCCACGGCACTGGGTAATGTGATCTGACCCCATTAGGCGCCGGAGCTAGCGTTTGCGTCGCCGATCCGCGGCACTGGATAATGTGATCTGACCCCATTAGGCGCCGATGACCCGCATAGCCCTTTGTGTGCTCGATGAGCGCATCCGCGAGCACCTTCCCGCGTATGCGACCGGCGGCGCTGCCGGCATGGACCTGCGCGCGTGCATCGACGCTGCGATCACGATTGCTCCCGGAGAGACGCGCCTCGTCCCCACCGGCATCGCGATCTACATCGCCGATCCTGGTCTCGCGGCGATGATCCTGCCGCGCTCGGGTCTCGGTCACAAGCACGGCATCGTCCTCGGCAACCTCGTAGGATTGATCGATTCCGACTACCAGGGCCCGTTGATGGTGAGTTGCTGGAATCGCGGCGCCGAGGCGTTCACCCTGCAACCGCTCGACCGACTCGCGCAGCTCGTCATCGTCCCGGTCGTGCAGGCGGCCTTCGAGGTCGTGGACTCCTTCGACCGCAGTACACGCGCCGAGGGTGGTTTCGGCAGCACGGGTCGTTAGGCGGCGCGTCAGGACGTCGGGCCACGGGAACCCGGCGGCGCAAAGCCGTCGCGCGCGTCGTCAACTCCAGCAGGGGATACAGGACGTTTCGCTTCACCCAAACCCGTCCCGCCGGCGATCCTTCGGCGCTTCGGGCGCCGCTGCGGCTATCGCAGTACCTGGACGAGATTGTTGAAATCGTCCGTCCAGACGCTCCATTCCCGGCGCTGCTCGATCGCGGGCAGGCCGCGGCCGAGGTTGCTGCCATCGAGCAACGTGCCCTCACGCGACAGCAACACCCAGTCGGATCCGCTCGCAAGCGGATCGTCGCCGGGATCGGCGACATGTAGCGCGTGGAGTCCTTGCTCATGCGCAAGCGCTGCCACAACGGGCACGAGGTTGAGGAAGCGGTTGGTGACATGAAACGCGATGACACCATGTTGGTCGAGGTGGCGCAGGTAGATCGCAAGCGCTTCACGGGTGATGAGGTGCACCGGGATCGCATCGCTCGAGAACGCATCGACGGCGAGGACATCGTAACGCTGGGGCGACTCCCGCTCGAGTTGCAGACGGGCATCACCCAGCACCACCTCGACCTTGCCCGATGCGTCGGCGAGATAGGTGAAGTCCCGTCGGGCGACGTCGACCACGTCCGGGTTGATCTCGTAGAACCGATACAGATCGCCCGTCCTGTCATACGCTGCGAGTGTTCCCACCCCGAGGCCGATGACGCCTACCCGGCGGTGCTCGGGTCGAGCCCCCATCGCGACCAGCAGTCGACCGATGCCGCCAGTCTCGGTGTAGTACGTCGTCGGGCGCCGCTTCAGGCTCGCGTCGAGATACTGCAGGCCGTGCAGGATCGTGCCGTGCCAGAGGGCCCGGTAATGATTCGGATCGCGACCTTCCTGCACGCGCAGTACGCCATAGAAGTTTCGCGATGCCAGTATGGTGCGCTTGTAGAACTGCCCGACGCCCACCACGCCGCACGCGATGGTGATCGCCGTTGCGGCAATGGCAAATCCGACCATGAGCTTCGGCTGGCCGAAGGTCCGAAGGACGATGAGCATGGCGCACACCGTGAGCGCGATCGCCAGCTCGAAATCGGCAGGCAGCGCCACGGGCGCGACGATGCCGACCGCGAACGAACCCACGGCTCCGCCGAGCGCGACGACCAGGTAGAACCGCGTCAGGTGTGCCGGGGCCGGCTTCAGCCGTACCAGCTCTCCATGGCAGAAGATGCAGGTCAGGAACAGTCCCAGGGAAAAGATGCCGAGCTGCAGGTACATCGCGTTTTCGATGCTGGCTTCGATCGGAGCCCACGCCATCTCCACGACCGCAACCGCGGCAAGCGCCGGGAAGAGCGGGCGCCGGTACCAGCCGGGCCGGTCGAACGTGATGATGAAGGTCAGCAGGTAGATCGCCAGCGGCACGACCCACAGCAGTGGCACGGCCGCAACATTGCGGGTCACGTGGTTGGTCACCGCGAGGAGGAGCGCGGACGCGGTCGCGGCCAGGACGCCCCACATCACCTGGTCCGTCCAGGATGGTGGCGTCTGCGCCGCCGCGGCCAACGAGCCGGGCGCAGTGCCGACGGAAGTCCCGGCCAGGCGGCCTGGCAAGGGTGAATCCGCGGCGTTGCGCAAGCTGCGCCATCCCAACAATCCATACAGGACCGCGAACGCGGCATAGGCTACCGAACACGCGACGGCAAGGGTACGGGTCGGCAGCCACGGCTCGAGCAGGAATGGATAGCTCAGCAGGCCGAGCATCGAGGCCAGGTTCGACAGCGCAAACAGCCGGTATGGGTTCACCCCCGGCCGGCGGCGGGCGAGCCACGCCTGCACAGTGGGGCTCGTGGTCGACAGCAGGACATACGGGAGTCCGATCGTGGCCGTCAGCATCGCAACGATCCGCAGCGACGGTATCTCGGCACCGACCGGGGCCCAGTGCGCCGCGGGAATGAACGAGAGCGTGGCGACCGACAGCGCGAGCAGGGCCAGGTGGAGCTGCAGATGGGTTCGGGGCCGCAGGCGGCGGATCGCCAGATCGGCGTAGGCGTAACCGGCCAGGAGCCCGCACTGGAAGAACACCACGCACGTTGCCCAAACGGCGGCGGAGCCTCCGAACCACGGCAGGATCTGCTTCGCCATGATGGGCTGCATCATGAACAGCAGCAGCGCGCTCAGGAATATGGTGATCGCGTCAAGCACGATGCGGCCCTTCCGAGGTGCGGCGATGCGGAGGGAAATCGCGATGCGCGCGCCGGCACCCGGGTCGCGGAACGCGCATGCCGGGATCGAGGCGGAGGCGCGGCGGATGCATCGGGTCGCTCACTCCAAAAGCAAAGGGCCGCCGAGGCGGCCCTTTTCTAGCAACGTCCAGCGCTTAGCGGCAGCTTGCCGGCGCGAACTTCGCGGCCAGCGTGCCCTTCGTGCCCGCCTTCGCGCTACCGACGGCGTTACAGTTCCAGGTGATGTTGTTGGTCGGGACCGTGCCGGCAACCAGCGCGCCAGCACCGTCACGCGGGGCCAGGACCAGCGTGCCGTTACCGGCGGTCGCGGTGTAGGTGATGGTGATTTCGCCGTTGGCCGCGATGGCAATGCTGGTCACGTACGGGGTCGCTGCCGGCGCCGTATAGCCGAGCGCCATGGCATTACCGAATTGCGCGTTCTCTTCGACGGCAACCTTCGCGCCTTGGGCAAGGCTCAGGCCTTCCGTAACCTTCGAGCGCACCATGTAATCCTGGTACGCCGGGATCGCGAT
>JBDTWB010000320.1:0-3468 GCA_040006895.1 Casimicrobiaceae bacterium | reverse complement strand
GGTCGAGGAGGTGATCGACGCGTGCCACGCCCTCATGGCGCATGGCGTGGACCGGTACCGTCGGCCCGCGCCGCTGACCCTCAAGGCCGAGACGGTGCGTCTGGCCGCGCGCGAGGCCCATCGCGAGCGCCATTTCAACGACCTGTGGCGGACGCTTCCCGAGGCTCCGGCGGCGCCGCGGACCGAATCCGGCGACCGTTTCCCCCACGAGCCGCAGGAAAACATTCTGTACTTCGTGGAGAAGTACTCGCCGCGGCTCGAGCCCTGGGAACGCGAGCTCGTTCGGATCGTGCGCAAGCTGGCGCAGTATTTCTACCCCCAGGGCCAGACCAAGCTCATGAACGAGGGCTGGGCAACCTTCTGGCACTACACCATCCTCAACCGGCTCCACGAAAAGGGGCTCGCCGACGACGGCTTCATGCTGGAGTTCCTGAAGAGCCATACGAATGTCGTGACCCAGCCGTCCTATGACTCGCCGGCATACGGTGGCATCAACCCGTACGCCCTGGGCTTCGCCATGTTCTCGGACATGCGCAGGATCTGCGAGTCTCCCGACGACGAGGATCGCGAGTGGTTCCCGCAGCTCGCGGGCAGCGATTGGCAAGCGACCCTCGACTTCGCCATGCGCAACTTCAAGGACGAGTCGTTCATCGCCCAGTACCTCTCGCCACGGCTGATGCGGGACTTCCACCTGTTCGCCATCGCCGACCATGCCCGCGAGGACACCCTGGTGGTGGACAGCATCCACAACGAGCGCGGCTATCGCCGGGTGCGGAAGCTGCTGGCGCAGCAGTATGCGCAGGAACAACGGGTACCCGACATCCAGATCAGCCGGTTCGATCGCGACGGTGATCGGTCCCTCACCCTTCGCTACCAACGTCGCCGTGGCCGGCCGCTCACCGAAGCGGCCAACCAGGTCGTCGCGCACCTGCGGCGGCTGTGGGGCTTCGGGGTGCGGCTCGAGACCTGGGAAGACGACGCGCGGGTCGGACGGGTGCTCGAATGCGCGGCGTGAGCCGGCACCGCGATCGCTACCGCCCGGCGATCCGGTAGTCGACCACTGCGCGACAGCCATGCATCGCGCAGCCAATCCACGTTGAGCCACCGGCCGGCGTAATGGCACGCACTCTCATCTATCTCGGCGCCGCGCTGGTCGTCGTCGGGCTGGCGTGGCCCTGGCTCGCCAGGCTCGGCCTCGGCCGGCTCCCCGGCGATATCCGCATCGTCCGCGAGGACTGGAGCCTCTACCTGCCGATCACGACCTGCCTCCTGGTGTCGGGGGCGATCAGCCTCGTGCTCTGGCTGTTGCGCAAGTAGCGGCTGCCGGCGGCCCGCGCGGCAATGCCAGGGCGTTCAGCGGGCCCGCAGGATCGAGGACCCACCGCCCGAAGTTCCGGCTCACCCCGGCGCGGCTCTCGGGTCCGCCGCGCGATCGTCGAGCGACGCGCCTTCAAGGCGGCGAATCAGGATATCCACCATGTCGCCGCCCTCCCGCGAAGGCAGTCGATGGGCCCGCAGCAATTCGACGACCTGGGGCGCGTCCAGGGTTCGATAGTCGTTGCGCACCAGAATGCCCGCAATGGCCCGTTGCGCGTGCGCGCCATTGACCAGTGGGTACAAGTCGACCAGCGCCGCCAGGATCGCAGGATCGCGCACGGGGTGCCGGGCCAGGACGTCGAACGCCCGAGCCTGCGCGGCCGGATCACGCAGGGCGCCGATTCTGGAGACCGCGACACGCAGTTCATCGGTCGTAAAGGCGCGCTGCTGCAGGTACATCGCGGCCGCGGCCGCATCGCCGGGCTGGCCACTCACCAAGGCCGCCAGCACCGCGGCATGGGCATCCGGGTCGCCGAGACATGCTCGAACTGCCGCGTGATCCGCGCCCCGGCCCGATCGGAATGCCCCGTCAACTTGCAGCGCATACCCGGTCGCCAGCTGGCAGGCGAGGCCGATGTCGGCGATGGCAATCGTCGGCACGCTCAGCAGGGCGTGAACCAGTGCGGCCATCTCCTCGCGTTCCTCGGCATCGCCCAGCCAGCCAAGGGCGTGCGCGACCTGCACCATGCGGGCGCGGGTGTCGGCACGATCGGAGTCGCGGGCGAAGGTCAGGAACGCGTTTCGCGCCGGAGCATCCGCGGCGATCGACGCCAGCGCCGCACGCACTGCGGGGCCGCGGCGCGCCTCCTGCGAGAGCGCGCCGACCAGGCGCTCGATCCGTTCCAGGAAGAACCGCACCTCGGCCATGTCACGGCCGAGGATCTCGTGAGCGAAGCGGAGTTTGGCGGCAAGGTCGGCCCGCTCGTCGACGAACCGGCAGACCTCGGCCCTGTACGCGGCTTCCGGGTCGCCACGCTGCACGCCGTGCGTCACCGTCATCCCATGCGCGGCGAAGGCATTGACCAGGCGCCGGTTGGTGCGGCCGCTCCCGACGTCGGCATGGATGCCCTGATGAAAGTAGCGTTGCAGGATCGGTCCCGCGGTCATTCCCAGCGGCGCCACCGCGGAGAAGCCGTAGATCGCCGGCACGTCCCGGAACACGCGCCGCATCACATCGCGATTGCTGCTGCCATAACGATCCTTGAGAGAGTCCGCCCGGCGCGCGGCCTCCCAGGGCGGGTGGCCCGCTCGCACCAGGCTGCGCGCCACCTCGCCGCCGGTGCCCTGGATCACATCGGGGCTGAGGGTCGTGCAGCCGAACAGGTAAACCTCCTTGAGGTGAGCGAACAGTCCCGGACAGGAGTTGCTGCACGACGCCCGTTCCATCTCCTCGACGGGCAGGTATTCGTTGACCGTGAGCTGGTCGGAAAAGAAGTCATTGCCGTTGAAGTGTCCCGATACCACAAGCATGTCGCATTGCACGCCTTGCCGGCACGCCGACTCGAGCCAGTCGGCGCGGCCGCGCTCCACGAGCTCGACGAACTCATACTGCGCGTCGGGAAGCGCGCTACGGAATGCATCGCGCTCGTCGGCGGAGTTCACGGTAATGGTGCATACCGTTCGCTTGGCTGCCGCGACGGAAGGCGTTCCGCCAAAACAGGCGATACAGGCGGCGAGCACGATCAGGATTTTCGGGTAACGCAGCATGGCCACCATTGCATCCCACTACGCGCCACTTAGGCAGCGGCTCGGGTAATTTATTCACAGCCACATGGAGAGTCTGCACCGGGTGTGCCTGCGGCTTCCACGCGGGGTGCCGCGGCGTGCCGTCGCAGGCCGTCAACCCATGGGTCAAGCGAAATCCGAGCCACCGGGCCGGGCACCGGCGTGCACCCTTGAAGGGCTCCGTCCCGACCCGGGTGACGCGGGTGATCACAAGATACTCGGCGGACGGTCAGAACATCGCGAGGAAGTGCCTCACCACGAAAATCGTAGGGCTTCTGCTCGAAGTCGTTGAGGTGCTCCGGCTGGACCGGGCCAGGTCAGGCGCCGTCGGCGAGCGCCCCCAGGATGGCGGTGCAGGCGCCGTCG
>JBDTWB010000319.1:0-3489 GCA_040006895.1 Casimicrobiaceae bacterium | reverse complement strand
CGCCGGTGTGGTCGCGGCGGTCGGCGCAGGCGCCGCGGGTGCCGCCGGGGTCGACGGACCGGCGCTCGCGGCCTCGCCGCCGGCGCGGCCGGCCGGCGAGCGCGTCGTCGATGCTGCCGCGGCTCCCGAGGCCGGCTGCGGCGGCTCGTACAACGCAGGCTTGAGGGCGAACTTGCCGGCGTCCTTGGGATCGGGTGCGCCGTCGCGGCGGTTGAAATTCAGCATGGAAGCTCCTTTGGCGAGGTTGGAACGAAGGCCTGACGCCCTGCGGCGATCATGACGTTGTCATGATGCGCCCGAGTGCGCATGGGCGCAAGCCGTTCGTCCGGGAAAACGTGCGGTGCAGGGCCAACGCCGGCGCGGCCCAGCGCCGCAACGGTCTCGATCCCTCGGCGCGGTTCGGCACTCAATCCTCGATGCGGAATCCCACCTTCAGCTTGACCTGGAAATGCGCGATCGCGTCGTTCTCGACGTGACCCCGCGTCTCCATCACTTCGAACCAATCGATGTGCTTGATCGTCTTCGACGCCTTGCTGATGGCGTTGTGTATAGCATCGTCCGTGCCCTTGGGCGACGAGCCGACGAGTTCGACGAGCTTGTAGGTCTTGGCGCTCATGATGATTCTCTCGAGACCGCGTGACACACACGTTACCGCACACCCGCACCATGCGTCAAAGATGCCGGGCGGGCACGAAACGTCCGCTACTATCGCACGGGCCGGGGCAGCCGTGAAATGCTGATCCCAATGATCCCGCATCGGGCGCGCAGGCTGCGACGTGCGTGATCCTCCCATGCGTGGTCCTCGGTGCGTCATGGTTGCACAACGCGCAGGAAGCGCCGCGTGAAGAACTTCAGGCACACCGTCGTCGAGGGGAGGCGGGATGCCAACCCAACATGTCCCGGACTCCTTCGCGCACCGCGGGCCCCGCGCACGTTCGCCCTCGTCGCGCCGCCGACGCCACGCCGCGATGCCTGCCGCCATGAAGCTCATCTGGAATTCAACATCGTCCTGCTCGGGGTCTGCATGCTCGGCTTCGCGGCGCCGGACTCGTGACCCGCCGCGCCCTCCCGTTCCGCGCGCGCGAAAAACGCTGCAGAATACGCGGCTGATGATGCAAGCGCGCGCGGCGAGCGCCTCGCACAACTACACCACCACTAAGGTGCAGCCGCTGCTCGCCGCCCATTTGCGCCAGATCTTCCTGCCCCGGTCGGTGCCGGCCTACGCCGCCTCCCCTGTATTTCACCGTCATTCGCCGGGTGACGCGCCTTGCCGGCTCGCCGATCAGGTCGGCCTCGGCAACATGGACACCGGCGAATTCCACCCGCAGCAAGAACGAGATCGGCGTGCTCACCGGCCCCAAGGGGCGTATGAAGACGCCTCCGCAGGTCCGTCGTCGGGGGTCCGGCCTGCCGCTGCGCGACGGACGCGGGGTTCTCCTACAGGGCAGCGGGCGGTCGGCTGATGGCCCCCGGCACCTGTGGTCTGCATGCTGTAGACACCATGGGACGCGAGCGTTCGCCATCCCGCCAGTCGAACGGAGAACCCTATGCCCATCACCCGACTTGCCCTTGCGACTGCCTTGGCAGGCTTGGCCGTGACCGCCCATGCCCAGCGGATCGAGATCAGCAGCCCGTCGCTCGGAACGGTCGTCGTGACGCCGGCACCGATCTCGGGTTCGGCCGCCAGCGGTCGCCAGGTCGCGGGCGCGCCGCGCGCCGGGAATGGCGTGGACCTCGGCTTGCGTCGCAATCCGGATGGTTCGCTGTACGATTCCCTCGACCCCCGCCAGCATCCCGCTGCCACAACCACCGCGTCGCCTCGCAACCGGACGGCGGGCGTGGGAGTCGCCCAGTTCGCCGCAAGCGACGTCGATCGCCGCGATGCTGCCGGGGGGATTGCGCCGAGCGGCCGTTATGGCTACGCGTCGCCGGAATCCGCCGGTGCTACGGTCGAAATCGTCAACGTGCCGACCGGCAACGTTCCCGGGTCAGTGCCGCGCGCGCGTGGTGCCGCCGCCGGCAACACGGCCGTGACCCCCCGGGGCGCTGGAAACCGGGCCACCGCGCGCTGACCGACCCGCACTGACTGACCCCGCTACCGACGGCGGTGACCCACCGGCGCTGACCGGTACACGACCAGCGCGACCGAACGCCGTTGACCGACCGGCCGGCTAATCGCCCCTCGCGCCGGCCGGGTTCTTGCTGCGCCCTGTATATTGCTTCCGCACCGGCGGCAGCAGGCCTGACGTCGGGCCTGTCTACCGCCGGACTCGCATGAACGTCGACTGGCTGATCGTGGGCGCGGGCCTCACCGGCCTCACCATCGCAGAACGCATGGCCACGACTCGTGGCGCATCGGTTCTGGTCGTTGACCGCCGCAGCCATGTCGCCGGCAACGCGTGGGATGCGTACAACGAGCACGGCATACGCGAGCACCGGTACGGTCCCCACATCTTCCACACCAACAGCGAGGAGGTGTGGCAATACCTGTCGCGCTTCACCGCGTGGCGGCCCTACGTGCACCGGGTGCTGGGGAGCGTCGAAGGGCAGCTCGTTCCCCTGCCCTTCAACCTGGACAGTCTCGACCGCCTGTATCCCGCCGCGGCGGCACGCCGGTTGACGATGAAGCTGCTGGGCGGCTTTGCTACAGGCACGAGCGTGCCCATCCTCAAGCTGCGCCAGCACGACGATGCCGAGATCCGCGACCTGGCCGACTTCGTGTATCGCAACGTTTTCGAGCAGTACACGATGAAGCAGTGGGCGCTCCGCCCCGAAGAGCTCGCGCCGAGCGTGACCGCGCGCGTGCCGGTCGTCCTGTCGCGCGACGACCGCTATTTCCGCGACACCTGGCAGGCGATCCCGCGCGACGGCTACGCCGCGATGGCGGCGCGGATGCTCGACAACCCCAACATCCGCGTGCTACTCGACACATCGTGGCAGGACATCAAGAACGTGGTCCGTTGGAAACGGCTGGTGTTCACCGGGGCCATCGACGAGTTCTTCGAGTACCGGTACGGCGCGCTCCCCTATCGCACTCTGCATTTCGAGCGGCAGACACTACCCATGGAGCGTTTCCAGGCGGCTGCGGTGATCAACTACCCGAACGCCCCCGGACTGACGCGCGTCACCGAGCACAAGTGGCTGTCCGGACAGTCCCACTCCCATACCACCGTCGTAACCGAGTATCCCCGGGCCCACGAGGTCGGGATCACCGTGCCCTACTACCCTGTTCCGACCGATGCGAACCGGCAGCTCTATCGCCGCTATGCGCACGATGCGGCCGCGATGGGACCCGACACGACCTTCGTCGGCCGGCTCGCGGACTACACGTATTTCAACATGGACCAGGCGGTCGCCCGTGCATTGCGGGCCGTGCGCAACGCGTAGCCGGGTGTCGCGCCCACCCGTCGACAATCCCGCACCGCTCCCGATTCCCGCTCCCGATTCCCGCTCCCGATTCCCGCTCCCGATTCCCGCTCCCGATTCCCG
>JBDTWB010000318.1:0-3511 GCA_040006895.1 Casimicrobiaceae bacterium | reverse complement strand
CAACTGGAACTGGCCGGATATCGCGGACGCCTTCTCGCAAGGTACGCTCGGCTGCTACATCGACGCCCACTCGTCGGCGGCGGTGCTCATGAACCCCGAAAAGTCGAAGGTGATCGGCAAGTTCGGCTTTGCCCGCTGGCCGAAGGGGCCGACCGGCAAGCGCTGCACGTCGATCTGGAACTGGGGTTTCCCCGTCAACGCGGCGCTGAACGACAAGCAGAAGAAGGCCACGTGGCTGTTCATCACCTGGGCCGCGTCCGCCGAGACCCAGGCGAGGACGTCGTGGAAATTCGAAGGTCCGGCGAAGCGATCGGGACTCAATCGTTTGTCGCTGTGGCGCTCGCCCGGCTTCATCGCGATGACCAGCAACATCGGCCCCAACTTCATCGATGCGGCGATCACCTCCCTGGAGGAGGACACCGATGTCGACTGGCGACCGCGCATTCCCCAGTGGCCCGCCCTCGGCGACACCATGGCCACGGCCATCCAGGCGGCCCTGGTGGGCCAGAAGAAGTCCAAGGAAGCGCTCGACGAGGCGCAGGCGCGCATCGAGCAGATCCTCAAGACCTGACCGGAGTTGCGATGAGCGCCGCACGCGCGATCCCCGGCGCTCGTCCCTCTTCCCGATGGCAGGTTGCGGTCGGCGCGCCGGCCGCACCGGGCCGCGTCTGCGGGATGAGCGCGGCATGAGCACGGCACCCGCGGCCGTGCCGACCCTTGCCGAGCAGGAGCGGCGCTTTGCGTTGCTCCTCTTCCTGCCGGCGCTGCTGGTGCTCGTCGTCACCACCACTGCGCCGCTCGTCTATCTCGCGTGGACGAGCCTGCAACACCTCGACCTCGGCATGCCGTGGTCGCGCGGCTTCGCCGGCGCCGACAACTTCGTCAAGATGAGCGGCGATCCACGTTTCTGGAATTCGCTGATCCTGACCGTGATCTACACCACGTCGACGGTGGTGCTGCAGGTGACCATCGGGCTCGCGCTCGCCTTGCTGGTTTTGCGCATTCCGAAGGGTCAGGGCGTGGCGCGCATCGCGGCGATCCTGCCGATCGTGCTCGCCCCGGTCGTCGTCGGTCTGTTCTGGCGCACGCTGGTGCTCGCTCCCGATTTCGGCCTGGTCGACCTCGTCACCCGTGCTATGGGCCTCGGCAGTCACAACTGGCTGGGCGACCCGCAGCTCGCCCTGATCTCGGTAATCGCCATCCACACCTGGCAATGGACGCCTTTCGCGTTCCTGGTGATCCTGGCGAGTCTCGCATCGCTGCCGCCCGACGTCTACGAAGCCGCGCGCATCGATCGCGCGAGCCCGTTCCAGCGCTTCGTGCATATCACCCTGCCGCTGATCCGGCCGGCGATCGTGGTGGTGATCATCATGCGCATGATGATCGCGCTGTCGGCCTTCGCGGCGATCTACGCCGCCACCGGGGGCGGTCCCGGCACGTCCACCGAGATCCTCAACCTGTATGCGTACCGAACGTCGTTCGCGGAGCTGAACCTCGGCTACGGCGCGTCGCTCGCGATGATCCTGCTCGGCATCACCCTGGCGGTGTCGTTCCTGCTGTTTCGCATCCGGAGGGCGAAGTGAGCACGCGCAAGCTGCGCGGCCTGGCGCTCACCGGCCTCGCCGCGCTGTTGCTGTCGGTGTGGGTAGTGCCGGTGGTATGGGGCCTGCTGACGTCGTTCAAGACCGAGCGCGACGTGCTCGCCTATCCGCCGCGGTTCATCTTCTGGCCGACCCTCGACAACTACCGCGAGGTGCTGTTCGGCTCGGCGTCGATCCTGCCCAACCTGGTGTCGAGCCTGATCGTGACCGTCAGTGCGACCGCCGCCACGATGCTCTTCGCCATTCCCGCCGCGTACGCGCTTGCCCGCCTCGCCCTTCCCGCGCGGCGCGGCTCGGGATTCTACGTGCTGGCCACGCAGATGCTGCCGCCGGTCGGACTCATCATTCCGTACTACCTCGTACTGCAGAAGCTTGGCGCGCTCGATACCTATTCAGGGCTGTCGGTGATCTACCTCACCTTCTCGCTGCCGTTCGCGATCTGGCTCATGGTCTCCTACTTCGAGGACGTTCCCCAGGAGATGGAGGAGGCCGCGCTGCTCGACCGCGCCGGGCGGTTGCGCACGCTGTGGTACGTGATCCTGCCCCAGGTGCGCGGGGGGATCGCCGTGACGACCATTTTCGTGTTCCTCAATGCCTGGAACGAATTCCTGTTCGCGGTGGTGCTGGGTGGCAACCGCGTGCGGCCGGTCACCGTCGCCATGTACAACTTCATCTCGGTCGAGCAGACCCTCTGGGCGAAGCTCGCCGCGGGCGCCATGGTGGCGATGGCGCCGGTGATCATCCTGGGCATTCTCGCGCAGCGGCATATCGTCAAGGGCCTGACCGTCGGCGCAGTCAAGGGCGGAGGCAGGCGATGACAGGCGTGGGTGCGGTGCGGCTCGAGGGTGTGGTCAAGCGGCACGGCGCGTTCACGGCCCTGCACGGCATCGATCTCGCGATCGAGCCCGGCGAATTCTTCGCGCTGCTCGGCCCGTCCGGATCAGGCAAGACCACCACTCTGCGGATCCTCGCCGGTCTCGAACCGCACGATGCCGGACGGGTCTATCTCGATGGCGTGGACGTGAGCAGCAAGGAGCCCGGCGAGCGCGACGTGGCGATGGTGTTCCAGAGCTACGCCCTCTATCCGCACATGTCGGTCGCCGAAAACATCGGGTTTCCCCTGCGCATGATCGGCACGCCCCGTGACGAGATCGCGCGGTCGGTGCGCGAGGCCGCGGCGCTGGTGCACATCGAACATCTTCTGGGTCGCAAGCCCGGTCAGCTCTCGGGTGGGCAGCAGCAGCGCTGTGCGCTCGCCCGTGCCATCGTGCGCAAGCCGCGCCTCTTTCTGCTCGACGAGCCGTTGTCCAATCTCGACGCCAAGCTGCGACTCGAAACGCGGGTGGAGCTGCGCAAGCTGCAGCGTGCGCTCGGAGTCACGGCGGTCTATGTGACCCACGACCAGGAAGAGGCGATGACCGTCGCCGACCGCATGGCGGTGTTCATGGAAGGCCGGATCGTGCAGGTCGGCACGCCGACCGACGTGTTCGACCACCCGGCATCGGTGACCGTCGCGGCGTTCATCGGCAGCCCGCCGATGAACCTCCTGCCGGCGCGGGTCGAGGGCGGCGCGGTTCGGATCGGCGATGCCCGCGTCGACGGGGCGGGCGCTTTTGGTACGGACGGTCCGGTCACCCTCGGCGTTCGGCCCAGTGCGTTGCGGCTCGCGGCCGCGGGGATTCCGGCCAAGGTCGACCTGGTCGAGAATCTGGGCGACAGTACGATCCTCGACCTGCAGGTCGGCGATGCGATCGTGAAAATGCGGGCGGACGGCAAGGCTGGCGCGCACGAGGGCGACGTGGTCCATCTCACCTTTGCGCCGGAGGCCGTCCACCTCTTCGATGCGACTACCGGGGTGCGACGCAACGGGTATTTCACCGGTCGCGAAGGCGCCGGGCGCGAGCGACGGT
>JBDTWB010000317.1:0-3517 GCA_040006895.1 Casimicrobiaceae bacterium | reverse complement strand
TCGCGGCCCTGCTCGGTGGCCGGCTCGATGCGACCTGGGCGCGCTGGTCGCGACCGTGGACCACCTTGGCATGGAGCTTCCTCACCCTCGGCATCATGATCGGCAGCTGGTGGGCGTACTACGAGCTCGGCTGGGGCGGCTGGTGGTTCTGGGATCCCGTCGAGAACGCCTCGTTCATGCCGTGGCTCGTGGGGACCGCGCTGGTGCATTCCCTCGCCGTGACCGAGAAACGCGGCACGTTCAAGGCCTGGACGGTGCTGCTCGCGATCTGTGCGTTCTCGCTATCGCTGCTGGGCACGTTCCTGGTCCGCTCCGGGGTGCTGACGTCGGTGCACGCCTTTGCCACCGACCCGCGCCGCGGCGTGTTCATCCTGGTGTTCCTGGCGATGGTCATCGGCGGCTCGCTGGTGCTGTTCGCGCTGCGCGCCCCGAAGGTGGCGCTGGGCGGGCGCTTCGAGGCGGTGTCGCGCGAATCGTTGCTGCTCGCCAACAACCTGCTGCTGGTGGTGGCGGCGGGCTCGGTGCTGCTTGGCACGCTCTATCCGCTGTTCCTCGATGCGCTGAACCTCGGCAAGATCTCGGTGGGCCCACCGTACTTCACCAGCGTCTTCGTCCCGATCATGACGCCGCTGGTGTTCCTCATGGGCATCGGTCCGCTGGCGCGGTGGAAGCGCGCGGAGCTCCCCGATCTCTGGGTCCGCGTGCGCTGGGCGCTCGCGGTGTCGGTGGTGACCGCCATGGTGCTGCCCCTGGTCGGCGGGGGCTTCCGGCCGATGGTAAGCCTCGGGCTCTTCCTGTCGCTGTGGATCGTCGCCACCACGGTGATCGGGGTTCGCGAACGCCTGCGCGGCGTGCGCAGCGGCGTGCTCGCGCAGCTCGCCCGCCAGCCGCGCGGCTACTGGGGCATGGTGGTGGCGCACCTGGGTATCGCCGTCTTCGTGATCGGGGTGACGGTGGTCAAGGGCTACGAGAGCGAGCGCGACGTGCGCATGGCGGTGGGCGACACCATCGTCATGGGCGGCTACACCTATCGCTTCGATGGCGTTACCGAGCGGCAGGGCCCCAACTATCGCGCGGCACGCGGCAGCTTCGACATCAGCCGCGACGGCCGCACCGATACCACGCTGCATCCGGAAAAGCGCACCTATGCGTCGGGCGGCATGCCCATGACCGAGGCCGCCATCGAGTCGGGTCCGTTCGGCGACCGTTATGTGTCCCTCGGCGAGCCGGTGGACGGCGGCGCGTGGACCGTGCGCGTCTACAGCAAGCCGTTCGTGACCTGGATCTGGATAGGCTGCATGCTGATGGCACTCGGCGGCCTGCTCGCGCTGTCCGACCGGCGCTACCGCGCGACGCGGCGGGCGTCGGCGTCGGCCCAGGTAGGCGGCCCCGCCGTCGCCGCAGGCTAGTTTCCCGGATCGAAAGTTCGTGAATACGCTTACGATGGCTGCCAACTTCCGATTCGGCACACTGGGCCGCCGCGCATGAAAAAGCTGCTCATTCCCCTGGCTGTCTTCGTCGTCCTGCTCGGCTTCCTCTTCGTGGGACTCGGACTCAATCCGCGCGAGGTGCCGTCGCCGCTCATCGACAAGCCGGCGCCGCAGTTCACGCTCGTGCAACTGCACGATGCCGCGAAGACGCTCAGCACGACGGACATGAAGGGCAAGGTGTGGCTGCTCAACGTGTGGGCGTCGTGGTGCGTGTCATGCCGCGAGGAGCATCCGCTGCTGGTTGCGCTGAACAAGGCCGACGTCGTGCCGATCGTCGGGCTCAACTACAAGGACGAAACCACGGCCGGCCTCAAGTGGCTGGCACAGAACGGCGATCCCTATACCCTGTCCATCGTCGACCGGGACGGGCGGGTGGGCATCGACTTCGGCGTGTACGGCGTGCCCGAGACCTTCGTGATCGACAAGAACGGCACGATTCGCTACAAGCAAATCGGGCCGATCACGGCCGCGGCACTGGAGCAGAAGATCCTGCCGCTCGTGCGCGAGCTGCAGAAGTCGTGAACCTCCTCGCCGCCCTGCTGCTCCTGGTCGCCGCCGTGCTCGCGCCGAACGGCCGCGCCGCGGAGGCCATCCCCACGACGCAGGATCCGGTCGCCGCCGCGCGCGCCGTGCAGCTCGCCGAGGCGTTGCGCTGCCTCGTCTGCCAGAACCAGACCATTGCCGATTCGAACGCAGACCTCGCCGTCGACCTGCGCCGGCAGATCCGCGAGCAGATCGGCGCGGGCCGGACGGACACCCAGATTACCCAGTTCATGGTCGATCGCTACGGTGACTTCGTGTTGTACAAGCCGCCACTCAGGGCCACCACCCTGCTGCTCTGGGGCGGACCGGCGCTGCTGCTGATCGGGGGCATCCTGGTCGTCATCCGCGCGCTGTCCACGCGCCGGGCGCGGGTCGACGCCATGCCGCTTTCCGCCGAGGAGCGGGCCCGGGCGGTGCGCCTCCTGTCGAACGAACGCCCGGAAGACCACGCGTGATTCCATTCGCGGTCATCGCGGTGGCGATGCTGGCCGCGGCTATCGCCTGGCTGGTCGTGCCGTTGCTGCGCCGGCGGGGAACGACCGTGCTCGAGCGCGAAGCCTCGAATGTGGCCCTGCTGCGCGACCAGGCCGACGAGCTCGACGCGGACGTGCGCAGCGGCACGCTCTCCCCGGCAGGCCGCGAGCAGGCCCAGCGCGAGCTCGAGGAGCGGGTCCTGCAGGAAGCCGTGCCGCTGCAGGCGAGCCGCACCGTCGCACCTGGAGCCGGACGCAAGACGGTGTGGACCATCGCCGCGCTGATGCCGGTGGCGGCGATCGCCTTGTATGCGCTGTGGGGCAACTTCACGGCATTTGCGCCGCAGGCACCAGTCGCCGCCAGGGGCCCCGGTACCATGACCGCGGCGGAGATCGAGCCGCTCATCGCCAAGGTCATCGCCCGGCTCGAGCAGGAGCCCGACAACGCGCAGGGCTGGATCGTGCTGGCCCGTACCTACTACGCCATCAATCGCTACGCCGAAGCGACCCAGGCCTTCGAACGCGCGGTGCGGCTGGTCCCCGGGGATGCGACCCTCCTGGCCGATTACGCCGACGCGCTCGGCGCCGCCCAGCAGTCGCTCCAGGGCAAGCCCGCGGAACTCATTGCCCGCGCACTCGCGATCGAGCCGCGCAACTGGAAGGCACTGGCGCTCGCCGGCTCCGCGGCCTTCGATCGCCAGGATTACCGGCAGGCGCTGGTCCACTGGGACACGCTGAAATCCATCGTGCCGGCCGATGCGCCACTGGCGCAAACCATCGATGCCAGCATCGCCGAAGCCCGGCAGCTCAGCGGCCGCGCGCCTGCCGCGCCGGACGGCAGCGGCGCGTCCGGCACGTCGCCGGGTGCCGCGCGGGCCGTGGCACCGCCCGCAGGGGGCACCGCGGTTGCAGGGGCCGCGGTTGCAGGGGCCGCGGTTGCAGGGACAGCGGTTGCAGGGGCCGCGGTTGCAGGGACCGTATCGCTCGATCCCAAGCTCGCCGCACGAGCGC
>JBDTWB010000316.1:0-3590 GCA_040006895.1 Casimicrobiaceae bacterium | reverse complement strand
CGCCCGTACCTTTGCTGTCCGAAGCGCCGATTTGAATCGGGGGCAACCCCGCAGCTTGCGGGCGCTATACAAATCCAGCTAAAGCGGTGTTCATCGAACCCGCTCGGCGGCAGGCTGAACGGGTTTTTTATTGCGCACCTCGCCTTGTCATGCCGTACGTTCCCGACAAAACCCACGAGCTCGAGGCCCTGTTGGCCAGGCGCATCCTCGTCCTCGACGGGGCGATGGGCACGATGATCCAGGGCTATCACCTCGACGAATCCGATTTTCGCGGGCCCCCGGCCTGCGGCCTCGCCGGGCACAGCCACGATCTCAAGGGTGACAACGACGTCCTCGTCCTCACCCGGCCCGACGTGGTGCGGGCGATCCACGACGCCTACCTGGAAGCCGGCGCCGACCTGATCGAGACCAACACCTTCAACGCGACCAGCATCGCGCAGGCCGATTACCAGCTCGAAGCGCGGGTGCGGGAGATCAACCATGCCGCGGCGACGATCGCCCGCGAGGCAGCCGACGCCTGCACGGCACGGAACCCGGATCGTCCGCGTTTCGTCGCTGGTGCACTCGGGCCGACCAATCGCACGGCGTCGCTCTCCCCCGACGTCAACGATCCCGGCGCACGCAACGTCACGTTCGATGTCCTGGTGAAAGCGTATGCCGACGCCATCGAGGCGCTCGCCGAAGGCGGGGTCGACCTCTTCCTGGTCGAGACGGTGTTCGACACCCTGAATGCGAAGGCGGCGCTGTTCGCGCTGGAATCGTTTTTCGACGCCGTGGGTCGCCGCTGGCCGGTCATCGTCTCGGGTACGATCACCGATGCGTCCGGTCGTACCCTGTCAGGCCAGACTCCGGAGGCATTCTGGAATTCGGTGCGCCACGTACGCCCGCTCGCGGTCGGATTGAATTGCGCGCTCGGCGCGGCGCTCATGCGGCCCTACATCGAGGAGCTCGCCAGCGTCGCGGACACGTACGTGTCGTGCTATCCCAATGCCGGGTTGCCGAATCCCATGGCCGAGACCGGCTACGATGAGACGCCCGACCAGACCTCGCGCCTGCTGCAGGACTTCGCCCAGGCCGGATTCGTGAACATCGTCGGCGGCTGCTGCGGCACCACACCGGAGCACATCCGCGCGATTGCCGATATCGTGCGCAAGCTGCCGCCGCGCGCGCTGCCCGAGCGTGGTGCCCTGCGCGACGCGGCGTGAGGCGGGACCCGGGCTTGCGCGGCGCCGCAGCGGCGCCCGCGTGCCGCGTGGGCCGAGGCCGCGCTCACAACCGTGCGAGGGTGTCGGCGTGGGTTTCGTAATCGTCGAAGGCGTGCGCAGTCCTTCAAGCACCGAGGCACTGGTCTCGAACAGCGTCTGGGCCTTCGGGTCGTCGAAGTTCACCGTCTGCTCGCAAAGATCTCGATGACCTCCTCGAGCTGCTTCTTGACCTTCGCGGTATGGTGCCGCGGGTCGCTTTCGGGATAGATCGGATTGGCTGACGTGTCCACCTTGTTCTCCGTCTCGGTCGCGTGCGGTGCGACCGCGCCCCGCGGGCCCGGTTCGCCGGAACTCGCCGGTTCCGCGGCTCGACGCGGCGCCTTGCCTGCCCGGAAAGGGGCCCGGGCGGACCGACGCGCTCCCGCCGGCACCGACGGAGACGCGTGATGAGCGAGCCGATCGCCCGGTTGCCGTCCCGGCCGTTGCGTCTCGCGGGCCTCGAGCCCCTGACCATCGGTGACGACACCCTCTTCGTCAACGTCGGCGAGCGCACCAACGTCACCGGCTCGCGGGCGTTCGCCAAGCTCGTGCTCGCCGGCGATTTCACCGGCGCGGTGGAGGTCGCGCGCCATCAGGTGCAAAACGGCGCGCAGATCATCGACGTCAACATGGACGAGGCGATGCTCGACTCCAGGGCGGCGATGATGCGCTTCCTCACCCTGATCGCCTCCGAGCCGGACATCGCGCGCGTGCCGTTCATGATCGATTCGTCGAAGTGGGACGTGATCGAGGCAGGACTGAAGTGCGTGCAGGGCAAGCCGATCGTGAATTCGATCTCCCTCAAGGAAGGCGAGGACGAGTTCCTGCGGCAGGCACAGCTGGTGCACCGCTACGGCGCAGCGATGGTGGTGATGGCGTTCGACGAGAAAGGCCAGGCCGACACTCTCGCCCGCAAGACCGGGATCTGCCGGCGCTGCTACGACCTGCTCACCTCGGCGGTCGGCTTCCCTCCCGAGGACATCATCTTCGATCCCAACGTGTTCGCGATCGCCACGGGCATCGAGGAGCACGACAACTACGCCGTCGACTTCATCGACGCGACCCGCTGGATCCGCGCCAACCTGCCGCACGCCAAGGTGTCGGGCGGCATTTCCAACGTGAGCTTCTCGTTCCGGGGCAACGATCCGGTGCGCGAGGCGATCCACACGGTGTTCCTGTACCACGCGATCCGTGCCGGTCTTACCATGGGTATCGTCAACGCCGGACAGCTGGGGGTATACGACGAGCTCGATCCGGTGCTGCGCGAACGGGTCGAGGACGTGGTGCTGAATCGCCCCCGGGCGGATGGCGAGAACCCGACCGAACGCCTGGTCACCTTCGCGGAGAGCTACAAGGCCAAGGGGAAGGCCGCGGTGGAGGACCTCGCCTGGCGCAGCGGTCCGGTCGAGGGACGGCTCTCGCATGCCCTGGTGAAGGGCATCACGACCCACATCGTCGCGGACACCGAGGAGGCGCGGCAGCAGGCCGAGGCCCGCGGCGGCCGACCGATCCAGGTCATCGAGGGCCCGCTGATGGACGGCATGAACGTCGTGGGCGATCTCTTCGGCGCGGGCAAGATGTTCCTGCCGCAGGTGGTGAAGAGCGCGCGGGTCATGAAGCAGGCCGTGGCGCACCTCATCCCGTTCATCGAGGCCGAAAAGGCGCGGCTGGGCGACCTGTCCAAGCCCAAGGGCACCATCGTGATGGCGACGGTGAAGGGCGACGTGCACGACATCGGCAAGAACATCGTGGGTGTGGTCCTCCAGTGCAACAACTTCGAGGTCATCGACCTGGGCGTGATGGTGCCGGCGCAGAAGATCCTCGACACCGCGCGCGCCCACGACGCCGACCTCATCGGCCTGTCGGGTCTCATCACCCCTTCGCTCGAGGAGATGGGTCACGTCGCCCGGGAGATGCAGCGTCAGGGACTGACCCTTCCGCTGCTGATCGGCGGGGCGACCACCTCGCGGGTGCACACCGCGGTGAAGATCGCGCCCCATTACGCCGCGGTGACGGTCTACGTGCCGGATGCCTCGCGGGCCGTCGGGGTCGCGAGCAGCCTGCTTTCCGACCAACTGAAGGACGCGTACGTCGCCGAGGTCGCGGCGGACTACGAGAAGGTGCGCGCCCAGCACGCGGCGAAGAAGGGCCCGGCGCAGATCAGCCTTGCCAATGCCCGCGCCAATGCCTTTCGCACCGACTGGCCGGCGTATCGCCCGCCCGAGCCGCGAATGCTGGGTCGACGCGAGTTTCGCAACATCGCGCTCGACGAACTGGCGACGTTCATCGACTGGGGTCCGTTCTTCCAGGCGTGGGAGCTGTCGGGACCGTATCCGGCGATCCTCG
>JBDTWB010000315.1:0-3647 GCA_040006895.1 Casimicrobiaceae bacterium | reverse complement strand
TTCATCACCGAGGGGTTCGCGACATCGGCGTCCACCAGCAGGACGGTGCTATCCACCTCGGTGGCAATGCTGATGGCAAGATTGAGCGCACAGAACGTCTTGCCCTCACCGGGCAGCGCACTGGTCACCATGACGCGATTGCCGCGCTCGATCTGGCCGGCGCCGCGCCCCTGGGCGTTCTTGATGATCGGCCGCTTGACCACGCGAAACTCATCGGCAAGCTGGGTGCGCTTGCCTTCCGGCGTGAGATAGCCCGCCGCCGCCAACGCTTCCAGGTCCAATTCGACCAATCGGCTCCGCCTGCCGTCCCCGGATGGCTCCTGCACGACAGGGTGCGGCAATTTCGGTTCGACACGGTGCCCGCGGCGCGGATCGACATCCGGTGCCTCGAAGGGCGCGGGACCCGTGATGGGGGCCGACAATGCCTCGGCCACGGGCACGCTCGGCTCCCGCAGCGTCGGCTCGCGCAACGCGTCCGCGGCCGCCTCGATGGTCGAGTTGGTGCGCACGGGGGCGTCGATGCCCGCCTTTCGCAAGGCTTCGAGGCGCTGTGCAGCCTGCTCGATCAATCCCATCGACGTTTCCTGTTCACAGCCGAGTGTTCAGCCAGGTGAAGGCGAGTGCGGCAGCGTTGAGCGCAAGGAACGCGACCATGATCCCGGCGAAGAGGAACGCACCCTGCAGCTTCTGCCTGCGGTAACTCGGGCTCGATACGACGCTCACCATGCCCAGCAACGGCCGGTTGAGCACTTCGCGCATGGCTCTGCCGTCGTGGAAGGTCGGGCGAATCTGGCTGATCAGGAAACTCGTCGCGATTCCCGCCGCCAGCGCGGCCATCAGGACTCCGAACAGCAGCCCGAGCCGATTGGGTGCAACGGGATTGGGCGTCACCCGCGGCGGGTCGATGATGCGAAACTCGGCGACTCCCGCGTCCTCCAGCTTCTCGGTGAGTGACACCGTCTCGCGCCTTGCCACCAGGCTGGAATACTGCCCTTTCAGGATGTCGTAGTCGCGGTTGAGCTGGGAGAATTCGGTATCGATCTTCGGCAACGTATTGGCCGCGGCCTGCAGCTGCCCCATCCGCGCCTGGTATTCGTTCAAGCGAGCACGAACCGCGACCACGTTGGACTCGGACTCGTTCGCGGCAACCTTGAGCTGCTGCCCCACCGGATCTCCCGTGAGGGTCGCGACCTGGCTAGGACGATTTGCGGCAGCGGCAGCCGCGGCGGCAGAGGCGGCCGCCGCTGCCTTCCTCCGGACTTCGATCTCGCGGTCGCGCTCCTGCATGAGCTGCGCGATGGACTTGCGCAACAGGACGACATCCGGATGCAGCTCCGTGTACCGGCGCAGGAGCTCGTCGAGCTGCCGGCGGAGGTCCGAGATCCTGGCGTCGAGCTCGGGCACGGTAATCACGACCGGCGCGGCCGGTGCCGGCGCATCGACGGTCCGCGGGGGCGGGGGCACGTGCTCGCTCAACTGCTGCTTGATGCCGGCGAGCGTCTGCTCGGCGACCTTGAGCTCGATCCTCGTATCCTTGATCTGTTCTTCCAACTGGCCCATCTGGGTGATGTAGTCGCGCCCGCTGGTTCCGAGCAGCGCCATGTTCTTGATGCGGAATTCCTGCACCCGCCGCTCGGCATCGCGCAACTTGCTCTCGTAATCCTGGATTTGCTGATCGACGAAGCGACGGGCGCTGTCCGCACCCATGCGATTCCCACCCATGCTCTGCTCGATGAACGTCGACACCGCCGCCTGGACGACGTCGCGGGCCTTGCGCTTGTCGTTGTAGCGATACGCGATCGTGTACAGGTTGTCGCCACCCGCCGCGCCGATGCGCAGCGAACCGGCCATGACATCGACGAGCGCCGCCGCGGACGAGCCGCTGCTCGTGTCGAGGTCCGCCTTGCGGATGATCTTTTCCAGGTTGGGGCGGCTGAGGAGGATCCGGCTCAGGATCGACACCTGGTAGCTGGGGTCCGTATTGATCGCCATCCCGGCCATCAGCGGCCGCAGCAGCGACTGGGTGTCGACGTACACCCGAGCGGAGGCCTCGTACTGGTCGGGCAAGCGGAAGACCACGACCGCGCCGATGATCGCCACGAGCCATGCCACGCCAAGGCCGATCCAGCGCCGGTGCCAGATCCCGCGGAGGTAGCCGAGTACTTGTGCAATCAGATCCTGCATGGCTCGAGTCGAGAACGCGCGCGGATCAGAACCAGCTTTGCGGGATGAGCAGGATGTCGCCCGGCTTCATGTCGACGTTCGCCGAGATGTCACCGCGCTTGATGAGATCCTTCAACCGCACGTTGTACTGCTTTCCACCCTCGGCGGTGCGCAGGATGATCGCGCGATTGCCGTCAGCGAAATCGGTCAGGCCGCCGACCGAAATCATGACGTCCAGGATGGTCATTTCCTGACGATACGGCAGGGACTGCGGCTTGGCGGCTTCGCCGACGATCCGGATCTGCTGGCTGTACGGTCCGACGAATCCCCCCACGATTACCGTGACGACCGGGTCGCGAATGTACTTGCTGAGCGCTTTCTCGATCTCGCGGGCGAGCGTGGTCGGGTCCCGACCGGCAGCGGGCAGATCCTCGACCAGCGACGTGGTGATCTTGCCATCCGGGCGGACCGGCCACGACCCCGAGATCTCGGGATTACGCCAGACGACGACATTGAGCGAATCGCCCGGGCCGATCACGTAGTTGTAGTCGGGCGACGCGGCGATACGCGGCGCCGGCGGATAAGGCGAGGAAGAACATCCGGTCAGGACCAACGCCACCAGGACGGCGACGATCCATCCGCCCAAGGCCGAAAGCCTTGCGAAACCACGATAGCCCATTGCCTTCTCCTCAAGCGACGTAAACGCGGCAAATGACTTCTTCAGACAATCCGCCGGCAAGGATAGCCTAAAATGCTGCACTCGCCATAGCGGAAAGACGAGTGGACGCTCGTCGGCCCGAAGCTTTTGCAACACCTCACGCGAGTCACGTTGTCGTGCGCAAAATGTCATAAATACGATGTTCGGGGCTCGCCAACGCGCGATTCACCCGGAAATGCAAACATGGCCGATCTGCGCTCAGCGCGCGGAATGTGTCTGGCCCGCCGGGATCTCGCTCTTTGCCCTGATTCGCGCTTCCCCCTGTGTGCCGGGGCGAGGGACGACGCCGTTCCGGGGGGCCGCTCGCCCGATAGGGCAAGCTCAGGCAAAGCAGCCGCGAAGGTTCTGCCTGCCATATGTCGGCTGGCCTGCAATGCACATCCCAAGGCGGGAGCCAAATGCCACAGCAACCTGGCCGACGTTGCTTCGCTATTCGCAATGCGACCACGCGGATGGCCAAGCTGTGCTGAAAATGGCGCGCCCGACAGGAGTCGAACCTGTGACCTTTGGCTTCGGAAACCAACACTCTATCCAACTGAGCTACGGGCGCCTCGTCGGATTTTACTCTCCCGGGCGGATGAGCGTCCAGGCGAGATGGGACGCCTGCGCCGCCACGGTATAATCCTTCGTTTGCCGTCTTGCGCCGCGGACTGACGGCGACTCTTCCCACCTCCGCCAACCTGTAAACCCCGCACGATCGGATCACGAGACCCATGAGCGACGAGCATTCATCTCCCATCAAGAACTGGAAGCAGTTGCTGGTCGT
>JBDTWB010000314.1:0-3694 GCA_040006895.1 Casimicrobiaceae bacterium | reverse complement strand
CGCACGGGTCGCACGGGTCGCACGGGTCGCACTTCGCTGTCGACTGCTATTGTCCGGATCCGACGCTCTGCGATCGTGCGCTGCTTGCCGAGTTCCTCCTGGCGGCCGGCGCGACCCTGCGCGAGCGGCGCGCGCCGGCGCAAACGCGCTCGACCTCGTTGCCGGCCCAGGGCGAGCGGCGGTGCTGCATTCGCTGCAAAGATACGCGCCGGACGGTCGGGCGTGATGCGCCACAATGCAACACGGGCCACAACGCCGACAGGACATGGAAGCAACCGACGCCATCGTGATCGGGGCCGGGGTGGTCGGGCTCGCAGTCGCCCGCGTTCTGGCGCAAGCCGGACGCGACGTGATCGTCGTGGAGGCTGCGGAGACATTCGGCACCCAGACGAGCTCGCGCAACAGCGAGGTGATCCATGCCGGCATCTACTATCCGGCGGGCTCGCTCAAGGCGCGCCTGTGCGTCGCCGGCCGCCGGGCCCTGTATGCGTTCTGCGCGAGCCATGGCGTCGCCCATCGTCGTTGCGGCAAGCTGATCGTCGCGACCCATGCCGGGCAGGAAGGTGCACTCGAGACGATTGCGGCGCAGGCACGCGGCAATGCCGTCGACGACCTCGTCCGGTTATCGGCTGCGGAGGCGATTGCGCTCGAGCCGGCGCTGCGCTGCACGGCGGCTCTGCTTTCACCCTCGACGGGCATCGTCGACAGCCACGGACTCATGCTCGCGCTGCTCGGCGATGCCGAGGCGGCGGGGGCCATGCTCGCGCTCTCGTCCCCAGTCGAGACGGGCGCGGTCACCGGTGACGGCATCGTCCTCGAGATCGGCGGCCGCGACGCCATGGGCATCAGGGCGCGCACCGTGGTCAACTGTGCCGGGCTGCATGCCGCCCAAGTGGCGCGATCGCTTACCGGCTTTCCCCCGGCATGCGTGCCGCCGGCCTTCTTCTGCAAGGGCAACTACTATGCGGCGACCGGTCGCGCCGCCTTCTCGCGACTCATCTACCCGATTCCGGAGGCGGCTGGGCTCGGCGTGCACGTGACGCTCGACCTCGCGGGACAGATGCGCTTCGGGCCTGACGTGGAATGGCTCGAACCGGGTGAGTTCCCAGGCGACCTCGACTACGGCGTCGACCCGCAGCGTGCCGAGGCCTTCTATGCCGCGATTCGCACCTATTGGCCGGCGTTGCCCGACGGTGCCCTGGCGCCGGGCTATGCAGGCATTCGTCCGAAGCTCGGGCCACCGGGCACCCCCGCGCAGGATTTCCTCATCCAGGGGCCGGCCGTGCACGGTGTCGCCGGTCTCATACAGTTGTACGGCATCGAATCGCCGGGACTCACGGCGGCGCTGGCGATCGCGGATCACGTGCGCACGTTGCTCGACTGATGCCCGCCCTCACGCCTCGCCTTCGGCCAGGAATTCCTCGACCGCTGCCGGCGATGTCCCGACCTCGTCGACCGCCTCGCGCAACGCGCTCGGAGTGCAGCGCAGCCGCTCGGTCCAGTAGTGCACCGCTTGTGGGTTGCCGACGTCGACGGTAGCCGGCGCATCCGGACGTGCATTGGGCTGGTTCATCTCTCTCCTCCTCGGGCCGTTCTAGAGTTTCCATAGGGTGCACCCGAGGCGCGCCCGCCGTATGTAGGACAAGGCCTACGCCACCGCGGCGTCCCCGGGCATTCGGTAGCGCCGAGCACCCGCGCCAGGGCGTCACCCGCATAATCGCGGCTTCGAGTTGGCGAGGCTACGAGATGGAAAGAGCGCTGGTGTTCGCGGTCGCGGGATGGGCCGGCTTTTTCGTGATGGCCATCGAGTTGCTCAGTGGTCGCATCCTTGCACCGAACTTCGGCAACAGCATCTACGTGTGGGGCGGAATCATCACGGTGTTCATGCTGGCTCTCGCCACGGGATACCTGCTGGGTGGACGCTACTCGATCAAGGCCCCGAGCCTGCGTCGGCTGGCGTTGCTCCTTATCGCGAGCGCGCTCACGAGCCTGCCGGTGGCGTTGATCGGTGACGCCGTGCTCGACCGGATATTCGATGTCGTGCGCGATCCCCGCTATGGATCGCTGTTCTCGGTGACTTTGCTCTTCTTCCTGCCGGTGGTGCTGTGCGGGATGGTCTCGCCCTACGCGGTGCGCCTGCTCGTCGACCGCTTCGAGCTCTCCGGGCACGTCGCCGGGCTGCTCTATTTCGTCTCGACCTTCGGCAGCGCCGCGGGCACTCTCGCCACCTCGTTCTATCTCGTGCTGGCGTTCGAGATCCGGGAGATCATCATCGGCCTGGTGACGATTTCCCTGATCCTGGGGCTGATTGCGCTTGCCCATCCTGCCCGTGGTCCGCGGGCGCTCCCCGCGTGATCCGGCCCATGCGCCTCTGGTTCCTGCCCGCCTTCCTGCTGCTCGCGTGCCACGCCGAGGCGGAGCGCGTGGTGCACACCGAGCGTTCGCTCTATCGCAATATCGTGGTGTACGACGAGGACGGCATGCGCTGCATGAAGTTCTCGCGCGCGGCCACCGCGGGTCGCCAGTCGTGCCAATTGCAACGCAATCCGCACGAACTCGTGTTCGACTACACCCGGATGATGATGGGGGCGCTCTACGTCGAGCCGGCCCCGCGTCGGGTGCTGATCCTCGGCCTTGGCGGCGGGACGCTGCCGCGCGCCATGGCCAGCCTGCCTTCGGTGACCGACGTCGACGTGGTCGAGATCGATCCGGCGGTCACCCGGGTCGCGCAGCGCTACTTCGGGTTCGAAGCCGGGACCCGGGTGCGGGTGCACGAGGGGGACGGCCGCGTGTTCGTGAAGCGCGCCCTGCGCGAGGGCCGCCGCTACGATCTTGTGATGCTCGACGCTTTCGACCACGAGTACATTCCGGAGCATCTCCTCACCCGCGAGTTCCTGAGCGAGGTCAAGCGGCTGTTGCCGGACGGCGGCGTGCTGGCGGCGAACACCTTCTCCAGCAGCCGCCTCTACGATCACGAATCGGCCACCTATGCGTCGGTATTCGGGTCCTTCTTCAACCTCCGCGCGGCCAATCGAGTGATCATCACCCGCGTCGGCGGGCTGCCCGAGCGCGAGACCTTGATCCGGAATGCGACGGCGCTGGCACCGCGTCTCGGGGCGATAGGCGTCGACCAGGAGTGGCTGCTCCCGCTGTTCTCGACCGAGCGCAACTGGCGCAAGGACGCGCGGCTGCTCACCGACCAATACTCGCCTTCCAATCTGCTCAACGTGCAGTGAGCGGGTCGAGCCCGTCGAGCCGCCAGGAATGACTCCGATTCGTTGCCGCGCAGCCTTCGCCTCGGCGTTGGCAGGACCGGTCGACTTCGCGGTCTTCGCGCCGGCGGCGCGGGTCGGCGGGTCGTCACGAGGCCCGACCGTTCAGCGGCGAGCGTGACCGCAAGGCTAGATCAGTCCGGCCATTCCCAATACCGCGGCGATGGCAAGGACCAGCAGCGGATGCACCCGGCTCCACAGCATCAACGCGGCACTGGCCGCCGTCATCGCCAGAGCCGGGATGTTGTGATCGGCGGCGCGGGTCAGGACGTAGCCGGCCGAGAACATCAGGCCCACGGTGAGCGGCGCCAATGCGCGCTGGATGACGATGCGCCAGCGCGCCTCGCGGAAGCGATCCCAGACGTGCGCGACGGCATACGTCAGCGCCGACGAGGGACCACAGATCGCCAGGGTCGTGACCA
>JBDTWB010000313.1:0-3697 GCA_040006895.1 Casimicrobiaceae bacterium | reverse complement strand
AATGCCTGGGTGTCGGAGTGGATGCAGGCGTCGACATCGTCGCGATTGAAGTTGACCGGTTGGTGCGAGGTGGTGAGCTGCACGTCGATGTCCGGTTTATAGGCGTGGAATCGCGCCAGCCGCGGCACCAGCCAGCGGATTGCGAACGTCGGTGGCACCTTGATGCGCAGCGTCTTGTCGTCGGGCTTCTGTTGCAGCTGCCGCGCGCCGTACTCGACCTGGTCCAGCGCGCCGCGCACCACGCGGAAGAACACGGCCCCTTTCGGCGTGAGCTCGATGCCGCGCGCATGGCGCGTGAAGAGCTGCACCTTGAGCCAATCCTCGAGTGCGGCGATGTGGCGGCTGATCGCGCCCTGCGAGACGTACAACTCCTCGGCCGCGCGGGTAAAACTCGCGTGGCGGGAGGCCGCCTCGAAGGCGCGCAGTGCGTTGAGCGGCGGTAATCGACGAGCCATGATTTTTTCGCATGGCTAGTATGAGCAAAAGAGGCTTGTCAATCAATGGGGTGCGACTAGCATTGCATCTGTCGGCCGCATCGTCGCGGTTGAGCGGTGCCGTCAAAACAGCCACCACCATGCCCGAAACCCTCTTCGCCAAGCTCTGGAACGACCACGCCATCGTCGACCTCGACGCGCGGACGACCTTGCTGCAGGTCGACCGTCACATCGTCCACGAGGTCAGCAGCGCCGCCGCGTTCCAGCAGCTCGACCAGCAGGGTCGCACGGTCAACGCGCCGGGCCAGACGTTCGCCACCCAGGATCACATCCTGTCGACACGGCCGGGACGGGACGACACGACCTTCGCCGGCGGCACCGAGTTCGTCCGCTTTCTGCGCGGCAACTGCGCGCGCCACGGGATCGAGCTCTTCGACGTCCACGATCCGCGTCAGGGCATCGTGCACGTGGTGGCGGCGGAGCTCGGCCTCGCCCTGCCCGGCAGTACCGTGGTGTGCGGAGACAGCCATACCGCCACGCTCGGTGCATTCGGCGCCCTGGCCTGGGGCGTCGGCACCTCCGAGGTGGCCCACGTACTCGCCACCCAGACACTGGCACAAGTCCGGCCGCGGTCGATGGAGATTCGCATCGACGGGATCCTCGCCGACAACGTCGTGGCCAAGGACGTGATCCTGGCCATCCTCGGCCGCTACGGTGTGGCTGCGGGCGCGGGTCACGCGGTCGAGTACCGCGGTTCGACCATTGCGGCGCTATCGATGGAAGGCCGCATGACGGTTTGCAACATGTCGATCGAACTTGGCGCCCGGTTCGGGATGATCGCGCCGGACGACGTGACCTTCGAGTATCTGTCGAATCGCCCGTATGCGCCGCGAGGCGATGCCTGGGCGCGGGCGATGGGCACGTGGCGCGCGCTCGTGTCCGACCCGGGTGCGACCTTCGACCGGAGCCTCGCGCTCGATGTATCCACCCTCAGGCCGCAGGTGACCTGGGGCACGACCCCTGGCGACGTGGTCGGCATCGACGAAGCCGTCCCCACGGCTGCGAGCATCCCGGAGCCGCGCCGCAAGGCGTACGAGTCGGCCCTTGCGTATATGGGGTTGGCGCCGGGCCAGTCGCTCGCCGGCACTCCGATCGACGTGGTGTTCATCGGCTCGTGCACCAACAGCCGCCTGTCCGACTTGCGCGCGGCGGCAACCGTGGTGCGCGGGAGGCAGGTAGCCGCCAATGTCCGCGCGCTGGTCGTCCCGGGGTCTGCCAAGGTGCGCGCCGCGGCGGAGCGGGAAGGTCTCGACCAGGTTTTCGTCCAGGCCGGTTTCGAATGGCGCGAAGCCGGCTGCTCGATGTGTCTGGCCATCAACGACGACGTCGTGGTCCCCGGAGCGCGATGCGTCTCGACCTCGAACCGTAACTTCGAGGGACGGCAGGGCCCTGGCGCGCGTACCCACCTGGCGAGCCCCATCACCGCCGCCGCGAGCGCCATCGCGGGCTGCATCGCCGACCCCGCCGCGCTGCACTGATCGCCATGGAACCGCTCGTCACGCTCACCAGCATCGTCGCGCCGCTCCTGCGTGACAACATCGACACCGATGCCATCATCCCGGCGGCGTACATGCGCTCGCTTGCGACCGACCCGGCAACCGGCCTCTTCGCCCGCTGGCGGCTGCGCGACGACGGCGCGGAGAACCCGGATTTCGTGCTCAACGAGCCGCGCTTTCGCAAGGCCCGCATCCTGCTCGCCGGCGCCAACTTCGGCTGCGGCAGCTCCCGGGAGAATGCCGTGTGGGCGCTGTCGCGTTTCGGCATCCGTTGCGTGATTGCGCGCGGGTTCAGCGACATCTTTCGGGAGAATGCATTCAAGAACGGCCTGCTGCCGGTGACCCTCGGCGATGCGGAACACGCCCGCATCGCTGCGGTTGCGGCGACGCAGCCGCTGGTGATCACGGTCGACGTCGCGGGCCGGCGCCTCCTGCTGTCCGCGACCGACACCATCGCCTTCGAGCTCGATCCGCGCCGCCAGGCGGCGCTGCTGTCGGGTGCCGACGAGATTGCCGAGACGTTGCGGCTTGCCCCGGCCATCGACGCCTTTCGCGCCGGGCATCGCGTGCGCGCCCCGTGGCTGTACCCACCCTTGGCCGGTCACCGCGACGGCCAGCCGCCGTCCTCATGAACTTGTGCGGAGAACATCGATGACTCGTGTGACCGTTGCCGCAGCGCTCGCGGCCGAACGACCGCTGGTGACGCCCCTGGCCCACGACGCCCTGTCGGCCCGGCTCATCGCGCGGGCGGGATTCAAGGCATTTTCCATCGGCGGCTCGGCGATGCTGGCAGCGCGCCTGGCGCTGCCCGACATCGGACTGGTCGGCGTGGCCGACATGGCCGACGGCATCCGCGATATCGCCGCAGCAACGCCGCTGCCATTCTTCGCCGACGGCGACGACGGTTACGGTGACGTCAAGAGCGTGGCCCGCACGATCAGGCTCTACGAGGACATCGGCGTCGGCGGCATCCTGATCGAGGATCAGCAGCGCGAGCACAAGCAGCAGCGCGCCGACCGCGCGCGCGGCATCGTCGATCTGCCGGTGATCGAAGCCAAGCTTCGGGTCGCCCTCGCGGAGCGGCGCAGCGCCGATACGTTCATCATCGGCCGCACCGATGCCGCGGGATTTGCCGGGCTCGACGAGGCATTGCGCCGGGCTGAGGCGTTCCTGACGCTCGGGGTCGACGGCATCTTCGTCGCCGGGTTGCGGACCATGGAAGACTATGCGCGCGTCGGCCGGGAACTACGTGGCGCGACGCTATCTGCCGCCCTGTTCGAGACACCGGGGATGCCGTGGCCGACGCCGTCCGAATTGGGGGCGCTGGGCTATGCACAGGTTTCGTATCCCGCGACGCTGCTGTTTCGTATCGCGGCCACCATGAGCAACACACTGACGGCGTTGCGCCAGCACGCGACGGGCGGGAAAAGCATGCCCCAGGATGCCGATGCCGAAGCCGCGCGTGCCGTGCTCGACGATGCACTGGAGCTTGCGCTTTGGCAGGCCATTGAAAAGAGGGCGCAATGACGTCCGGCCGAAAGTAAATGATCGATCAACTCACCACGTGGAGGAGACTCATGCATAGCTTGCGTTCCTGGCTTTCCGGCGCTTTGCTCGCCGCCCTGGCGCTCGGCGCTCATTGCGAGCAACTTGTCGTCAGCAATTTTGGCGTGTCCGCCAACGGCATGCCGTTCGGCGTGGCCATGG
>JBDTWB010000312.1:0-3741 GCA_040006895.1 Casimicrobiaceae bacterium | reverse complement strand
CTAGGGGCTGGCCCATGTCCGAAACACGATCGGTCTCGACTTGGTATCGAATCACGCTCCAAACCTTGAAGACCACTTGCGCGTGGCGGGTGAAACAACCACTGCCAAGTCGGGCCGCGCTAGTTCGTCAAGAATTGGACATTGCGGCCGATCATTGCCTTGGCAGCTGGTCGCGAGTTCCTCGAGCGTGCGTTTCATCGCCTGCAGTTCGTCAATCTTGGTATTGAGTTCGGCGAGCTGTTCCAGGGCGAGGGCTTTAACCTTGGCGCTGGATCGGCGACGGTCGCGCCAGAGACCGAGCAATGCGGCGATCTGTTTGACCGGAAAGCCCAGGTCGCGCGCATGCCTGATGAAACGCAGCATATGCACGTCGGTCGCAGCATAGGTCCGATATCCCGCGTCGGTGCGCTTGAGCGTGGGCATCAGGCCAATTTGCTCATAGTGCCGAATCATCTTCGCCGACACTCCAGACTGTGCCGCGGCGGCACCGATATTTACCGGGAACGTGGAGATCGCCATGGAGTTCACTCGATCCGGGCCGTTTCAACAACGGCATTGGCTGCCCATTTGAGCCATCCGTGGTCCGCCATACCGGATGCGGCGGAGCCGGCAGCAGCGCGGGTATCTGAGGTCGCGGTGTATCCGGCGGCTTGAACGGCGGCGAGAATGGCTGGCAGCAAAAGTTCGCGATCCATGGCGACGACCCGGGCCCCTTCGGTTGCCAGGATGACCGTAACCGAGATGACGCCGGGGACCCGGGCGATCGCTTTCTCGACGCGACCGACGCAGGTCGCACAGTTCATGTCACCAATATTTATCGCAATCTCCCCCATGCTCACGTCGTAGCCCGCCCGCTTAACCGCCGCCACCACGTCGCCGGCAGGAATCGACGCTTGGGCATGAACGGTCGATCGCTCGGCGGCCAGGTTGACCCTCGCGGCGGATACTCCAGGTACGGCGCACAGCGCAGTTTCCACCCCTCCAACGCAACTTGCGCACGTCATCCCGCGAACGCCAAGGCGCAAGTCGGCGGAGAGACTATCGGCAACGGGGGAGGCAGCGTTAGTGGTGCTGGTCATGGCGCAAATCAACCGAAGTGACAAGGAGAACTCATACTAAACCTTCCCATGATGGCAACGTCAAGTGACGCTCTACCGGCGGGAGCGGCCGCACCAGCGCTTGTTCGCCACTGACGAAAACGCTTGACCTTACCACGATGGGATGGTTTTCAATGCGTTGGTTGGCCCCCTAACCTTGGAGATAGATCATGATTGAGTTAAGAGTGAACGGTATGACCTGCGGCGGTTGCGTAAGCGCCGTCAAACGCATCGTCGCTAACGTTGACGGCAAGGCGCAGGTGGACGTTGACCTCCCAGGTAAGCGGGTCAGCATTGCAAGTGAGTTGCCCGCGGCGGTGTTCGCCGCCGCCTTGGATCAAGGCGGTTATCCGTCGATCACTCCCACGTCGAACGTGGCGACCAAAGGTGGTTGCTGCGGTGGCGCGCGGGCCTGAAGCCCCGAGGCTCCAACGGCATGGGCCGGCTGGCTACGCCGGCCACGTCCGGCCGAATCATGTCGGTCTTGCCGGTAGCGTAAATGCCCGGGTTCTGGCTCCGGTTCTCGCTTGCCGCTACGCGGCTTTGTGTCAAGAAGCCCAACTGGTACCCATCGTCGAGCCTGAGGTTCTGTGCGGGAAGATCACTCGCTCGCGCGTTGCAGCGAAGTCACTGAGGATGTGCTGCGAGCGTTGTTTGCTCAGCTGTACGGACATGGAGTTCTGCTTGAGGGCATCGTGCTCAAGCCCAACATGGTGCTCGCAGGTCTTGACCATCCGCGGCAGCCAGCGGTTGACGGAGTTGCGTCGACAACCGTGGAGTGTTTGTCAACGTCGGTTGAATTCTGACCCCCATGGCCCAGAGAGTTCGTGTCGGGCCGCAGCACCCGCTGCTCAGCCGCCCGCGAAACTTCGCTCTTGACCTCGGTGACCTCGTCCTTCGTGGCGGCGGTCTGGCCTTGACTCTTCACCAGGGCACGCAGTTCGGACAGCTCCTGTCGCAACTGCTCGACCTCCTTGCGCAGGGCGGCCGTATCGCCCGCGGCTTGTACGGCCAGCGGAAACAGCGCCGCGATCGCGATGGCGCTTGCACGCCAGGGATTCGCTTTCATTGAGTATCTCCAATTGGGTTGAGGCGCGTCGAGCAGGCTCGTGGCGCAGTGCGTGCGACATCGACCGGTGTAAGGATTGAGATCAGTTCGGAAGGCTCTGGAGAAACGCGAACAAGTCGCTCAGATCGGCCTCGTCCATCTGCCATCGAGGCATGTCCCTATCAAGTTCTTCGCCATCGGGATGGCGGCCGGTCTCGACCGTCTTGCGAAAGTCTTGAAGGTCGTAGGGACGCGGCCGGCCCTTCAGTTCAGGCATGGTCGCCAATGCGGCGTAGTGGATGTCGGGCGCCTTCATCAGGCGCATGTGCATCGTGTGGATACCACCTCGCCCCTCAGGACCATGGCAAGACGCACAGGTAAGCCATCGCCCGCCGCCGCCCATCATCCCGCCACCCATCATGCCGCCGCCAATGTCGGGCCCGCCGGTGTAGGTGATGGCGGTACCACGGTCACTGGCAGCCATGAAGTAGATGCGGGCGCCGTTCCTGGCGGCCGTCGGCAGGGACTGTGTCGACGTGGGCAAGGCGCCGTCCGGACCTGCGCGCTCGCAAGCCGCAAGCGCGGCGACGGCAAGCACGGCAGCGGTCCGGCGGAGGATCATTAGGGTCGATGGCATGTGTCGCTCCGTTCACGATGCACTGGTGAGTTCGCGCGGCGTCAATGCGCGCCGCGCAACAGCCGTCAAATGCGAAGGCGGGGTGCGATGTCGAGCGGGAACTCTGGGCTCGCGGCGGTGCACGGCGAGCCCAACCTGCAGGAATCGCGGTTCCCTGGGGCGACGGTTGCAACGTGGCTTGGTGTCATGCCGGGCCCATGTCGAGGACGATTGCAAACGGGACCGCCGCGGCCACCTGTGTGTCGGCGGGCAGCAGAGCCGGCACGTCGCAACGGTCCAGTTCCGTGTCGTCGCGCCGAGAGTGACGGGTTCCTTGGATGTCAAGTCGCGGCATCACTGCAGCCTCTGCGACCAGCTTCTTTACTGCGGAATGATGAGGTCGAAAGTCTCGGTCGAGGTCGAGATTCGCTCACGAATTGCACGGGGGCTGCGCGCCGCGATGGCCCCGAGAGCGAACAGCGGAGAAAACGCTGCCATTGCCTTCCTTGCCATCACCCGCCGCCAGAGCCGCATGATCAGATCGCCTTCCTGGAAGTACCGAAAGTGTGAATATCCACATCGCGAACCTACTCCGACCCAGCGGGGATCGCTTTGCTGTCTGTCAAGAAAGGGCCCGATTTGCCGCTTGGAAAGTGGTCGGACTTGCAGGGTCAAACCATCAGGTCCAATCACCTTTACGATGTCAAACGCGACAAGAACGCTCTCCGAACATGTTGCCATCCATGTTCGCTTTGCACCCGTACATGTGCCCGCCCTCGATGCATAGAGAGCACTCTCGCCTACGGCGTGGCTATGGCGAACGAGTGGGGAGCCGCGCAGAAGGTCGATGCCTCATTCGCCCCACGCATACGCCGGGATCGTCCCGACGTTGATCTCCGTGCCCCGGACGCCGGGCACGCCCTCAGCCAGAACCCTGAGGGCATCGCGCTGCCGGTTCGCTTCAACCACACCCCAGATCT
>JBDTWB010000311.1:0-3795 GCA_040006895.1 Casimicrobiaceae bacterium | reverse complement strand
ATTAACAGTCCGTCGCTCTACCAACTGAGCTATCAGGGAACAGCCTGCTATTTTACGGGCCCCGCCCGCCCCCGGTCAACGCGCCTTAACTCGTCACGCTCCTCCGGCTACCGGGGCGGCTCGCGCAGGTGCGGCGCGGCGAGCTTGAGATAGTGGAACATCGACCACAGGGTCAGGATTGCAGCGACCCACAAGGCAATCGATCCGATCATGGGGGTCGAGAGCCCGGGGATCACCGGCTCCCAAAGGAGAAGCGCGATGATCGCGGTCATCTGCGCGCCGGTCTTGATCTTGCCCACCATGGCTACGGCAACGCTCTTGCCCCGGCCGAGTTGCGCCATCCACTCCCGCAATGCCGAGATGGCGATCTCACGGCCGATGATGATCATGGCCAGATACACCTCGGCGCGGTCGAGCCACACCAGCATGATGAGTGCCGCGGCGACCATCAGCTTGTCGGCGACCGGATCGAGGAAGGCGCCAAAGGCGCTGGTCTCGCCCCAGCGGCGCGCCAGGTAGCCGTCCAGCCAATCAGTGATCGCCGCCAGGGCGAACACCCACATCGCCGTCCAGTTCTTGCCAGCCGGCGAGAGCAGCGACGCGGGGAGGTAGTAAACGCCGACGAAGACCGGGATCAGTACGATCCGCAGCCAGGTGAGCGCAATCGGGATGTTGAAGGTCATGCGCGGTACCACGAGCGCAGGCGCAACGCCGGCGCCCGGGCATTCTACGCCGTGCGCGCCGGTCGCCTGCGGCTCAGTGGAGGGTTGCGAAGATGCGTTCGGCCAGGGCACGGCTGATTCCCGGTACGCGGGCGAGGTCGTCGATGCTGGCGCCTTGCACGCCGCGCAGCCCGCCGAAGTGGGCAAGCAGCGCCTGGCGCTTGCGGGCGCCGATGCCTTCGATCTCCTCGAGGGAAGAGGTGTTGCGCGCCTTGGCCCGGCGAGCCCGATGACCCTGGATGGCGAAGCGATGCGCCTCGTCGCGGATCTGCTGGAGGAGATGCAGGCCGGGATGATCGGGCGGCAGGTTGAGGACTTCGGGACGGTCGGGGAACACGATGTCCTCCTCCCCGGCCCTGCGCTCCGGCCCCTTGGCGACGCCGATCAGGCGCGTGGTGTGCAGGCCCTGCTCCGCCAGCACTTCCGCGGCCACCCCGACCTGGCCCCTGCCACCGTCGACGACCAGCAGGTCGGGCGCGGGATATTCTCCGGCGACGATGCGGGCGCAGCGTCGCGACAGGGCCTCGCGCATGGCGGCATAGTCGTCGCCGCCCATCGCTGGTGAAACGTTGAAGCGCCGGTACTCGGACGACTGCATGCCGTGCCGGTCGAAGATCACGCACGATGCGACCGCGCGCTCGCCCATGGTGTGGGAGATGTCGAAGCACTCGACGCGCTGCGCCGAGGGCGGCAGGCCGAGCGCCGCCCGCAGGGCGCCCAGGCGATCTTCCTGCGTGGCTTTTTGGGCAAGCTTCTGGCCGATGGCGAAGGTCGCGTTCTGGAACGCCATGGCGAGCCATACGCGGCGCTCGCCACCCGGGTTGGCAACGATATCGACCCGGCGTGCCGCCTGCGCGGACAGGACCTCCGCAAGCGTCTCGTGGTCCTCCGCACCCGGCGCGATGATCGTCGGCGGGACCGGCCGCTCGACGTAATGCTGCTCCAGGAACGCGCAGACCACGTCGTCGAGCGACGAGGCATCGGCGTGCTGCGGGAAAAAGGTTCGATCGCCGACGTGCCGGCCGCCGCGGATCATCACCAGGTTGACCGCCACGAGGCCCTGGTCGGCCGCCGCCGCGATGACGTCGATGTCGCCCGCCGTGCTGCTTTCGACGAACTGGCGCGATTGCAGCTGCTGCAGCCGGGTGATCTTGTCGCGCAGTCGCGCGGCGCGCTCGAACTCGAGCTTGGCACTCGACGCATTCATCTCGCCCTGCAGCTGGGCCAGCACCTCGGTGGTCTTGCCCTGCAGGAACAGGAGCGCGCTCTGCACGTCGAGGGCATACTCCTCGGTCGAGATGAGGTTCACGCAAGGCCCGCTGCAACGCTGGATCTGATGCAGCATGCACGGTCGCGAACGATTGGCGAACACCGTGTTCTCGCAAGTGCGCAGCTGGAACACCTTCTGCAGCAGCGCCATGCCTTCGCGCACCGCCCCGGCGCTGGGGAACGGCCCGAAGTAGCGATGCTGGCGGTCGAGCTTGCCCCGGTGGAAACGCAGCTGCGGGTAGGTCTCGCCGGTGAGGCAGACGTACGGATAGCTCTTGTCGTCGCGAAAGAGGATGTTGTAGCGCGGCTCGAGCGCCTTGATGAGATTGTTCTCGAGCAGCAACGCCTCGCCTTCGGAGCGCGTGACGGTGGTCTCCACCCGCGCAACCTGCCCCACCATGACCGCGATCCGGTGCTCGTGGCCGGTCTTCTGGAAGTAGCTCGACACCCGCTTCTTGAGATCGCGTGCCTTGCCGACGTAGAGCGTGTCGCCTGCCGCGTCGAACATGCGATAGACGCCGGGCCGATGAGGCAGCGACGCCATCATCTCGTGCGGATCGAAACCTACCGCGCTGGCCGTCTCGGGCGCTGCCGCGGGCTCGATGGTTCGTTTCATGCGCGCCGCGCCGTCGCAGCGGTACTTGCGAGATGCTTCACGACGGCCGCGAACACGTCGCGGAACATGGCCGCGGTGAGGCGTCCGGTGTTGGTGTTGTAGCGGCTGCAGTGATAGCTGTCGAACAGCACGACGCCGCGCGCCAATGGGTGTGCGGCGCCGTGGCCGAAGGCATAAAGCCCCGGCTTCTTGCCCAGCGCACGCAGCGCCGCCTCGTGCCCGACCCGGCCGAGCGCCAGCAGTGCGCCGCCGTCGGGGACGGTGGCGAGATCGGCGGCCAGGTACGCGTTGCACTCGCGAATCTCGGCCGGCAGTGGCTTGTTGCCGGGTGGCAAGCATTTCACAGCGTTGTTGATGCGGCAGCCGATGAGGGTCAGCCCGTCGTCCGGTCCCGTCGTGACCGGTGCGCTCGAGAAGCCGAACGCGTGCAGAGTCTCGAACAGCAGGATGCCGGCATAGTCGCCGGTGAACGGACGGCCACTGGCGTTCGCGCCATGCAGCCCGGGCGCAAGTCCGACAATGGTCAACGGCGCCCGGGCTATGCCGAATGGCGGCACCGGCTTGCAGAAGTACGTCGGATGGTCGCGCTTCACCGCGTCCAGGAAATCGGCGAGCCGGGGGCAGCGCCGGCACGCCGGGTCATAGACGGCACTCGCGGCAACGGGTGCGTCTGGCAGAATGGACACTTTTTTTCGGGCCGGAAACGACATTGCAATGTTAATCGCCGGGCATTGGAGAATGGCGCGGCAGGCTTTGCCGCCGCGTGACAGGATTCGATACGCAGCGCCATGCGCACGGCCGGAGCGCCCGGCCGACAAGGCGCCGGCGCGCAAAGCGGGTATTTTGCCAGCACGCCCCCACCGCGCCGGCACCACCGCTCGCATTACCGTCAAAATGAGGACACATGCGGCCGCTTCCATGGGGCGCACGAGCGGTTGTGCAATCGACCACCTGAATGAACGGGACTGGCCCATCGCCCTCGGCGCATCGGCCCTCTGCACATCGGCGCATGGCGTATCGGCCCTCTGCACACCGGCGCATGGCACATCGGCCATCGGCACATCGGCCCTCGACACTTCGACCCTCGGCACACTGGCCCTCGGCACACCGGCCATCGGCACATCGGCCCTCGACACTTCGACCCTCGGCACGTCGGCCCTCGGGACGTCGGATATCGCCGCGCGCGCG
>JBDTWB010000310.1:0-3795 GCA_040006895.1 Casimicrobiaceae bacterium | reverse complement strand
CTAGGCCCTAATCCACAGCACTCAAAGGAAGCACCATGATTCGAGCGATCCCAGCATTCCGCGCAGCGACCTCCCTTGCACTTGTCCTGATGGCAGGTGGGACTTTCGCCGCCGACGGCGGCGCGCAGGAACTCAAGATGGAAACGCATGCGGGGTTCTTTTCCGCCGAAACCAAGCAAGCCAAGCCGCTCGACCCGCAGGTGTTCGTGAAAGACGTGAATGCCCCCGCCGCCACCGGTCCGCAAAACATCAGGCACGATGCCGGCCTGCGGCCCGCGTTCATCGCCGACGCGCCGGGCACCGCGCTGTTCAACGCCAAGGGCAAGGCGCTCGGCTTCGATCTGGGCAAATGGCTTGCTCCGACCGGCACGGCGACCATCGGGCCCGATGGCATGACGGTCACCGTGAAGCTCGCCAACCTGCGGCCGCAGGGCACTTACACCCTGTTCGAGAATCACTTCGACCAGAAGCCCGTCGGATTCACCCCGCTCGACGGCACCGGCAAGGGCAATTCGTTCGTCGCCCCCGCCGACGGGACCAAGACCTTCACCCTCAAGGCTCCGGCGAAGCTCACCCACGACAATGCGGTGCTGCTGGTCTATCACAGCGACGGCGCCACGCATGGCATGTCGCGGGGCGAGATTGGCGTCGACGCGCACCACCAGATGATCGCGCGCCTGCCCTAGCGGCGGCGGCGCCCGGTCGTTCGGTCTGCGCCACGTCCACGCGGTCCGGAGGATCGCGTCCGCGCAACGCGTCGGAGGGACGGCAGCTCGCCCCCCATATCGGCCGGGCGCAAACGCCCGAGAGCGGCTTAGCGCTGACCCGTGGTGGTGTCGCCGAACACGCCCGGGGCGTTGCGCGGCGGCGCTCGCCAGTACTGTTGCGGCGCATGCACCGTGCCGCGCAGCTGCGCCGCAGCGTGCCATACCCATCGCGGGTTCCACAGGAAGGCTCGGGCCATGGCGATGAGATCGGCTTCGCCGGTGGCGATGATGGTTTCGGCCTGTACGGGATCGGTGATCAGCCCGACCGCCATGGTGGTGAGCCCGGTGGCGCGGCGGACCTCGCGCGCGAACGGCAGCTGATAACCGGGCCCGAGCGGAATCTTCTGGCGGGGCGAAACGCCACCGCTCGAGATGTCGATCCAGTCGCAACCCAACGCCTTCAGGCGGCGAGCGAGCTCGACCGTTTCTTCCGGCGTCCAACCACCCTCGACCCAGTCGGTCGCCGAGACGCGCACGCCCAGCGGTCGGCCCTCGGGCCACACGGCCCGGACGGCGGCGAACACTTCCAGCGGAAAGCGCACGCGATCGTCGAAGCTGCCGCCGTAGCGATCGTCGCGGTGATTGGCCAACGGCGACAGGAACTGGTGGAGCAGGTAACCATGCGCCATGTGGACCTCCAGCGCATCGATGCCGATGCGCTCCGCGCGCCGCGTGGTGGCCACGAAGTCGGCCACGGTTTCCTCGAGTGCCGCAACATCCAGGGCAATGGGCGCGCGCTCGTCTTCGCTGTGCGGCACCGCCGAGGGCGCGGTAGTGGGCCAGCCGCCTTCGTCCAGAGGGATCAGCGTGCCGCCGTCCCAGGGCGCGCGCGACGATGCCTTGCGACCGGCATGGGCGAGCTGCAAGCCGACCGGCATCGGCGGGGCCTGGCGGCGCGCGCGGGCGAGCCGATCGCCCAGTGCAGCCTCGGTCGCATCGTCGTAGAGCCCGAGGTCGCCGGGCGAGATGCGCGACGCGGCACTCACCGCCGTCGCCTCGATGCACATCAGTGCAGCGCTGGTCTGCAAGAGTTGCCCCCAGTGCACCAGGTGCCAGTCGGTGGCGCAGCCCTCCACGGCGGAGTACTGGCACATCGGCGACACCACGAGCCGGTTCTGGAATTCGAGCGCGCGGAGCTTGAGGGGGCTGAACAGGGCGGACATGGGCGGGATGATTCCGGTAGGCGACGGACGCAGCCGTCGTGCGGCTAGTGGGAGGAGGGGCCGGCGAGCAGCGTTCGGCGGAAGCGCTCGAAGCCCGAATTCCGATCGGTGAACTGCGCTTGGATGACTGTGCGCCGGCGTTCGCGCTCGGCCGCCATCAAGGCTTCCGCCCCGGCGCGCGGGTAAGGCTCGAGGTTGGCGGCGGCCGGGCAGAGGATCTCCGCGGCCGGTGCACCGTCGAGCTCGTCGAGACTGCCGAGGTAGAGCGGCGCGTCGGCCGGCACATGCACGAACAGCTCGGCCAGCGCATTGTCCGGTGCTGGCGAGCCGATCACCACGACCTCGGGCCACCGCGCGAGACCACCGCTTGCCGGAGGCCATGCCGCACCCAGGAAATGATGCGGTACGCCGGCTTGGTCGACGGGGTCAGCGGAAGCCAGGGATCGCTTCGCGGCAGCGGCAGCAACCCCGGAATCGACGGGTGCCGAGGGGGCGGTGGGCGCATGGGGCACGTAGGGAACGATCCGCACCATCAGGCCGGCCCAGCAATGCGGCGCGTCGTCGCGCGCCAGAAGGCGCAGCCAGGGAGCCTGCACGTTCGTCATGGCTGGCTGCGCAGGCCCTCACAGGCGCGGCGCCCGGGAATGCGTCAGGCAGCGGCCGCTGCGCCGAGTTCAGCCCGCAGGGCTTCGACCTTGTCCGTCGCTTCCCAGGTGAATTCCGGCTCGTCGCGACCGAAGTGACCGTAGGCGGCCGTCTTGAGATAGATGGGACGCAAGAGGTCCAGCATCCTGATGATGGCCTTGGGACGCAGATCGAAATGCTCGGTCACCAGAGCCGCGATTTCCTCGTCGGGCAGCTTGCCGGTGCCCTCGGTGTAGACGGTCACGTTGATCGGCCGCGCGACCCCGATGGCGTAGGAAAGCTGCACCTGGCACTGCCGCGCGAGACCCGCGGCCACGATGTTCTTCGCGACGTACCGCGCCGCGTAGGCCGCGCTGCGGTCGACCTTGGACGGATCCTTGCCCGAGAAGGCGCCCCCGCCGTGCGGGGCCGCGCCCCCATACGTGTCGACGATGATCTTGCGGCCGGTGAGGCCGGCGTCGCCATGCGGACCGCCGATCTCGAAGCGACCGGTGGGATTGACGAGGTACTTGGTGCCGTTGAGCATCTTCGCCGGCAGCACGGGCTTCACGATCTCCTCGATCACGGCCTCGGCGAGCTCCTTCTGGCGCTCGTTCATGCTCGGGTGATGCTGGGTGGACAGCACCACGGTGTCGATCGCCACGGGCTTGCCGCCCTCGTAGCGCACGGTGATCTGCGACTTGGCGTCAGGCCGCAGCCACGGCAGGCGACCGTCCTTGCGCACTTCGCTCTGCCGCTGCACCAGCCGATGCGCGTAGTAGATCGGAAACGGCATCAGGGTCGGCGTCTCGTCGCAGGCATAGCCGAACATCAGGCCCTGGTCGCCCGCGCCCTGGTTGAGATATTCATCCGATGCATGATCCACGCCGCGGGCGATGTCGGGCGACTGCCGTCCGTAGCACACCATCACCGAGCAGCCGTCGGCGTCGAAGCGGAGCTCCGGATCGTTGTAGCCGATGCGACGAATGGCATCGCGGGCGACGCGCGCGTAATCGTGGTGCCCGGACGTGGTGATCTCCCCGGTCATCACCACCAGCCCGGTCGACACCAGTGTTTCCGCGGCAACGCGGGCGTGCGGGTCTTGCTCTAGAATCGCGTCCAGCACCGCATCCGAGATCTGGTCGGCGACCTTGTCGGGATGGCCTTCGGAAACGGACTCGGACGTGAATAAAAAATCGCTCATGCTCTCCCTTTCGCGCAAGATCGCAACCGCGCGCGGT
>JBDTWB010000309.1:0-3814 GCA_040006895.1 Casimicrobiaceae bacterium | reverse complement strand
GGCAGGCATGGCCTGTAGGCAGGCCTGCAGTGCCGGGAGTTTCCAGCCCCCCGCCGCATCTCCAGGGCCATTCGCAACAGGGCCGGTCACGGCGTGGCCGGGGTGCGTGCCTGCTAGACTCGCGCGCGCTCGCTGCCAACGCCGCCGTGGTCTTCGCCTCTCCGCTTTTTCTTTTCGCCTTCCTGCCGCTGGTGCTCGCGGCCTACTTCGCTGCGCCGACGAGGGCACGCAACGGCGTGCTGCTGGTGGCGAGCCTCGCGTTCTATGTCTGGGGCGAAGGCGCGATGCTCGCGCTCGTGGCGGCGTCGGTGCTCGTCAATTGGCGATTCGGAATTGCCATAGCAGGGGCCGAAGGCGACCGGCGCCGGCGCAGGCTTGCCGCGGCCATCGTGGCCAACCTCGGTTTGCTCGCGGTGTTCAAGTACGCCGGATTCGTGACCGAGAACGTCGATACCCTGCTGCGCAACTTCACCGGTTATGGCATCACCGCCGCAGCGATCCCGTTGCCGCTCGGCATCTCGTTCTTCACCTTCCACGCCATCTCGTACGTGGTCGACGTGCACAAGCGCAATGCGCGCGCCGAGCCTCGGTTGCCCGATTTCGCACTGTACATCCTGCTCTTTCCACAGCTCATCGCCGGTCCGATCATCCGTTGGCGCGACATCGCCGCGCAGATCCCCCGGCGCGACGCACGTCTCGCCGACTTCGCGTGGGGCGTGCGCCGCTTCGTGATCGGGTTGGCGAAAAAAGTGCTGATCGCCAACACCCTCGGCGCCGTCGCCGACCAGGTGTTCGCCTTGCCGGCCGGTGAGCTCACCACCCCCGTCGCATGGCTCGGACTCGCCTGCTACACGTTGCAAATCTACTTCGATTTTTCCGGTTATTCGGACATGGCCATCGGCCTGATGCGCCTCTTCGGCTTCCGCATCCTGGAGAACTTCGATTACCCGTACATCTCGCGCTCGGTCCGCGAGTTCTGGCGCCGCTGGCATATCTCGCTGTCGAACTGGTTCCGCGATTATGTCTACATCCCGCTCGGCGGCAACCGCCGTGGCCAGGCGCGCGCCTATCTCAACCTGGTGATCGTGTTCCTGCTCTGCGGGTTGTGGCACGGCGCGAGCTGGAACTTCATCCTGTGGGGCGCATGGCACGGGGTATTCCTGGTGATCGAGCGCGCGGGACTGACCCGTGAGCTCGAGCGATGGCGCCCTCTCGGCCACGTCTATGCACTGCTGGTGGTCATGGCCGGCTGGGTACTCTTCCGCAGCGACACCCTCGACCACGCAAGCGCATACTTCATGGCCCTCGCCGGCCGCGCAGCGGGCGATGGCGCACGCATGCCGCTCGCGCAGTACGTCGATCCGCTGGTGGCGCTCGCGCTCGGCGCCGGGATCATCGGCTCGATGCCCGTCGCGCGCAGCATCGCGCGGTGGCGTGCGCGCACCTTCGTCCGCGGCGCAACGGCCCGGGTGGCCATGACCCTCGACACTGCGTGGCTCGTGCTGATCGGCTGGAGCGCGGCGGCATGGCTTGCGGCCGGGACCTACAACCCATTCATCTACTTCCGGTTCTGACGCCATGGACCGCGTGTCGCCGACTGCCCCGAGCGTCCCAATGCCTGCCGCGGCGAACGACCCGTGGCGCGATGCGATCGTCGCCACGCTGTTCGTGCTGGCGCTGGTGATTCCTCTCGCGGGCGCGGTGCTGAAGCACGACCTCGCCCTGACGCGTTTCGAGAACCGGCCCACCACGCCGTGGCCTACGGTGGTATTCGGGGCCACTCCCGCGCACGGGCCGCACGAAGGCCAGGCCACCACCGGCTGGCGCAAGGCCTTCGAGGCGGCCTTCGACGATCGCTTCGGCGGTCGTGATCGCCTGATCGCCTATCATCACCTGGCGCTCGCGGTCGGCCTCGGCGTGTCGCCGGTTCCGACGATCATGATGGGCCGCGATGGATGGCTTTTCTTCAAGGGCGAGGACCAGCGCGCCATCGATCGGGACTTTCGCGGCGTGGTGCACTACCCGGCCGACGAGGGCGTTCGCATCGCTGCGGAGCTCGAGCGCCGCCACGACCTGCTTGCGGCGCGCGGCATACCCTACTTCGTGCTGGTCGCGCCCGACAAGGCGACCATCTATCCCGAGAATCTGCCGCGCTGGGTGAGGCGTGCGCGGCAGACCCGTCTCGATGGGCTGTTTGCCGCGCTGGCGGCCCATCCAGAGTTGCGGGTGATCGATCCGCGCGCCGCGCTCCGGTCCGCCAAGCCAGGCGGAGAGGTCTACTACCGCACCGACTCGCACTGGAATTACGGCGGCGCGACGATCGCCTACGATCACCTCATGTCGGCGGTGCGCTCCGTCGTCCCGCGCGTACCGCACGTCCCCGCCGAGCCCGCGCCGTACGAGGCCGGCGACACTTATAGCGGCGACCTCGCCAACCTGCTCGGCCTGCCGCGCTGGTTCGAGGAAGTCGATCGGCAGCCGTTCCGGAAGATCCTGGGGGATGCGACCCGGCGTTGCGCACGGCCGATCCGCGATCCGGTCGAGCCCGTGGTGCAGGGCTGCGCACGCGACGGACTGCCCCGCGCGCTCGTATATCGCGACTCGATGTTCGATGCGATGATCCCGGCCGTGTCGGAAAACTTCACCCGGGTCGTCTACTATGCGGGCCACCACATGGCCATGGCCGATATCGACCGCGAGCGCCCCGACGTGGTGATCGAGGAGTTCGTCGAGCGCACCATGCATGCCCTGCTGGTCGATCCGGTGCGATGACCCAGCCCGAGCCCCCTGCCGATCCGGCGGATCTCGCGTTCGACGAGGACGTGCCGGCGGTCACGCTACCATTTCCTCCCGGCCATTTCTATTCGCCGATCGTCGATCCGGCAACCCTCGACGGCGATGCGCTGTGGCCGGCGCATCCCGAGGTCGTCGGCATCGACTTCAACGACGCGTCGCATCTCGACCTCCTGACGCGCGCCTTCCCACGCTTCCTGCCGCTCTACGACTACCCGGATCGCCTGCCCGACACGCCCGCGCTCGACCGCTTCTATTCCGAGAACAGCCAGTTCAGCTGGCTCGATCCGCGCGTGCTCTTCGTGCTGCTGCTGGACCGCCGGCCACGGCGCTTCGTCGAAGTCGGCTCGGGCTATTCGTCGCTCATGACCGGCGACGTCAACGCGCGCTTCTTCGGCGAGCGCATGCACGTCACATGCATCGAGCCGTACCCGCGGCCGTTTCTCGCGCGCGGCCTGCCCGGCATCACCCGGCTGCTCGTGCAGAAAGTGCAGGCGACTGATCTCGCCGTGTTCACCGCGCTCGAATCCGGCGACGTGCTGTTCCTGGATTCGTCCCATGTCGCCAAGACCGGCAGCGACGTGAATTTCCTGTTCTTCGAGGTCCTGCCGCGACTCGCGCCCGGCGTTTACGTGCACGTCCACGACATCTTCCTGCCGCACGAGTATCCCCGCGACTGGGTACTGCACGAGAACCGCAGCTGGAACGAGCAGTACCTGCTGCGCGCGCTGCTCCTCGGCGGTGGCGGCTTCGAGGTCGTCTTCGGCTCCAATCACGCGTTCCATCGCTTCCGCGACCGCGTGATCGCGGCGCTGGCGCGTGCCGACGGCGCGGGCTTCAGCGGCGGGAGCTTCTGGCTGCGTCGCCGGTAGCGACGCAGCCGCGGGCCGATGGGTCTGAGGCGCGCGCTCGTCGTGGCCGGATGGCAACGCGCAGCCGCCGGCGGCGATCGGTCCCCGCTCTAGTCCCGCTCTAGTCCCGCTCTAGTCCCGCTCTAGTCCCGCTCTAGTCCCGCTCTAGT
>JBDTWB010000308.1:0-3845 GCA_040006895.1 Casimicrobiaceae bacterium | reverse complement strand
GTTGCGCGTCGGCGGAGACTTCCGGAGGCATCACCCCGTCGCAGGCGCCGTGCAGCACGATGGTGGATGCCGAGATCGGCGGCTGGTGCGTCAAGCGCCTTTCCAGATCGTCGAATGCCGGGTCACCCGGTGCGGCGCCATACCGGTGACGATACGACTGTATGGTGACCGCGACGAAGTCGGGATTGTCGAAGCTCGATGCCGTCGCCTCGAAAAGCGCGTCGGTGAAGCGCCAGTTCGGCGACCACAGCCGCCAGAGCACCTGCGCGAGCGCGCGACGATTCCCGGTGAGTCCGGCGACGCCGCGCTCGGTGTGGAAATACCACTGGTACCAGTAGCGCAGTTCCTGGTCGGCGGTGGAAGGTTGCCGGGCTGTCGCTATCGCCTGGATGTTGTAGCCCGTGATGGATAGCAAGCCCTTCGCCCGTTCCGGCCACAGCGCGGCGGCGACGCATGCAGCGCGTCCTCCCCAGTCGTAGCCTGCGAAAAACGCCGCTTCGATGCCCAGTGCATCCAGAAAGTCCCGCAGATCCGCCCCCAGTGCCGCCTGTTGCCCCGACCGCGGCGTGGCAGCATCCAGCAAACGGGTGGGACCGAAGCCTCGCAGCCAGGGCACCAGCACCCGGAAGCCCTGCCGCGCGAGCGCCGGCGCGACGTCATCCCAATCGTGCACGTCCGAGGGCCAGCCATGGAGCAGGACGACGGGCCGCCCCTCTGCGGGACCGCTCTCGAGATAGGCGACCTCGAGTGCGCCCGCGACGACCGAGCGCTGCAAAGCGATCTGGGTCATCGCTGCCGCGTGGGCCGTGCGACGAATCAGCGACGCTGGCGCAGGCCGGTCATCCCGAGGCCCGCAATGAGCAGGCCGAGTGCCACGAGTCCGTATTCGGAAAGTGTCGGAATGTTCGCCGCAGCGCTGGTCACCGAGGGCCCCCCGATGGAGGGAATTACCAGGCGAAAATTGTCGTAATACTGCGTCAGGGTGGCGCTCATGTTGTTGCCGGCGGCGAACCCGTACGTCGTGGCGGTGACGCCGTCGAAGCTAGGCGTGGCCGGACCGGCACCCGAGATCCGGGTGAATGCACCGGCGTTGAAGGTTCCGGGAAAGTTGATCGTCGTGAAACTGGCCAGGGGAAACCCGGTCACGCCGACCGGCTGCGCATAGATCGACCCGGCCTGTCCGACCAGTACCTGGATGGCCTGGCCTTGGCCGAATCCGCCGGCGCCGCTCAGCACGTCGAGGCTCAAGGTGAAGGCCGCACCGGCCGTGGGCGCTGCCGTCGTGCTGGTCGTGAGCAGCGCCGTGCCGAAGGCGGTGTCGGCTCCCGTCGGGGTGACGGTCGTGACGTTGAGCCGCGCCCCGGGGTTGCCGCCCGTGGCCTCCACCGTGGCGCTGGCGGTACCCGCACCGGCCACCGTATAGGACCCGAACGCCCAGCCGCTCGCCCAGTCGCAGCAGTCGGTGATGGTGGCGGCGCGCGCGGCAACGGCGATCGACAGCAGAACGACAGCAGTAACGAACAGGCCAAGGCGCTGCATCGTAGCTCTCTTGATGGGGTGAAAAGGGTATGCGCGACAATACGCCCGGTTAGCAGCATGCGGCATGCGCCGAGCATTTTCGGTTGCGTGGATAAGCAAGGCGTGTTGTGCTGTTACCACAAGGCGAGTCCAGGCGATCGGCTCCCAAGCGCGTCCGGGCTCGGGCGTAAAAAATGATCTTCAGTCGCATCACTCTCCAGATCGTCTCGCTCTTCCGGTTTGCACACTCGAAGGGGTGCCCGCCGCACCATCCTCAGGGGTGCCCACTCGCGAACCACGCGGTACGCTCGAAGGTCATCCGTATCGAGTTTGCTTGCTCCGTTCGACTCCAACTGAATCCCCGTGAAAGCCGCTGCCTTCCATCCTGCCGTCGATTCCTGGTTTCGTAGCCATTTCCCCGAACCCACGGACGCCCAGGCGCGCGCCTGGCCGCTGATCCAGCAGGGACGCGATGTGCTGATCGCGGCGCCCACCGGGTCGGGCAAGACCCTCGCGGCGTTCCTGGCGGCGATCGACGCCCTGGTGCGGCAAGGCGTGAGCGCGCCTTTGCCCGACGAGACGTTCGTCGTCTACGTTTCACCGCTCAAAGCGCTATCCAACGACATCCAGAAGAACCTCGCCGCGCCGATCGCCGGCATTCGCGATGCGCTGGCGGCGCGCGGCGACCCCGACGTGCCGATCCGCACCCTGGTGCGCACCGGCGATACCCCGCAAGCTGAGCGCGCCAGCATGCGCAAGCGTCCGCCGCACATCGTGGTGACCACGCCCGAGTCGCTCTACGTCCTGCTCGGCTCGGCCTCGGGACGGACCATGCTCGCCACCACCCGCACGATCATCGTCGACGAGATTCATGCGCTGGCCGGCAACAAGCGTGGCAGCCACCTGGCGCTGTCGCTCGAGCGGCTGGCGGCGCTGACTGCTGCGCCGCTGGTGCGCGTGGGCCTGTCGGCCACGCAAAAGCCGATCGAAGACGTGGCGAGGTTCCTGGTCGGCACGGGTGGAGCGGCCGGTGCGCGAGACGCCTGCGCCATCGTCGACACGGGCCACGCGCGGCCCCGCGACCTCGCTCTGGAAGTGCCGTCCTCACCCTTGACGGCAGTGATGTCGACCGACGTGTGGAAGGAGGTGTACGCGCGACTCGCAATGCTGGCCCAGGACCACCGTACCACCCTGGTATTCGTCAACACCCGGCGCATGGCCGAGCGCGCAGCGCGGCATCTGTCCGAGCTCCTCGGCCCGGAGCAGGTCACGGCCCACCACGGCAGCATGGCGAAGGAACTGCGTCTCGGGGCCGAGCAACGCCTGAAGCGCGGCGAGCTCAAGGTGCTGGTGGCGACCGCATCGCTCGAGCTCGGTATCGATATCGGCGACGTCGAGCTCGTGTGCCAGCTCGGCTCGCCGCGCGCGATCTCGACTTTCCTGCAGCGTGCCGGCCGCGCCGCGCATCAGGTCGCCGGCGTGCCGAAGGCGCGGCTGTTTCCGCTCTCGCGCGACGAGCTGGTGGAATGCACGGCCCTGCTCGATGCCGTGGCCCGCGGCGAGCTCGACCGGCTCGCCATCCCGGTGGCGCCACTGGACGTCCTCGCGCAGCAGATCGTCGCGGAAGTCGCCGCGCAGGACTGGGAGGAAGCGGCGCTGCTCGACCTCGTGCGCGGGGCCCATCCGTACCGCGACCTCGGCGCCGAAACCTATCGTGAAGTCGTGCGCATGCTCGCCGATGGGTTCAGCACCCGCCAGGGCCACCGCGGCACGTACGTGCACCGCGATGCCGTGCACGGCATGCTGCGCGGCCGCCGCGGCGCGCGGATGACCGCGCTCACCTCGGGCGGTGCCATCCCCGACAACGCCGACTACGACGTGGTGCTCGAGCCTGCCGGGCAGCTCGTCGGTACCGTCAACGAGGACTTCGCGGTCGAAAGCATTGCTGGCGACATCTTCCAGCTTGGCAACGCGTCGTACCGGATTCAGCGCGTCGAGGCCGGACGGGTGCGGGTGGAGGATGCCCATGGCCTGCCACCGACGATTCCATTCTGGCTGGGCGAAGCGCCGGGCCGCAGCGACGAGCTTTCGGCGGCGGTGTCTCGACTGCGCGGGGACATGGCCGCGGCGCTGCCCACCGATGGGGAGGCCGGCGCCGTCGGCAAGGCCGGCGGGGTTGGCAAGGCCGGCGGGGTCGGACTGGCGGTAAGGACCGATGCGAGGACCGGGGGCATTGGTGATGAGGATGCCAACCGCACTGGCGATGTCCGCGGCACCGGCGACGCCAACTTCACCGGTGATGCCAAGAGCACCGGCGAGGCCAACAG
>JBDTWB010000307.1:0-3850 GCA_040006895.1 Casimicrobiaceae bacterium | reverse complement strand
GTGGCCTCGAATGGAACAGGGAGCAACAGTGTCACGTAACGCGCACCAGAGGGACGACGCAAGGCGGCGCAGGCACGCGCGCACGGCACGTGGCGTTCACGCGACGCGCGCAACGGCGTGTCCCGCAGCGGCACCGCGATCCGATGCAGGGCCGCGCGTAGCCGGCGGCAGGCCGGAAGCATCGCGTCGCGCATGATCCAGGTTTTTCGTCGCTTCCGGTTGCACCTCTCGCCCCTCGCGGGCGAGACCCACACACCCACCACCCTGCCGCCGGTGCGCATGGGGCTTCTCACCAAGCTCAATGTACTCACCGTCGGGCTCATCTTCACCACTGCGATCGCCACCACCGGTTTTTACCTCTGGCAGCAGTGGCATGACAGCGAGCAGGAGCTACGCAGCGAGGGCCTCACCGTCATCGGCATGCTCGCGGAACTCTCCGAGTACGGCCTCGTCACCGGTGACCGCGCCTACGTTGCCTCCATTCTCGACTCGCTGGAGCGCGACGGCGACATCGCCTTCGCCGCGGTCCTCGACGACGGGGGCCGCCCCCTCGCCCAGCGCCAGTATCGCCAGGGGCTGCAGGGCGCGACCCTGCCCGCGTTGCCGTCGCGACTGCCGGCGCCCGGCGCCGCGCCCCTCACGTCGCATGCCACATTTGGCGGTGAGCCCTATGTCGAGATCATCAGCAGTGTCGTGCGCGGCACCCCGGGCACCACGCGATCCCTCTCCCAGGCGCAGCCGAACGCCACCGTGATGCCGGCGACGCCTGCCGCGAACCCGATCGGTTACGTGCAACTCGGGATGAGCTTCGCCCGGCAGCAGGAGCAGTTCCGCAAGCACGTCATCGGCGCTCTCACCGTCGTCGGACTGCTCGTGCTGCTGTCGATCGGCACCACGCTGCTGCTCACCCGCCGCATCGTGGCGCCGATGCGCCGGCTGATCCGTGCCGCTCGCGCCGTGGGCTCGGGCAAGCTGGACGTGTACGTGCCGGCGCGCTCGGCCGACGAGCTGGGGCTCCTCACCCATGCGTTCAACCAGATGACTCAGCGCCTCGCGGCGTCGCGCAGCGAAGTCGCCAATTACCAGCGCACCCTCGAGGAGAAGGTGACCCAGCGCACCAAGGAGCTCGAGGTCGCGACGGCGCACGCCTACAAGCTCGCCCAGCACGACATCCTCACCGGCCTGCCGAACCGCTCCCTGCTCGCCCAGCGCCTGAAGCAGCTGCTCGCCCAGGCGCAGCGCGAGCACACTCACGTCGCGTGCCTGTTCATCGACTTCGATCATTTCAAGCGCATCAACGACACCCTCGGCCACGATTGCGGCGACCAGCTGCTGCAGTCGGTGGCCCAGCGGCTGACCAGTGCGGTCCGGGAGGCCGATATCGTGGCGCGCCTGGGCGGCGACGAATTCGTGCTGATCCTGCCAGGGCTCGATCCCGCCCATGCGACCTTCGAGACCATGACGGTGCTGGCCCGGGTGCGGGAGGCGTTCCTCGCGCCGTTCCGGCTCGCCGACCAGACGCCGACCCTGACCTGCTCGATCGGGGTGTCGATGTTCCCGCTCGACGCGTCGGACCCCGGGACGCTCATCAAGCAGGCGGATACCGCGATGTACGCCGCCAAGGAAGCGGGCCGCAATGCCTATCGCTTCTATACCGCCGACATGAACGCCCGGGTGCAGCTGCGGTTGCAGCTCGAGACCGACATGCGCCGCGGCCTGATGGACGACGAGTTCTTCCTCATGTTCCAGCCGCAGATCGACATGCAGACCGGACGCGCCTGCGGCGTCGAGGCGCTATTGCGATGGCGCGACCCCCAGCGCGGGATCATCGCGCCGTCGGACTTCATTCCCATCGCGGAGGAGTCCGGCATGATCCAGACCCTCGGGGCCCGGGTTTTGCGGGATGCGTGCAAGCAGGTGATGCAATGGCACCGCCAGGGCATCCTGCTGCGGCTGTCGGTCAATCTCTCCGTCCAGCAGCTGCAGCACGACAGCTGGCTCTCGATCGTCGAGGATGCGCTCAATTCGTCGAACCTGCCGCCGCAATACCTCGACCTCGAGATCACCGAGAGCGTCATCATCACCCATCCCGAGAAGGCCGTGGATACGCTGGTCAAGCTGAAGCAGCGCGGCGTGTCGATCACCGTCGACGACTTCGGCACCGGCTACTCGAGCCTCTCGTATCTCGCGCGCCTGCCCATCCAGGGTATCAAGATCGACCAGCGGTTCGTGCACGGACTGGAGACCAACCAGAACGACGAGGCGATCACCCAGGCGATCGTCGCCTTGTCGCATTCGCTCGGCCTGCGGGTGATTGCCGAAGGCGTGGAGAACGCGTCCCAGTTCGCCTTCCTGAAGAACCACGGCTGCGACGAAGCGCAAGGCTTCCTGATCTCGCGGCCGCTCGAGGCCGACGATCTCGTCACCTGGTGGCGCATGCAGGAAGAGGAAAACCGCATCGTCGGCCGGCAGGCGGAGATCTGGAGCAGCCAGCGCATCGCCTAGTCGGCGCCGAAGACCGGGGCTGAGCAGTCGCCGATCAGCGTTCAGGACGAGTTCAGCGCAGGAGGTCGCCGGGAACGTCGATGTCGCGCAGGATCCCGCGATCCTCGACCTCGATGGTCCGGATCGCATGGGCGTTCGCCGCCAGCACGGCTTTGGCGCCCTGGTCGCCGCCGAGGCGGCGCAGCGTGGCGCCGAATTCCCGCGCAAAGCCGACCGGATGCCCGCGCAGCCCGCCGATCACGGGCACCGCGATCCCGGCGCCGGCCGCAAGCGCGTCGGCCACGGCACGAATCGTTGCGGCCGCGATCCACGGCATGTCGGCAAGGGCAATGACCCACCCATCGGCATCGCTCGAGGCCGCAATTCCGCACGCGAGACTCGCCCCCATCCCGAGGTCTGCCGATGGACACGGCACGACGCGTACGCCGCATGCAGCCAATTGCGCTGCGAGCGTGTCGGCGCCGGGACGCACCACGGCAAGGCCGGTGGGGATGGCCGCCAACAGGTGGCGGCACGCGGCCACGGCCAGGGGCGTTCCGGCCACGATGTCACCGTGGGCCGGCAGCGGCGCGAGGAGCTTGTCCGCGCCGAAGCGCACGCCGCGTCCCGCGGCGAGCAGCACGCCGGCAATGCGCGCGCCCGAAGGCCGCTCGACTACTCCGGCAGCAATCGGAACTTCCCGTCGCGGACGGTCACCAGAACCCGGGCGCGCTCGTCCATGCCGTTGTGATTGGTCGGCGACATGTTGAATACGCCTTGGCAGCCGACGATATCGCGCTCCTGCTCGATGGCATCGCGCAGCGCGACCCGGAAGGCCTCGGTGCCAGGTTTGCCCTTGCGCAGGGCATTGGGTATCGCCCGCTCCAGAATGAGCCCGGAATCGTAGGTGTTGGCCCCGAAAGTCGCGGGCTTCTGTCCAAACTGCTTTTCGTAGGCCGCGATGTAGGTCATCGCGACCTTCTTGATCGGATTCGCATCGGCCATCTCGTCGACCACCAGCATGGGACCGGCAGCGAGGATCGTGCCCTCCACCTTGTCCTTGCCGAGCCGGATGAAATCGTCGGTGGCCACGCCATGGGTCTGGTAGATGCCGCCCTTGTAACCGGAGTCCCGCAGGGTGATCTGGGGCAGCACCCCGGGCCCGCCAACCCCGGCGATCAGGATCGCGTCGGGTTTGGCGCTGATGAGCTTCAGCGCCTGGCCGGTGACGCTCTGATCGGCGCGCTGGTAGTACTCGGTCGCGACCAGTCGGATGCCTGCCTTTTCCGCCATCGGCGTGAACACCTTGAACCAGTTCTCGCCGTAAGGATCCTTGAAGCCGATGAAGCCGAAAGTCTTCACGCCG
>JBDTWB010000306.1:0-3864 GCA_040006895.1 Casimicrobiaceae bacterium | reverse complement strand
GCACCAGGGCGTCGTCTCGGAGGCGCGTCCCTTGCGCGCCTGATCGAGCCCAGCGCCGACGGGACGCCGGTTCACGCGAACGCGCCGAGCTCGTCGAGCTCCAGTCGCAGGTCCTGGTAGTCCTGGGCGCCACTGCTTTCGGGAGCATGGCGAAAGACGTCGCGACCCGCGGCGGCGCTCTCGCTGATGGCCACGCTGGTACGGATGCAGGTTTCGAGCAGGTCCTCGGCGCGGACCTGGGCGGCAAGCGACTGTTCCGCGGCACGGCTGGAGTCGTGTGTGGGCTCGAACCGGGTGAGCACATACTTTCGACGCAACGGCTCCTTCACGGCCTTTTCCAGGGCGTTCAGGGCGCGGTCGATGGCCAATGCGCCCGCCACCGCGGCGGGGTCGCACGAGACCGGCACGAGCACCAGGTCGGCCGCGAAGACCGCATTGAGCGCGAGGCAGCCGAAGCTCGCCGGGCAGTCGATGATTACCGGCCCGGTCGCGGTACCGGGCTGGCGTAGCGCCCGGCGCAGGCGGGTCACGACCGAAAGGCCCTTGCCGAGCCGGACATCGAGGTCCGCCAGCTCCGGATGGGCAGGACACACCACGACGCTGCTCCGGGTGATGTGGGCGACGTGGGTGAGCGGCACGTCCCCGGTAAAGAAGGCGTGCATCGACTCGTCGGTCGTCTCGGAGTACGCGCCGAACGTGCGCGACAGGTGGGCCTGCGGATCGAGGTCGATGCCCCACGGCCGTTGCCCGCGCTGCCCGATGGCGGCGAGGAGGTTGAGTGCCGTCGTGGTCTTGCCGACCCCGGCGCGCTGATTGAAAACGGCGATGGTCGCCATGCCGGGAGCATACCGGACGCACCGTGCGAGCCAGTCGAGCGGCTCGACGAGGCGTCCGGTCAGCCGTCAGATGATGTGCTTGCGCAGTGCCGTCACCACCAGCTCGGCGACGATCACCACCGCGAAGATCGCCACCAGGATCAGCGCGACCCGCGGCCACTGGAAGAGGTTGAGTGCGGAATCGAGCGCCATGCCGATGCCGCCGGCGCCCACCAGTCCAAGCACGGCCGATTCGCGCACGTTGATGTCCCAGCGGAAGAGGGCGATCGACCAGAACGCCGGCTTGATCTGTGGCCAGTAGCCGTAGATGAGGCGCGAGGTCCAGGACGCTCCGGTCGCCGTCAGCGCCTCGATGGGGCCGGGCGCCCCTTCCTCGAGGGCCTCGCCGCAGAGCTTGCCGACGAAACCGATCGAGCGGAACGCGATGGCGAGCGTACCGGCGAGCGCGCCGGGGCCGAAGATGCCGACGAAAAGCAGCGCCCAGACGAGCGAATTCACCGACCGCGACGACACCAGGATCAACTTGGCGACGAGGTTGAGCGGGGTCGACGGCACCAGGTTGTGGGCCGCGAGGATGCCCACCGGCACGGCCATCAGCAGCGCGAGCAGGGTGCCGAGGGAGGCGATGTTGAGGGTCTCGATCATCGCGTCGTGCACGGTGCCGCGGTAGTGCTCCCAGTCGATGGGCCACATCCGGGTCAGCAGGTCCACGACCTGCTCGGGGGCGTCGGCGATGAACTCGGGAATGACCTCGACGGTGCGCAACGACGCCACGATGGCGGCGACCATGACGAGATAGATCGCAAACCGGCTAAGCCGCTGCGCCGCAGTGAAGCGCAGCCACTCGCGCGGCAGGGTGCCCGAGACGTCCATCAGTCGTCCTGCAGCGGTTGCGCGGCCGGCCGGTGCGGCTGGCGACGGAAGAGATCGCGCAGGGTGGCATTGTTGATGAATACCGCCCGCACCCCCGTCGCGAGCACCTCGCCGATCATGATGATGGTGATGATGGCGATCAGAATCGCGCAGACGAAGTCGTAATCGAAGCGCTGGAAAGCTGCGAAGAGCGTGCCGCCGATGCCGCCGGCGCCGACGATCCCCACCATCGTGGAATTGCGCAGGTTGGAATCGAGCTGGTAGGTGGCGAAGCCGATGAAGCGCGAGAAGACCTGCGGCAGGACGCCGAACGCGAGGACGGCCCCGAACGGCGCGCCGGTGGCGCGCACCGCCTCGACCTGCTTCGCCGAGATTTCTTCGATGGCCTCGGTGAACAGCTTGCCGATGAAGCCGATGCTCGCCAGGGTGAGCGCGAGAATCCCCGCGAGGGCCCCGAAGCCGACGGCCTTCACGAACAGGATGGCGACGATCACCGGGTGGAACGAGCGTGCGGCGACGATGATCATCCGCGCCGGCCAGGTCGCCCACGGCGGCATGAGATTGCGTGCCGCCGCGAGCCCGATCGGCAGCGCCAGCACGATTCCCAGCGCGGAGGCCAGTACCGCGATCTGCATGCTCTCCAGCAGGCCCTTGAGGAGGAGCTCCCAGCGCCGGAAGTCGGGGGGGAAGAGCCGGGCGAAGAAGCGGTTGGCGTTCTCGATCCCGATCTCGATGCGTGCCCACGAGATCTCCATCTGGGCGCATGCCCAGATTACGTAGAGCACCAGGACGACGAGCATCACCCGTGGCCAGATCGAGCGCCGGAAAGGATCGCGCGGGGCGGCCAGCGTGGTTGCGGGCGCGCTCATCGCGGCGGGCCCGATGCCGGCAGGCCCGGTGCCGCGTCCATCGCGACGGGCGTCATTGCAGCCAGTTCTCGCCGCCGTAGATGGTGTTGAGGATCGCGTCGTCGAGCTCCGGCGGCGGGCCGTCGAACACGATGCGTCCCCCCGACATGCCGATCACGCGATCGGCGAACCGCCGCGCCAGCTCGACGTCGTGCATGTTGATCAGCACGGGGATCTGCCGCGAGCGGCCGATGTCGGCCAGGAGCTGCATGATCTCCACCGAGGTCTTGGGGTCGAGCGAGGACGTCGGCTCGTCGGCGAGCAGCAGCTTCGGATCCTGCATCACCGCCCGGGCAATGCCGACGCGCTGGCGCTGCCCGCCGGACAGGGCGTCGGCGCGCTGATTGGCGAAACTCGCGAGCCCGACGAGGTCGAGGAGCTCGTAGGCTCGATCGATGTCGGTGCGCGGGAATTTGCGCCGCCACGCGGCCCACGCCGACACGTACCCGAGCCGGCCGGACAGCACGTTCTCCATCACCGTCAGGCGCTCGACCAGGTTGTATTCCTGGAAGACCATGCCGATATGCCGGCGCGCGCGGCGCAGGTTGCTGCGCGAGAGCCGGGCGAGGTCCTCGCCTTCGAACAGGATCGAGCCCGAAGATGGCTCGACCAGCCGGTTGATGCAGCGGATGAGGGTCGACTTGCCGGTGCCCGAAGGCCCGATGACCGCCGTGATGCCACGCGGCGCGATACTGAGGTTGATGTCCTGCAGCACCGGCACGCCCGCGACGTAGGACTTGGAAAGACGGGATAGGGTCAGCGCGGCACCGGTCTCGCCGCCCGAGGCGGCGACGGCGCCCGCAGGCACCGCCGCCGCAGTCGGACCGGCGTCGTTCATGACTTCTTCTTGGCGGCGGCTTCCGCTGCCTCGCGCGCTGTTTCCTTGTCGTAGCTGGACTTGTCGAACGCACCGCCGGAGCCCTTGGCGACATCGCGCACCACGGCCCAGGTGGTCTTGTAGTTGATCGGGAAGAACCGATCGGCGCCGTCGAACGCTTTCTTCATCTCGGGGGGGAAACGGTAGTCGTAGAAGCACGTCATCATCTTGTCCACGAGCTTCGGGTCGAGGTCGTGGGCATAGGCAAACGACGACGTCGGGAACTTCTGGCTGCGATAGAGGATGCGGAAGTCGCTTTCCTTGACCTGGCCACGCTCCGCCATGCGATGGAACACGTCCGAAGCCACCGCGGCGGCGTCGTAGTCGCCCGAGTTCACCCCCATCACCGACTGGTCGTGCTTGCCGGAGA
>JBDTWB010000305.1:0-3883 GCA_040006895.1 Casimicrobiaceae bacterium | reverse complement strand
GCCCTGATGCGCATCGACCCCGCCAACGGCGTGATCGAGGTGGGTCACATCAGCTATTCGCGCAGTCTGCGCCGCACCGCGGTGGCGACGGAGGCGATGTATCTCTTCCTGCAGCGAGTCTTCGACGAGCTCGGCTATCGCCGGTTCGAATGGAAATGCGACGCCCTGAACGCGCCGTCGCGAGCCGCCGCACTGCGCTACGGCTTCGTCTTCGAGAGCATCTTTCGCCAGGCGATCGTCTACAAGGGACGCAGCCGCGACACGGCATGGTTTTCGATCACCGACGCCGAGTGGCCGGGGCTGCGCACGGCCTACGCGCAGTGGCTCGCGCCGGAAAACTTCGACGCCGCGGGCAACCAGCGCCGGCGCCTGGGCGAACTGATCGAAACAGGGCGCAAGGGCCGCTGACACGCCGCGGGGCGCCGGAATGTAAACGGCAGCGCCCTCTCGTCCGATAGAATCCGCGCTCCCGCCCCAGGAGCCACGTCATGCTGTTCGACCCAAGGCGTCACGAGGCCCTGCTGCCGCTCGCGTGGGACGAGGCGCGGGTCCGCACCGCCATCGCGGCGATCGTCGCCGACTGCGAGGCGCACTACTCGCCGAAAACCTGGTGGCCCTTGCACGCGCTCGATCGCGAGCCCGGCGACGACCCGCACCTGCCGAGCACCACCCTCTACTACGGAGCCTGCGGCGTCATCTGGGCATTGCACTTCCTCCAGGCGATCGGCGCGGCACGGCTGTCCCGCGATTATCTGCACGACCTCGAAACCCTCGTGCAGTCCCACCGCGAAACGCGGGCGGCGATGGGCAGCCGCACCGACGGTTCCTACCTCATGGGCGAGGTGCCGATCCTGATGCTAGCCTTCGGCGAGCACCCGACCGCGGCAAGCGCAGACCGCCTGGCGGCGTTGATCGCGGACAACATGACGAATCCCGCGCGCGAGCTCATGTGGGGGTCGCCCGGCACCCTGCTGGCTGCACAATTCCTGCACGATCGAACCGGCGACGCGCGCTGGGTGAAGCTCTTCCGGGACACCGCCGACCAACTCTGGTCCGAGCTCGAATGGTCGTCCGACTTCGGGTGCCACACCTGGCCGCAGGACCTCTACGGCCGGCGGTCGAACTACCTGGGCGCCGTGCACGGCTTCGTGGCCACCGCCCTGCCGCTGATTCGCGGCCGCGCCTTGCTGGGTGCGCAATCGTGGGCCGCCTGGGCGCAATGCATCGCGACGACCGTCGCGCGCACCGCGACCCGCGAAGGCCCGCTGGTCAACTGGCGGCCCGAACTCGACGAGGCGCACGATCCCCCCAAAATACTGCTGCAGCATTGTCATGGCGCACCGGGCTTCGTGACCTGCCTCGCGGGCTTTCCGGGCACGGCGCTCGATCCGCTGCTCCTCGCCGCGGGCGAGACGATCTGGGCCGCGGGGCCGCTGACCAAGGGCTCCAACCTCTGTCACGGCACCGGCGGCAACGGCTACGCCCTGCTCGAACTCCACCAACGCACCCGCGATCCGAAATGGCTGGACCGCGCCAGGGCGTTCGCCATGCACGGCATCGTCCAGACCGAGACGGCGGCCCGCCAGTTCGGCCACATGCGTCATTCCCTGTGGACCGGCGATCCCGGCTTCGCGATCTATCTGTGGGATTGCCTGAACGGAATCGCGCGGTTTCCGACCCTCGACGTGTACTACGGACGCTGACCGGGAGCACTCCGCCGCTGCGACGCGCGGGTGCCGGATGCCAACCTCGTGATGTCCCGGCCGGCCCGCGGCGCGATTGCGCGCCGGTGGTGATCGAGCTGCGATCGCGACGTCCGCGCCCTACCCGACCCTATAGAATTGCGCTTCGGCCCTGCCGCTTCACCGTGCTGCTGCACCGCATCCGCCCGCCTCCACGCACCGCCGATGTCGAGCCCCCTCTCCCGCACCGCCCCGTGCCCCTGCGGCAGCGGTTTGCGCTACAAGCACTGCTGCGGCGCGGTGCCCGCACTGGGGGTGCCGGGCGCGGTGGCGGCAGCGCCCGGATCGGCATCGGCCGACGATTCGTTCGGCGCGGCACAGGCGCTGCATCAGGCCGGCAGGATCGACGAGGCGGAGCAAAGCTACCGGCGCTTGCTCGACTCCCAGCCGGGGCGGCCGGACGCGCTGCACTATCTCGGCGTCTGCCGCTATCAGAAGGGTGATCTCGAGGGCGCCGGGCATCATCTGCTCGCGGCGCTGCAAAGCCACGCACGCGAGCCGATGGCGTACAACAATCTGGGCCTCGTGCGCCGCGCCCAGCAGCGCCTGCCCGAGGCGCTGGCATGCTTCGACGCGGCACTCGCTCAGGATTCCGCCAATGCCCTCGCGTTCAACAACCGCGGCCTGGTGTGCCAGCAACTCGGCCGGCTCGACGAGGCGCTGCACGATTTCACGCAGGCCACCCGCTGCAACGACGGCTTCGCCGAAGCCTTCACCAACCGCGCGAACGCCCTGAAGGAACTGGGGCGCGCGGACGAGTCCCTGGCGGCCGCGGACCGGGCGCTGGCGCTCAACCCGCAGATCGGGACGGCCCATGCCATCCGCGGCGCGGTGCTGACCGACCTGGGATGCGCGAGCGAGGCGGCAGCGGCATTCGCGCGCGCGGAGACGCTCGACCCCCGCATTCCCTACGTTGCCGGCAACGCACTCATGGCCCGGCTGTCCTGCGGCGACTGGAGCCATTTCGACAGCGATCGCCAGCGTATCCTCGCCGCCATCGACCGCGGCGAACGCGCGGTCATGCCCTTCGTGGCGTTGGTGTTGCCGACCACGCCCGCCGGGCAGCAGCGCTGCGCGCGCCTGTATGTCGACGCCCTCGGCTTGCCGGCGAGCCCGGCCGCCTCAACGCGCCAACCCCGTGCGCCGGGACGGCTGCGAATCGCGTACCTCTCGGCGGATTTTCGCAATCATGCGGTCGCTCAGCTCCTGGCAGGTGCGATCGAGCGCCACGACCGCGCGCGCTTCGAGGTCACCGGCCTCTATCATGGTCCCGACGTCCGGGACGCGTGGCGCGCCCGGATCGAAGCCGGCTGCGAGCGCTTCCTCGACGTCCGCGCGCGCAGCGACGCGGAGGTCGCCGCTCTGGTCCGCGACCTCGGGATCGACATCCTCGTCGAACTGATGGGGCACACCAAGCTCGCCCGACCCGGCATCTGCGCCCGACGCGCGGCGCCGGTGCAGGTCAGCTATCTCGGCTATCCCGGCACCGCGGGCGCACCCTGGTTCGACTACCTGATCGCCGACCGGACGGTGATTCCATCGTCCGCCCGCCCGTACTACGACGAGAAGATCGCCTGGATGCCGCATTCCTACCAGGCGAACGATTCGACCAAGCTCATCGCCGCGGCGACCCCCGATCGCGCCGTCCTCGGCCTGCCCGAGCGCGCCTTCGTCTTCTGCTGCTTCAACAACGTCTTCAAGATCACCCCGGACGTGTTCGACGTCTGGATGCGCCTGCTGCGCGCCGTCCCGGGCAGCGTCCTGTGGCTGCTCGAGACGAGTGACGCCGCGGTGCGCCGGAACCTGCGCCGAGAGGCCGCGGCCCGCGGCGTAGACGCCGACCGGCTGGTGTTCGCGGCGCGCATGCCGCTCGACCAGCACCTCGCGCGCCACCGCTGCGCCGACCTCTTCGTGGACACGTTCCACTACAACGCCCACACCACCGCGAGCGATGCGCTATGGTCCGGCCTGCCGGTGGTGACGTGCCTCGGCGAGACCTTCGCTGCACGCGTTGCGGCAAGCCTGCTGCGCGCCGTCGGCCTGCCGGAGCTCGTCACGGCAAGTCCCGCCGAATACGAAGCCCTTGCGCTGGCGCTCGCGCGCTCGCCGGAACGGCTCGCCACGCTGCGAAGCAAGCTCGC
>JBDTWB010000304.1:0-3902 GCA_040006895.1 Casimicrobiaceae bacterium | reverse complement strand
CGACGGCGGTCCCGACGGCGGTGACGCTTGCGGCCCAACCGGTGGCGGCGCGCGTTCCGGCAGTACGGGCGCGCCCGGCACCGAGGGCGCCTGCGGGCGCACCGTCGGCTCGCCCTGCATGCGCCCGGCGAGCTCGTCATGCCGGCGTTCGTCCGGCGCCATCTGCACGATGCCCACGACCACGGCCGCGAGCGTGGCGGCGGCCGCAACCGGCCACCACCCCCGCGATGCCGCCGGCGCGCGAGGGGAAGGTGCCGGCGCATGCGGGGCGGCATGCACCGCACGGCGCGCGGCCGCGCGGATGCTGTCGTCGAGCGCGGCGGGGGGCTCGTCGCGCGAAACCCGCGACCACGCCGCGCCAAGCTCGGGGTCGGGATGAGACGACGGGTCGTCCGCGCGGCGGGTCATCGCAGGTCTCCGAGGAGCGTACGCAGCCGTCCCGATGCATAGCGGAGTCGGCTTTTCACGGTTTCGATCCCCGCGCCGGTGAGTGCGGCGATGTCGGCCAGCTCGAGACCGGCCTCCTGGTGCAGCAGGAAGGCATCGCGTTGCAGCGGCGGCAACGCTGCCAGTGCGGCGTGCAACCGCTCGCGAAGCTCGCCCGCATGGGCGCGCTGCTCGGGTCCGGCATGCTCGGGTGCCGCAAGGTGATCGACCACGTCGTCGCCGTCGGCGTCCGGACCACTCACGAGGTGCACCTGGCCGGTCGCGCGCCAGTGATCGACGACGCGGTTGCGGGCAATGCGATAGAGCCAGGTCGCAAACTTCGCGCCGGAGGTAGTGGCGTACGACGCGCGCACCCGGATGACACTGAGCCAGACGTCTTGAAACAACTCATCGGCGCTTGCCGGGTTGCCGCAGTGCCGAAGGAGATAACGGTACACGCCGCCCCGGTGCCGACCGTACAGGGTATCGAACGCCGCGGCGTCTCCGGCTGCGTACGCCAGCATGAGCGCCTCGTCACCATCCGGGAGCGCAAGTCCGAAGCGCGCGGGTGCGGCCATGGCGCTCGAGTATGCGGACACCGGCGCCACGGCGCAATGCGCGGCCCGTCAGCGCGCCGGCGGATCCGGCACGAAGCCCGCGCGCCACTCCGGAAAGGGTCGAGGCGACCCGGCGATGGGGGGCGGCGGCAGGATGCCCATGGCCACCAGGTTCTCGTGCCGATCGTAACGGATGGTGACCACCTCCACCGGCTCGTGGCTGGCACGTTCGAAGGCAACGCGCGTCGCGGGAGCGCTTTCGTCGCGGCCATGGCCGGTACCGAGCGATGGTGCGGCGGCCGGGGCGGCGGCCTTGGATTCGGCGTGCGCGGCGGGCGCGGCGGCACCCGCCGCATCGCGCGCCGCATTCTTCTGGCGCAACGGCTCGGCGGCCACGCGATCCGCGATGCGCACGCGTTCCCGGAACACGGCGACACCGACGACGCCGACGTTGTCGGGCCGTCCGGTGCGACTCGCATAGGCATCGCCCAGATCGGTGAAGTAGAACGTTGCCGTGGTGCGAAGACTCTTCCGCCATCCAGCGATCTCGACGCTTCCCGAAGCATCGAGCACGTAGCCCGACTGTCCCGGCGCCGCGGTCTCGCCGGTCACCACGTTCACGCCGTCGACGCTGGTCACCGCCAATACGCGTCCCCCGGAGCGGTTGCGGATGCGCACCAGGTACTCGTGCCCCGGCACGCCGACCACCCAGCGCTCGCCGCGGCCGGAGACGATCGGCAGGCGTTCGCCCGAGGTGCGGTCGACGATCTCGACATCGACGGTCTGCGCGTGGGCGGCCACGGATGAGGCCCAGAACGCCGCCACGACGGCAGCAGTGAGTGCATACTTCAGATAATGTTGAACACGGCAGGACGGCTTCATCGGCGTTCCTCGTTGACGTTGGACGTGGTGACTGCAAACGTGGCAGCGCCGCGCACGGGGTTAACGGGATGGCGACCGCGACGGGCGACGGGCGACGGGCGACGGGCGACGGGCGACGAGGGCCGGTGCCGCGGGCCCGTGGTCGCGAATGTCCTCGAGGGATGGCGACGCCCTGCGTCCCGAGGCGATCCGGCCTCCCGTCGGCAGTGCAGCCGCTCATCCGCAGCCGCTTCCCGGTGTCCGAGCCGGGACGCACTGCATGAGATAATTCGCCGCCATGGCCGACAGTGCACATCTCTATTTTCTGGTCACCGGGCTCGCCTTCGCCGTCGCCACGGTGTTCGGCGCGGTCGCGCAGAAGGTCAACTTCTGCACCATGGGCGCAGTGACCGACTACGTGAACTTCGGTGACATGCGACGGATGCGGATGTGGCTCCTGGCGATTGCCGTCGCGATTGCCGGGGCGGCGCTGCTCCGTGCCACGGGCGTCGTCGATTTCGCCAAGTCGATCTACACCGCACCCCGGGTGAGCTGGCTGTCGCATCTGGTCGGCGGCTTCCTGTTCGGCTTCGGCATGACGCTTTCCTCGGGCTGCGGGAGCAAGACGCTGTTGCGCGTCGGCGCCGGGAACCTGAAGTCGCTGATCGTGCTGGTGTTCCTCGGCATCTCCGCGTACATGACCCTGAAGGGTTTGTTCGCCGTGTTTCGCGTGAACGTCCTCGACCCGTTGCGGTTCGACGTGAGTGCGCTGGGCGCGCCGACCTCCGATCTCGGCACCGTGGTGGCGGCGTTGGGATTGGGCGCGGCGGCGACGGTGTGGGTGCCCTTCGTGGTCGCGGCGCTGGTGGGGGCATTTGTCTTCGCCAATCGCGATTTCCGCGCCAGCCGCCAGATGGTCGTCGGTGGCATTCTGATCGGCGCCGTGATCGTCGCCGGCTGGTACATCTCCGGCCATCTCGGCTACCTGGCGGAGGATCCGAACACCCTCGAGGAGAAGTTCATCGCCACCAACTCGGGCCGGGCGGAGTCCTATTCGTTCGTCGCGCCGGTCGCCTATCTCCTCGAGTTGCTGCTGTTCTGGAGCGACCAGTCGCGGGTTGTGACCTTCGGCATCGCGGGCGTGCTGGGCATGATCGTCGGCTCGACGGCAACGGCGCTCGCCACCCGCACCTTCCGCTGGGAAGGTTTCACGTCCATCGACGATCTCGTCCATCACATCGTCGGCGCCGTCCTGATGGGCTTCGGCGGCATCACCGCGCTCGGCTGTACTGTCGGGCAGGGTCTCACCGGGATCTCGACCCTGGCCCTGGGCTCGTTCCTCGCCCTCGGAGCGATCGTCATCGGCTCGGTCGCCGCGGTGCGCTACCAGGAGTGGCGACTCGACCGCGAAGACCGTCAGGCGTCAACGGGTGCCGTGCCGGCGCGTTAGCGATCCGTGATCATTTTCGATCTCGCCTGCGTCGGCGGCCATCGTTTCGAGGGCTGGTTCGCCTCGACCGACGATTATGCGCACCAGGCGCAGCGCCAGCTCGTGCGTTGTCCCATCTGCGACGTGGCCGATCACGCCAAGATTCCATCGGCGCGGGTGCACACCGGCAAGACCACGCCCCCTGCGGAGCCTGCGGCAGCGACAGCCACCGGAGGCGCCGCTTCCGCATCTGCCGCGACGCCGGCGACGCGAGCGCCCGAGTCGCTGCCGATTCCTGCAGAAGTCCTGCAAAAACTGCGGGCGATCATCAAGGCCGCCGAGGACGTCGGCGGACGGTTTCCCGAGGAAGCCCGCAAGATGCACTACGACGAGACGCCGCCGCGGGCCATCCGAGGCATTGCCTCGCGCGAGGAAGCCGAGGCGCTGCGCGAGGAGGGCATCGACGTCGCGTCGTTACCGGCGTTCCTGGCCGAGGACCCGAATTGACGCGGTCGGTCGAGCGGTTGCGGCCGCCGCGCCGCGCCCGTCAGCTATAATCGTCGGTTGCGTGGGCCGTTAGCTCAGTCGGTAGAGCAGCGGACTTTTAATCCGTTGGTCGGCAGTTCGAG
>JBDTWB010000303.1:0-3908 GCA_040006895.1 Casimicrobiaceae bacterium | reverse complement strand
GTGCGCAGCCCGCGCAGCGGGCAAGCCTGGGGGAGGCTACCCCCAGCGCCGCCGGGCCGTCCGAACGGGCGGCAACACCATGACTCTCGCCCTCGCCGTGCTGCTCCTGATGCTGGCGGGCACCCTGGTGCTGCGGGTGCCGATCGGCTTCGGCATGCTGGTGAGCGGCGTGGCGTACCTGCTGGTCAAGGGGCAGGACCTTGGCCTTGTCGCCGAACAGGTGCTGAACGGCATGTACAACAGCTACGTGCTGCTCGCAGTGCCGCTCTTCATCTTCGCCGCAGGCATCATGAACTCGGGGACGATCAGCGAGCGGCTGTTCGATTTCGCCCTGGCGATCGTCGGACGCCTGCGCGGCGGGCTCGCGCACGTCAACATCATCGTCAGCGTCATATTCTCCGGGATGAGCGGCAGCGCGATCGCCGATGCGGCCGGCCCGGGCATCGTCAGCATCCGCATGATGCAGAAGAACGGTTACTCGGCCGAGTTCGCCGGGGCGCTCACCGCGGCCTCGTCGACCATCGGTCCGATCATTCCGCCGTCGATTCCGATGGTGATCTACGCCCTGGTGTCGAGCGCATCGGTGGGCGCGCTCTTCCTCGGCGGCGTGGTGCCGGGAGCGCTGATGGCGGTCGCGCTCATGCTGGCCGTGCACTTCGTGGCGCGCAAGCGGAACCTGCCGCGCGAGGCGGCGATTCCCTGGCGTGCCTTCCCGGCGATCTTCGCCCGCGGCTTCCTGCCGCTGACCCTGCCGGTCGTGCTCCTCGGCGGCATCTACTCCGGCGTGTTCACCCCGACCGAGGCGGCTGCCGTGGCGGCCCTCTATGCGCTTTTCCTCGCGGGCGTCGTGTACCGGGCCTTGAGCGCCAGGCGCCTGTTCGAGATCCTGGTCGAGTCGGCGAAATCGAGCGCGACCGTCACCCTCATCATCGCCGCGGCCTTCGTCATCAACTACGCGTTCACGGCGGAGGGCGTGCCGGCTCTCGTCGCCAGCTGGCTCACGGCAATGAACCTCACGCCGCTCGGCTTCCTCCTCGGCACGAACGTGCTCTTCCTCGTGCTCGGCTGCTTCCTCGACACCTCGATCATGCTGCTGGTCCTGGTGCCGATCCTGCTACCCGCTGCAAACCTGCTGCACATCGACTTGGTGCACTTGGGCGTGGTGCTGGTCGTCAACATGATGATCGGGCTGGTCACGCCGCCCTTCGGGATGTTGCTGTTCGTGATCAATGCCCTCGCGGGCGTGCCGCTCAAGGGCATGATCCGGGAAGCGTGGCTCTTCATCTTCGTGCTGCTCGTGATCCTCCTCCTCATCACCCTCGTCCCCGACCTCGTGCTGTGGCTGCCCCACCTCCTGGGTTACGGGCTCAAATGACCGCCGACCGCGTGCCGTGATCGCCCCCCTCGTGGGTTACGGAGTTAAATGACTGCCGACCTCGTGCCGTGGCTGCCCCACCTCCTGGGCTACTGGGTCACGTGACTGCCGACGTCGTCTGCCTGGCGAGCTTCAACGCCGACCTCGTGGCGCACGTGCCGCGCCCGATCGCGCGCGGCGAGACACTTTCCGCGAGTGCCTTCGCGACGCGCCCAGGCGGCAAGGGCAGCAACGCCGCGGTGGCGGCCGCGCGGCAGGGCGCCCGCGTGGCACTCGTTGCGCGCATCGGCGACGACGCGTACGGCCGCATGGCGGAGGACCTCTGGCGTGCCGAAGGCATTGCCACCGGGCACGTCGAGGTCGCGGCGGGCGAAGCCACCGGCGTGGCGCAGATCCTGGTGTATGCCGACGGCGACAACAGCATTGCCGTATATGCGGGCGCCAACGCATGGCTCGCCGAGCGCCATGCGCATGGGGCGCGGGCGGCGCTCGTCGGGTGTCGCGTCGCGATCGCGTCGTGCGAAGTGCCGATCGCCGCGACCCTCGCGGCCTTTCGCATCGCGCGCGAGGCGGGCGCTGTCACCGTGCTCAATCCCGCGCCGGCGCAGGCGCTGCCCGACACGTTGCTGGAGGTGGTCGATGTGCTGACCCCCAACGAGAGCGAGCTGCCGGTCGTCGCCGGCCTGCCGCCCGGCACGCCGGTCGACGTTGCCGCCGAGGCGCTGCTCGCGCGGGGCGTGCACGCGGTGCTTGTCACGCTGGGTGCGGCCGGCTGTGCGCTCCATCGGCGGGGCGCCGCAGTGCATCGCCTGCCTGGGCGGTACATGCCCGTGGTCGACACCGTCGGTGCGGGCGACACCTTCAACGGCGCACTGGCGGCAGCGCTGGCGCGCGGCAATCCGCTTCCCGAGGCATTGCGTTGGGCGAATGCGGCGGCGGCCCTCTCGGTGACCGGGCCCGGGGCGATCGGCGCCATGCCGAGCCTGCAGGCGGTTGCGGCGCTCCTCGCGGAAGACGAGGCGCGTGCCCGCGAGTAACGCGCGGCGGGCGCACGGAAGGCGAGGCGCGTCCCCGCCAGGAACCCGTAGCGAGCGCATGGAAGACGAGGCGCGTCCCCGCCAGGAACCCGCGGCGAGCGCGCGGAAGACGAGGCGCGTCCCCGCCGGGAACCCGCGGCGACCGCGCGGAAGACGAGGCGCGTCCCCGCCGGGAACCCGCGGCGACCGCACGCAAGACGAGGCGCGTCTCGTTGGGAACCCGCGGCGAGCGCACGGAAGACGAGGCGCGTCCCCGTCAGGAATACCCGCGGCGGGCGCACGACTGCGTGCGCTGGCGCGACCTGCCGCGACCTGCCGCGATTTGCCCGCACCTGCCGATCGTCGGCAACGTCACGAATGACGGGCTAATCGCAATGCCTACCGCCGTCGAGGGTCGTGGGCGGCGGCTGGCCCGCGTCGCTTCCGTCCAGGCCGTAGAACCGTCGCGCCGTGCCACCCAGTACCGCGGCGCGCTCGGCCGGCGCAAGGTCGGCGAGGAGGGCGACGCTGGCGGCGCGCCACCGCGCATAGCCGCCCGCGAGCTCGACCACCGGCCAGTCGCTGCCCCACATCACGCGGTGCGGCCCGAAGGCGGCCAGGATCGCGTCGGCATAGGGGCGCAGATCCTCGACGGTCCACCCGGCGGCGGCCTCCGTCACGAGACCCGAGAGCTTGCAATGCACGCCGGGATGAGCGGCGAGCTCGCGCAGGCGCGAGTGCCAAGTCGCGCGCTTACCGGAGGCGATCGACGGCTTGGCGCCGTGGTCGATCACGACGGCCAGGCCCCCGTGGCGTTCGAGCATCGTGACCAGCGCGGGCAGCTCGCGCGGAGTCACGAGCGCGTCGAGGCGCAGCCCGAGGCCGGGCAGCGCGGCCAGGCACGTGGCCACGTCGGGCCGGAGAATCCACGCGCTGTCGGGCAGGTCCTGGAGCATCGGCCGCACCGACTTGAAGTGCGGATCGCGGGCCAGCACGGTCAGTGTTGCGACGGCCTCGTCGGTGGCGAGATCGACCCATCCCACTACGCCGCCCACCAGCCCCCCGCTCCCGCGTGCCACGTCGAGCAGGAAATGCGTCTCGGCAACCGTCGGCGCGGCCTGCACCAGCACCGTCGTGGCGATGCCGGCGGCGCGAACGTGCGGCGCGAGGTCGTCGAGCGTGAAGTCGCGATGGATGGGTGCGAGCGCCGGCGTGAGCCATCCGTAGTCGCCGCGCGCGAGCGACCAGACGTGATGGTGCGCGTCGACCTGGCCGCCCGTCACGCCGCCCTCGGCCGTCGCAAGCGATGCCAGCCGGAGACGCGCGGCGCATCGACCTGGCCGCCCGTCACGCCGCCCTCGGCCGCCGCAAGCGATGCCGGCCGGAGAACGCGAGTCGCATCGACCTGGCCGCCCGCCACGCCGCCCTCGGCCGTCGAACGGGACGCGTGGCGCGTGCTGAAGACGCGCTGCGCGCCGACGAGGCCGCCCGTCACGCCGCCCTCGGCCGTCGAACGG
>JBDTWB010000302.1:0-3922 GCA_040006895.1 Casimicrobiaceae bacterium | reverse complement strand
TGAACATCTTCTGCACGACGCCGTCCTTGACCAGCATCGAGTAGCGCCACGAGCGCTTGCCGAAGCCGATGTCGGACTTGTCGACCAGCATGCCCATGCCGTGGGTGAACTCGCCATTGCCGTCGGGTACCAGCACGATGTTCTCGGCTTCCTGGTCCTTGGCCCACTCGTTCATGACGAAGGCGTCGTTCACCGCGATGCAAACGATGCTGTCGACGCCGTTGGCGTGGAACGCCGGGGCAAGCTCGTTATAGCGGGGCAGGTGGGTCGACGAGCAGGTCGGCGTGAAGGCCCCCGGCAGCGAGAACACCACCACCGTCTTGCCGGCAAAAAGATCATCGGTCGTGACCGATTTCCAATCACCCTTGTCACGCACCTTGAACGTGACCTTCGGTACCCGTTGTCCTTCGCGACTTTGCAGCATGATGACTCCTGTCTGATTGAGGTTGAAATGTGGTGTCGGAGTGAATTATCCCGGCCGCATCGTCACGCGGCCAATACTTTGTTAGGATACGACCGATAGACGTAACCTATCGGCCCTTCTCCGCCCCTCGGTTTTCGAACATCCCCCCGCCATGACCCTCACCGAGCTTCGCTACATCGTCGCCGTTGCCACGGAGCGCCATTTCGGCCGCGCTGCGCAGCGTTGCTTCGTGAGCCAGCCGAGCCTGTCCGCCGCGGTGAAGAACCTAGAGGACGAGCTGGGTGTGCGGATCTTCGAGCGCGGCAAGGGCGAGGTCCTGCTGACGCCGACCGGGGAGGACGTGGTCGCACAGGCGCGCCGCACCCTCGAGGAAGCCGAGCGGGTGAAGACGATTGCCCGCCAGGGGACGAACCCGCTGGTGGGGCCGCTCAGGCTGGGGGTCATCCACACCATCGCGCCATATCTGCTGCCCGAGCTCGTGGCCGCCCTGCGCCATGCGGCGCCCCAGATGCCCCTGGACATCGAGGAAAACCTCACGGTCAATCTTGACCAGATGCTGCACGCCGGGTTCCTCGACGCGGCGATCGTGGCCCTGCCGTTCGAGGGCACCGGACTCGTGACCGTGCCGCTCTACGAGGAGGAGTTCCAGGTCATCGTGCCCAACGGCCATCCCTGGGCCCGCCGCCGGAGCATCGCCCCGGACGAGCTCGCGCAGGAGAATCTGCTGCTGCTCAACGTCGGCCATTGCTTCCGCGACCAGGTGCTCGACTTCTGCCATGAGTTCGTGCGTCCACCAGTGCCCGGCAAGCAGGGCAACTCACTCGAGACCATCCGCAACATGGTCACCTCGGGGATGGGCATCTCGGTGCTGCCGGCCACCGCCCTGACCCCCAAGTACGCGAGCCCGCTGGTGCGCGCCGTGCCGTTCGCGCCGCCTCGACCGATGCGTCGCGTCGTGCTCGCGTCCCGCGAAGGCTTTCCGCGCCAGGCCGCGCTGGAGGTGATCGCGCGCGTCGTCGGCAAGCTGAAGCTGCCCTTGCGACCGCTGCTCCCTGCAGCTTAATGGGGTCGGTGTAAGTTATCTCCGGCGGGCGCACGACCGCGAACGTGCAGCCCGGGTGCCGGATCTTGGCCAACACGCACGGTATAAGTTACCTTCGGCGGGTGTGCCAGCCGCACGGTGCTTAGCGGTGCCGGACCGTCGCGGTAACGATACCTCGCTGTGACGTTCGCGATCCCGCGCATGACTTAGACTTCTGCCTTGGGCGTTCGATGCGGCGGGATGCCGGTGCGCGCATGGCGTGCCGCCGGTGTGACGCGCTGCCCCGGAAGCGGGCGAGCAGAAGGAGAAGAACGATGAGCATCAAGACGGTAGGTGTGATCGGCGCAGGCACGATGGGCAACGGCATCGCGCAGGCGTGCGCGGTCGTCGGCCTCGAAGTCGTGATGGTGGACGTGGCCGAGGCCGCGGTCCTGCGCGGGTTGTCCACCATCAGCGGCAGCCTCGATCGCCTGGTGAAGAAGGAGAAGCTCAGCCGCGAGGACAAGGAAGCCGCGCTTGGACACATTCGCGGCACCGCCGACTACGGCGACCTCGAGGCTGCGGACCTGGTGATCGAGGCCGCGACCGAGGACGAGGCACTCAAGCTGCGTATCTTGAAGCAAGCCGACGGCATCGCGCAGCCGACGGCGATTCTGGCGAGCAACACCTCGTCGATCTCGATCACCAGGCTCGCGGCGGCCACCAACCGGCCGGCCAGGTTCGTCGGCATGCATTTCTTCAATCCCGTGCCGCTGATGGCGCTGGTGGAGGTCATCCGCGGCCTGCAGACCGACGACGCGACGGTGGCGCTGGTCGAGGCGTTCGCCAAGCAGCTCGGCAAGACACCGATCGTGGTGAAGAACAGCCCCGGGTTCGCCGTGAATCGCATCCTCTGTCCCATGATCAACGAGGCGATCTTCGCGCTGCAGGAAGGCATCGCCAGCGCCGAGGACATCGACGCCGGCATGAAGCTCGGTTGCAATCATCCCATCGGGCCGCTGGCGCTCGCCGACATGATCGGCCTCGACGTGATGCTCGCGGTCATGGAGGTGCTGTACCGCGACTTCAACGACCCGAAGTACCGGCCCGCGCTGCTGCTCAAGGAGATGGTCGGTGCCGGCTATCTCGGCCGCAAGAGCGGTCGCGGATTCCATAGCTATGCGCAATGAATGCGCGCCGGGCGACCTCGACGGCACCCGCCGATCGCTCGGCGCGACCGATGACGTGTGACGTGCGCACGTGGCGGCGCCGTAGCCGCCGCGCGGCCGGTGCCGCCCGGCGACCCAGTGCGCCCGTGACCTCGATCGTCAGCGCCGTGCGCCGCCGTCTTGCACCGCGCGCCGCGCCCGCATCCGATTGCCCGCGCGCACACCCCTTCCCGGAGTCACCATGGACTACCAGACCCTGATCCTCGAAGCGCCCGAACCGGGTATCGCGTTGCTGACCATCAACCGCCCCAAGGCGCTCAATGCCCTTTCGCCCGAGGTGCTCCGCGAGTTGATGGCGGCGCTGTGCGCCATCGAGTCCGATCCGACGACCCGCTGCCTGCTCGTGACCGGCGGGGGCAGCAAGGCGTTCGTCGCCGGTGCGGACATCGCCGCGATGCGGGCACTGTCGCCGCTCGAAGGGCGTGAGTTCGCGCTCAAGGGCCACGCCTGCATGCGCATGCTCGAGTTGCTGCCGTTCCCGGTGATTGCACTGGTCAACGGCTACGCCCTCGGCGGCGGCTGCGAGCTCGCGCTTGCATGTGACTGGATCATCGCCGCGGAAAATGCCGTGTTCGGCCAGCCCGAGGTCAATCTGGGCATCGCGCCGGGTTTTGGCGGAACCCAGCGCCTGACCCGCCTGGTCGGCAAGGCCCGCGCCCTGGAGATCATCTGCACGGGACGGCAACTCAAGGCCGACGAGGCGCTCGCCATGGGCCTCGTCAACCGGGTCGTGCCCGCCGACGCATTGATGGCGCAGGGGCTCGAGCAGGCGCGCCTCGTGGCGGCGAAGGCCCCGGTCGCGATCAAGATGTCGAAGCACCTGGTGCAGCGCGGCCAGGACCTCGATCTCGCCAACGCCAATGCGCTGGAAGCCGACGTGTTCGGGCTGTTATGCGCGACCGAGGACCGCAGCGAGGGCATGGCCGCGTTCCTCGAAAAGCGGCCGGCGAAGTTCGTGGCGAGGTAGATCTGCCGTTGCCCTGATGGCCCCACCAGAGGAAAAGCCCATGGCGACTACGGTTCGCACTCCGTCCGACATCCACCCCTGTCTGACCTACGAGGACGCCACCGCCGCCATCGAGTGGCTATGCCCCGCCTTCGGGTTCGCCCGGCAGTTCGCAGCCCTGGGTGCCGACGGTTCGATCATGCATGCCGAGCCCAGCGTCGGCACCGCCGTGGTCATGGTGCGCTCGCCTAAGCGGGACGATGGCCGCGCCGCGTCGCGACACGCGCCGTAGCGCGCCCTAG
>JBDTWB010000301.1:0-3925 GCA_040006895.1 Casimicrobiaceae bacterium | reverse complement strand
GCTACCGCGTTGGCCGCCTCATTGGCCACCATTGGCCGCTTCATTTGCCCAATGCGCGGCCCGGTGCGCGATGCTCCGGGCCGGTAATGGGCGCCCGCTTTGGCAGGCGATGAAGCTCGGCATCGCCGTGCTGCTCGCCTACGCCATCTGGCGCGGGTACCAAAACCCCGATCTCATCCTCGACCTCGCCGCCCTGCGCCTGTGTTAGGGCCAGGATATGCGAAGGTGTGATCGGTCCCTCCTTCCGGGCAACGACTGCTGCGGGAGAGGGGTCACGGCTCGTTGAGGAAATCCTCGAGCTTGCGCCGCTGCCGCTTGGTGGGTCGACCGCTGAACTGGGGCTCGTTCGCTGCGGCCACTTTCCGGCGCAAGGCCTCCTCGGTGCGCAAAGCGGCACTTTCCGGCGTTTCCGCGTAAAGGCCGGCCGCGTCCGTGGCCGAGCCGCGGCGCTCGGCGAGCCCCGTTACCCGCACGTCCCAAACAACACCTGATTTGCGCACCGTGACGGCGTCGCCAGGGCGAACGGCATGGGCGGGCTTTACCCGGGCGCCATTCAGCCGGACCTGGCCGTTGTCGATCGCCTCGGCCGCGAGGCCCCGGGTCTTGTACAAGCGTGCCGCCCAGAGCCACTTGTCGAGGCGCAATCGTTCGCCAGCGTCCTGCAGGTCGTCGCCGGGGCGGCGTGGCCGGTCACTTTTGGTCACGGCCCGGGACGCTGTAGGCGCGCATCCAGGCGGAGGTTGCCTGGGCGTCGGCGTAGCCTTCCTCCGCAAGGGCGGCAGCGACGCGCTGCTGATCGTCCGGTGAGCGGTTTTGGGAGAGCTTGAACTTGGCATCGAGGCGCTTGATGCGCAGCCGGAATCCGACGATGCCCCCGACCATGGCGTCCAGCTTGGCCGGGCTCAAGCCAAGTTGCCATGGCGCCTCGCGCAAGGCCTCGAAGCGCGTGACCAGCGCGTCGAGGATGGCACGCGACTCCGCTGGATCGGTGGCAAGACTGATCCTGCCGTGGGCATGCACCACGGCGTAATTCCAGGTCGGCACGGCGTCCACCGGCTCGGCATACCAGGATGGCGATACATACGCGTGCGGTCCGTGGAAGATCGCAAGCGACTCGGCACCCTCGACGTAGGTCGCGTGCGGATTGGCGCGGGCAAAATGCCCGATCAGCGTGCCGTGGGGCTCGCAGTCGGCGACATGGAGGAGGGGCAGGTGGGTGACGATGGGCTCCGCGTCGTGCGGCGTGACGAGGGTTGCAAAGGAATGGTCGTGCATGAGGCGCACGATCGCGGCGCGTTCGGCCGGCTCGAAATGACGCGGTACGTAGATCGACATCGGTCGTCAGTGGCGGACCGCAAGCGGCCTTGCCGGGCCGGCTTCGCCCTCGCCGAACAGCGCACGGGCAGACAGCGGGGTGAACGCATAGGCGCGATTGCAGAACTCGCAGGTGACCGACACCTCGCCGTGCTCGGCCAGGATTTCTTCGACCTCGCGCGCGCCGACCAGGCGGAGCGCGTTTTCCACGCGCTCCTGGGTGCAACTGCAGCTGAAACGGGTGGGGTGCGTGCGGAAGAGCCGGATATCTTCGTCGGCGAAGTGGCAGGTCAGCAACCCGGCTGGATCGGCGGCATCGAGGAGATGGCCGGGTGCGACGTGATCGACCCGCGCGGCGACCTCGGCCCACAGCGCGTCGTCCTCCGCCGTACCGCCGGGCAGGCGCTGCAACAGGAGCCCGCGCACCCGGGCCGCATCGGCCGCGATGGCCATGCGGCTGGGAATCTGCTCGGAGGTGGCGAGATAGTGCTCCATCAGTGCCGCGATGCCCGTGGCGTCCAGGGCCACGATGCCCTGGTAGATCTGGCCGCCGTCCCTGGGGTCGAGGATGATCGCCAACCGTCCCTTGCCCTCGCCCCCCGCCAGGGTGGCGAGGTCGGCGTCGGCCGGCAATGCGGCGGCGGCATCCGTCCACTGGGCTGTGGCCCGCAGGTTGAGATCGCCATCACATTCCACGACCAGCAGGCGCACCGGACCATCGGCCTGGAGCTGCACGACAAGGCTGCCCTGGAACTTGAGGGACGACGCCAGGAGCGCGGCCGCGGCCAGCAACTCCGTGAGGACCCGGGCAAGTGCCGGCGGGTACGCATGGCACGCGAGGATGTCCGCGCGGGTGGCGTCCAGCGACACCACGGCGCCGCGCACGGCACGGGGCTCGAACACGAAACGCGCGAGGGCGTCGCGGAAGGGCTGCTGCATCGTCGGTCAGGCTTTGAGCGGTAACGTGTAGATCGTCATCGGCAGCGCCGAGTTCTTGTCGAACGTCGCGCCGGCTTCGATACCGATCTTGGCGATGGCCGCCGCCGACTTGAGGCGATCGTACTGGGCGAACATGGCGCCCAGCGCGAATTCGCGTCCCGAGCCGATGGCCCAGTATCGCGTGTACTCGAACACCTCGCGCATCGAATACACCCCGAAAATGCCCCGCGCATTGGCGATCAGCGCGGTCACCTGGGTCGACTCGTAGGGATCGTCCTCCTCCTCCTTGGGATTGAGGAAGTGCTTCTCCTTGAGGATCGGGTGCAGCTTGCTGAACGTGTCGAAGATCCGTGCCTTGGTGGAAAAGTCGACGTCGGGCTGCTTGGCGAGCACGCTCTCGAAAACGAGCTGGTGAGCGGCGCTGCCGCACAGGCCGACGTAGGTGCCTCGATGCTGCACGATCTTGTCGAAGCTCTGGTCGAACTCGGCCGCGAGCCGCGTGTCGCCGAACGTCGTCAGGGAGTCGCCGGCAATGGCGATTTCGTCGTTCTTGCGAACGGCTACCAGGGTGGTCATGGGGGTTCCGGAAATGAGGCCGTGCACGCGGCGCCTCACGGCGACCGGCGGCGGGAAGAGCGTGATTATACCGACCCGGCCGGCGGCGATTCCGCCGCGTCGGGCGGAGCCGGGAGCATGGGCACCGGCGGCACGCGGCGCGCGTCCCATCGTGCCAGTGCCCACTGCCAGAAGGCTGCGGGGTCACCGGGTAGCTCGGGGGGCAGGGGCTGGTCGAGAAAGCGCCATGCGGCCAAAAGAGTCGGGACCGGGTCATCGGCAAGGGCCTGGGCCCTCGTCTGCTTGGAAAGCTTCTCGCCGGAGCCGTTGACGGCGATCGGAAGGTGCAGGTAACGCGGCGTGGGCAGGCCGAGTCGACGTTGCAGATGAATCTGGCGGGCGGTGCACGTCAGGAGGTCGGTACCGCGTACCACGTCGGTGATGCCCTGCGCCGCGTCGTCCACCACCACGGCCAGCTGGTACGCAAAGAGCCCGTCCGCGCGGCGCACGACGAAGTCGCCCACCTCGGCGCGCAGATCCTGGCCCTGCGGCCCGAGCAGGCGGTCCACGAACGCGATCGCGTCGGTCTGCTGGACGTTCTGCCGCCAGGCGAACGGCGCGTCGGGGGCCGGGTGAGTGGTCAAGGAGGCCGCGAGGCGACAGGTGCCCGGGTACAGGGGCTCGCCGCTGATGCCGGCCGGGGCGTCACGGAGTGCGCGCCGGGTGCACCGGCACGGGAAGACGTCCCCCTGGCTGATCAGCTGCTCCAGGGCCTCCCGGTAATGCACCAGGCGGGCGGATTGCCGAACGACGGGGCCATCCCAGCCGAAACCATAGCGAACCAGGGTGCGGAGGATGTGTGCCTCGGCGCCGGGACGCGCGCGCGGCGCGTCGATATCCTCGATCCGGACCAGCCATTGCCCACCCGCGACCCGTGCGTCGCAATAGCTTCCGACCGCGGCGACCAGGGAACCGAAATGCAGGGGACCGGTGGGCGATGGGGCGAACCGGCCGCGATAGGAAACGCCGCTAACCGGACGGGGTGAAACGCCGGGACCCGGACGGGGAGCCGCGCTCATGGGGGTGTCCTCCAGGCTTGCCCACGGCGTGGGCTGCG
>JBDTWB010000300.1:0-4003 GCA_040006895.1 Casimicrobiaceae bacterium | reverse complement strand
CTGGCACTGGCACTGGCACTGGCACTGGCACTGGCACTGGCACTGGCACTGGCACGAGCGCCGTACCGCCGATGTTCACGCCGTTTCGCCTGCGCGACATGACGCTCGCAAACCGCGTCGTGGTCTCGCCGATGGCCCAGTATTCCTGTGTCGATGGCACGCCCGACGACTATTACCTCGTGCACCTCGGCAGTCGCGCCCACGGCGGCGCAGGTCTCGTTTTCACCGAGATGACCTGCGTGTCGGCGGATGCACGCATCAGCCCTGGCTGTGCCGGGATGTACCACCCCGCGCACGTCGCCGCGTGGACGCGCATCGTCGACTACGTGCACACCCGTACGCCGGCAAAGATCGCATTGCAGCTCGGCCATGCGGGACCCAAGGGCTCGACGCAACTAGGCTGGGAGTCGGCGGACGAGCCGCTGCCGCCTTCGGCCGCTGTCGGCAACTGGCCGCTCTTCGCGCCATCGGCGATTGCCTACGGCGCCAGCAATGCGGTGCCGAGGGCGATGGATCGCACGGACATGACGCGGGTGCGCGACGATTTCGTCCGTGCGGCTGCCTGGGGCGCCACGTGCGGCTTCGACTGGCTCGAGCTGCACTGCGCGCACGGCTACCTGCTCGCCGCCTTCCTCTCGCCACTCACCAATCACCGCGACGACGACCATGGCGGCAGTCTCGAGAATCGCTGCCGGTTCCCCCTCGAGGTGTTCGCGGCCATGCGCGCCGTGTGGCCTGCCGAGAAGCCGATGTCGGTGCGCATTTCCGCCCACGACTGGGCGCCCGGGGGCAACGCCCCCGACGATGCGGTCGCGATCGCCCGGCTGTTCAAGGCCGCGGGGGCGGACCTGATCGACGTATCCTCGGGCCAGACCACGCGGGCTGCGCAGCCGGTGTATGGCCGGATGTACCAGACGCCGTTTGCCGACCGCATCCGCAACGAGGTGGGGATTGCGACCATGGCCGTGGGCGCCATCTTCGAGCCCGACCACGTGAACAGCATCATCATGGCCGGCCGGGCCGATCTTTGTGCGTTGGCGCGGCCGCATCTCGCCGATCCCTACTGGACCTTGCACGCCGCTGCGCAGCTGGGTTACACGGCGATGCCCTGGCCAAAACCCTATCTCACCGGCAAGGCCCAGCTCGAGCGCAACCTCGCCCGCGCCGCCGACCTGGCGCGCGAAGTCCCGGAGGCCAACGGATGAACGATGCAGCGAGCACCTCGCTCCGACCACTCGCGGGCATGCATGCCGCCGTCACCGGCGCCGGCCGCGGCATCGGCCATGCCGTGGCGCTGCGCCTGGGGTCGCTCGGCGCCACGCTGACCCTGCTCGGCCGCGATCGCGCCCGGCTCGAGGCCACCGCGGCACGACTCGGGCCTACGGGGTGCGCGACTCACGTGTGCGACATCGGCGATCCGGTGGCCGTCGCCGCCGCCTTCGAGGCCATCGCGAGGGCGGGAGAAGGTCTCGCGATCCTGGTCAACAATGCCGGCGCGGCGCAGAGCGCCAAGTTCGAGGACACTTCGTCGGCGATGTGGTACGACATGCTCCGCGTCAACCTGACCGGTGCCTACCACTGCACCCGCGCCGCACTGCCCCTGCTGCGCAATGCGCCGGTCGGGCGCATCGTGAACGTTGCGAGTACCGCCGGTCTCACCGGCTATCCGTACGTCACGGCGTACTGCGCGGCCAAGCATGGCCTCGTCGGTCTCTCGCGGGCACTGGCGGCCGAGCTGGCCCGCACCAGCATCACCGTCAATGCTGTATGCCCGGGCTACACCGACACCGACCTGGTGGCCGACGCCGTCGAGAACATCGTGCGCAAGACCGCACGCAGCCCCGACGAAGCGCGTGCCGCGTTGGCGGAGTGCAACCCGCAGCGCCGGCTGGTGACGCCGGAGGAAGTCGCCGGCACGGTCGCCTGGCTGTGTCTGCCCGAATCGCAATCGATCACCGGCCAGGCAATCGTCGTGGCCGGAGGCGAGGTGATGGCCGGATGAGCGCATTGCCGGACCTGCCGACGCCCGATCCCGAGTCGCGATTGCGCGCGGCCGACCATGCGTCGTTGCGACTCTGGCTGCGGCTGTTCACCTGCGTGCAGCTCGTCGAGCGGTCCATCCGCACCGGGCTGCGGACGCAGTTCGCGACGACACTGCCGCGCTTCGACCTCATGGCCCAGCTGCGCCGCCATCCCCGGGGATTGCGAATGGGCGAGCTTTCCGAACGCCTCTTGGTCAGTGGCGGCAACGTCACGGCGATCACTGACCAGCTGGTCGCCGAAGACCTCGTCGCGCGGACCACCGACGACGTCGATCGGCGGGTGTCCTCGGTCCGGCTCACGCCGCGGGGGCGCCGCGAATTCGACGCCATGGCCCTCGCTCACGAACAGTGGGTTGTCGGGCTCCTCGCCGCACTCGCGCCGGCCGACCGGGCAGCGCTGCATGCGCTCCTCGGGCGATTGAAGCGTGGCCTCGCCGTGCCGCCGCAGCATGGCGCTGCCGCCGCGCCGGCTCCGGTGGGTGCGCCTGACCGGCGGCGGGGCCAGCGCGGGGCGGTCAAGCATCGGGGGGCGCCGTCATGACCGCGGGGAATGCCATGCCGGAACCCAAACCGTCGCCGCGCGGGGCGATGCACGCGGACCACCATGCCTGGCCGTTTCTGGACCCGGCCCACGCCGACCTCGCACGGGTGGTCGCGGTGTGGGTCGACGCGTCGCCCGTCGACGACGCCGGCGCTGACGTCGACGCGGCGTGCCGGCAGTGGGTCCGGGCCCTGGGGTCCGCAGGTTTCCTGCGGCACTGCATTCCTGCCAGCGAGGGCGGCGTGCGGGATGCGCTCGACAGCCGATCGTTGTGCGTGCTGCGCGAGACACTGGCCTACCGGGACGGCCTGGCCGACTTCGCGTTCGCGATGCAGGGCCTGGGGAGTGCGCCGATCACCCTGGCGGGAAGTCCTGCGCAACGCCGGCAGTGGCTCGGGCGGGTGGGCCGTGGCGAAGCCATCGCCGCTTTCGCGTTGTCCGAGCCCGAAGCGGGGTCGGATGTCGCGGCGCTCGCGACGCGGGCGATGCGTCATGGCGACGATTGGGTGCTCGATGGCTGCAAGACCTGGATCTCCAACGGTGGCATCGCCGATTTCTACGTGGTGTTCGCCCGCACCGGTGCCGCCGGCACGCGTGGCATCTCCGCGTTCCTGGTGCCGGCGAACAACCCGGGACTCACGGTAGCCGAGCGCATCGAGGTGATGGCGCCGCATCCGCTGGCGCGGCTCGCATTCGACGCCTGCCGCCTGCCCGGCGATGCGCTGATCGGTGCCGAAGGCGAGGGGTTCAAGCTGGCGATGCGTACGCTGGACATTTTCCGGGCATCGGTCGGCGCCGCGGCGCTCGGGTTTGCGCGGCGCGCCCTGGATCTCGCGGTCGGGCACGCCCGAACCCGTCCCATGTTCGGCGCGACCCTGGCCGACAAGGACCTTGCCATTGCCGCGATCGGTGACATGGCCACACGGATCGACGCCGCCGCGCTGCTGGTCTATCGCGCGGCATGGCTTGCCGACACGCGCGGCGGACGGACGACCACGGTGTCGGCCATGGCCAAGCTCGCCGCCACCGAGGGCGCACAGGCCGTGATCGACGCCGCCTTGCAACTCCACGGTGGACGCGGCGTGCGGGTCGGGGAGCCGATCGAGCACCTCTACCGCGAGATCCGCGCGCTGCGCATTTACGAAGGCGCGACGGAGGTGCAGAGGCTGATCGTGGGCCGGGACGTGCTCGCCCGCCAACGCAATGGGGAAACGACATGAGATACCGTGAACTCTGGCAAGCGGTTGGTCGTTCAGGGCGAAGCTTCCCCGGTGAACGGGCGCCGGTGCCTGGCCACGCTGTAGATGGCGAGCAGCAGCTTGTGCATGCAGGCGCTCGCCCCCTGCCCGGGAGGGGGTGTGCGCAGCCCACGCAGTGGGCAAGCCTGGGGGAGGTTACCCGGAGCGCCGCCGGGCCGTCC
>JBDTWB010000299.1:0-4010 GCA_040006895.1 Casimicrobiaceae bacterium | reverse complement strand
CACTTCCGCGGGTCGCCCTTCACTTCATATGGTCGATCACCGTCGGCTCGTCCTTGCCGGCGCGACGGTAGGCCCATGCCATCATGATCGCGCCGGCGACGATCATCGGCATGGACAGCCACTGGCCCATCGAGAAGCCCAGCGCCAGCAGGCCGAGGAACGGGTCGGGCTCGCGCCCGAACTCGGCGATGAACCGGCTCGCCCCGTAACCGATCAGGAAGAGCCCGGACGCCGCGCCCAGCGGCCGTCGCCGCTTGGTGTAGATCCACATCACCGCGAACAACACGAGCCCTTCGAGGAAGAACTCGTAGAGCTGGGAGGGATGCCGTGGTTCAGGCCCCACCTGCGGAAACACCATGGCCCACGGCACGTCGGTGACCCGTCCCCACAATTCGCCGTTGATGAAATTGCCGATCCGCCCGGCCCCGAGCCCCAGGGGAATCAGCGGGGCGACGAAATCGGTGACCGCGAGCCAGCGCTTGTTGCGCCGACGCGCGAACAGCCAAAGGGCGACGAGTACCCCGATGAACCCGCCGTGGAAGCTCATGCCGCCGGTCCAGACCTGGAAGATTTCCAGCGGATGCTCCAGGTAATAGAGCGGCTTGTAGAACAGGACATAGCCCAGGCGGCCACCGAGGATGACCCCGAAGATGCCGTACCAAAGCATGTCGTCCACCTCGGTCGGGCGCCAGCCCGTAAGCATGTTCTGCCGGGCGCGCAGCTTGCCGAGCAGCACGAACAGGACGAAGCCCACGAGGTACATGAGCCCATACCAGCGAACCGGCAGTGCCAGGGTGAACGTCCCCAGCTGCAACGGACCGATGGTGAAGGCAATGGGATCGAATTGCGGGTGGACCAGCATGCGCCTCGCGCGACTCGCGTCGTGATGGTGGGCTAAAATCAGCCGATGCGATTATGACACCACGGGCTCGCCACCCGCCTGGCGCGTCCCCCGCCCTTCCCCCGTTGCCGGAGCCTTACATGCCCTTCAATCGCCGTTCGCACCTCATTACCGGTGGCGTCGCGCGCTCTCCGAACCGCGCCATGCTGCGCGCTGTCGGCTTCGGTGACGACGACTTCGAGAAGCCGATCATCGGCGTTGCCAACGGTCACAGCACCATGAATCCATGCAATGCGGGCATCCAGCCGCTGGTCGACCGGGCGATGGTGGCGCTGCGGGACGCGGGGGCCATGCCGCAGGTGTTCGGGTTTCCGACCGTGACCGACGGCATCGGCATGGGCACCGAAGGCATGAAGTATTCGCTGGTGTCGCGTGAGGTCATCGCCGATGCGATCGAGGTCGCGGTGAACGGCCAGATGATGGACGGGGTGCTGACCGTCGGCGGCTGCGACAAGAACATGCCGGGCTGCATGATGGCGATGGCGCGGATCAACCAGCCCGGCATATTCGTCTACGCCGGCACCATCAAGCCGGGCTTCTGGAAAGGCCAGGCGCTCACCATCGTGTCGCCCTTCGAGGCCGTCGGCGCGTTCACCGCCGGCAAGATGAGCAAGGAAGACTACGACGGTATCGAGCGCAACGCCTGCCCGACCGTGGGGGCGTGCGGCGGCCAGTACACCGCCAACACCATGTCCTCCTCGTTCGAGGCGCTTGGGATGAGCCTGCTCGGCTCGTCGCAGCTCGCGTCGCCCGATCCGGAAAAGGCCGACTCGGCGTTTGCCTCGGCCGGGGTGCTGGTCGAGGCCGTCAAGAAGAACATCCGGCCCCGCGACATCATCACCCGGAAGTCGATCGAGAATGCGATCGCGCTGGTGATGGCCACCGGCGGCTCGACCAACGCCGTGCTGCACTACCTCGCGATCGCGTCTGCGGCGGGCGTGGAATGGACCATCGACGACTTCGAGCGGGTGCGGCGGCGCGTCCCGGTGCTGTGCGATCTCAAGCCATCGGGCCGGTTCGTGGCGGTGGACTTTCACAAGGCCGGTGGAGTGCCGCAAGTGCTGCGCCTGCTCCTCGACCACGATCTGCTGCACCACGACTGCCTCACCATCACCGGACGCACGATTGCCGAGGAGCTCGCCGACATCCCCTCGGAGCCGCGCGCCGACCAGGAAGTGATCCGGCCGTTCGCGAAGCCGATGTATGCCGAAGGTCACCTTGCCATCCTCAAGGGCAACCTCGCACCCGAGGGTTGCGTCGCCAAGATCAGCGGGCTCAAGAATCCTTCGATCACGGGCCCGGCCCGGGTGTTCGATTCCGAGCCGCAGTGCATGGAAGCGATCATGGGCCGCACGATCAACGCCGGTGACGTGATCGTCATTCGCTACGAAGGGCCGAAAGGCGGCCCGGGCATGCAGGAGATGCTGGCGCCCACGTCGGCACTCGTCGGCCAGGGCCTCGGCGAATCGGTCGGGCTCATCACCGACGGGCGCTTCAGCGGCGGGACGTGGGGAATGGTGGTGGGCCATGTCGCGCCGGAGGCCTACGTCGGCGGGCTGATCGCGCTGGTGGAGGAGGGGGACTCGGTGACCATCGACGCCCACAAGCTGCTGATCCAGCTCAACGTCGGCGATGACGTGATCGCGAAACGTCGGGCCAAGTGGCAAGCGCCGGCGCCGCGCTACGACCGCGGCGTTCTGGCGAAGTACATGCGGCTGGTGTCCACGGCGAGTCGCGGCGCCATCACGGACGACGCGGTATGAGGTGCCGGCAACAGCGAAGTAACCTGCGACAGCGACTGGCCGCCGCGCTGTGCTTCGGACTCGCCGCAGCCCTGTTGCGTCCGGCGCTTGCCCTGGCCGCCGACACCCCGCGCGGGCCGGACGTACGGGCCGGCGTGCCGGCCGAGCGTGCCTTGTCGGCAGCGCCCCAGGGCACCGCCGCTAAAGTCGCCGGCAATGGTGAAGCGAGCGCCGCGACGCCTCCGCCGGGACGGTCCGTGGCCTTGAAGAACGCCGGGTTCGAGGATGGCCTCCAGGCGGATGGCGATCCCGCCGCCTGGATCACCGGCCAGCACGCCGGCGTGCCGTCGTATGTGTTCATCGTCGACGACAAGGAGCGGCACGGCGGCAAGCGCAGCCTGCGCATCGACAATATCGGGCCGGAGCCTTTCGGCGCGATCTACCAGAATGTCCCGGTGACCGGGCTGCTGGGCAAGAGCATCCGTATGAAGGGATGGATGAAGACGCGCGATGCGGGCGGCAAACGCAAGGGCTGGGGCGCGGCTTTGCAGCTCCAGGCCAAGAAGGCCGGTTATCCGATCGCCTACAACACCCTCGCCGATCACGTGATCAGTGGTACGCACGACTGGACGCTGCGGGAGGTCGTGATCGACGTGCCACAGGACGTGGACATCATCGAGGTCGGCGTGCTGCTGCGCGGCCAGGGCTCGGTGTGGCTCGACGATGTCGTGCTCGAGGTGCTGCCACCGAAGTGAGTGCTCCGTGCCGACGGCTGCACGGCGAGGATCGTCACGGTGTCGTCAAGAAATCGGCGTAAGGTAGGGACCATGCCATCGGCTCACCGGCTCGCCACGCGTCTCGGCCTCGCCACATCGCTCCGACACCTCGTCAGCGCCGGCGCCGCCCTGCTGCTGGCGGCCTGCATGGGCCTGCCGGTCGCGGACCTCCCGCCGGGGACGCGCGCCGAAACCCCGCGCTACGCGGTCGGCGAGCGATGGGTCTATCGCGCCCAGGATGGCTACCTGCGCCCGGTCACGTGGGAAGAGATTCACGAGGTCATCCGCGCCGACGCCGACGGCATCGAGATCCGGGTGACCCAGCGCGGCCCCGGCGTGGACGCCGACCGTGTGGAGCGGCTGCGCGCCCCCGGCGAGGTGCAGGCCGGTGCGGTGTTCGACGCCGAATCCCGCGCGTTCGATCCGACGCTCCTGCGCTACGACTTCCCGCTCGGACCGGGTAAGACCTGGAACCAGTGGCTGCACAGCGTCGACCAGACCACCGGCCGCGCCGGCGACATCAATCGTTATGTCCGGGTCGGGGGCTGGCGCCGGATCGCCACGCCCGCAGGCAGTTTCGACGCAATTGCG
>JBDTWB010000298.1:0-4021 GCA_040006895.1 Casimicrobiaceae bacterium | reverse complement strand
GCAGGCCCGATGCACGCCCATCGCAGGCCCGATGCACGCCCATCGCAGGCCCGATGCACGCCTATTACAGGCCCGATGCACGCCCATCGCAGGCCCGATGCACGCCCATCGCACCCCATCGCGCGCCCCGATTGCGCCAACTCGGCGCCCCCTGGTAGTGCCATCGGCAACACCTCGCGGGTCGCGCCGAGCCGGTCGGTACGTGCGCGGATGGGGTGGACGGCGAGGCTCGACGGAGCAGGCGCCGCCGGAAGGCCAGCACTTCCAGCTCACCGGGTTCGGACCGTGGCCGTTCCGGACAATTCCGTCGGCTCGCAAACCCTTGACGACCCCTCGCCCCCGTCTATAATGGCGATACCGCATATCCATACGGTATCGCCATGCCCTCCTCGCCTTCCCGCGCCTCCAGCTTGCCCCTTACCTCACGGCAGCAGCAAATCCTGGACTGGATCCGTCGCCACCTCGAGACGACGGGGATGCCACCGACGCGTGCCGAGATCGCGGCGGGCCTGGGCTTCAGCACGGCGAGCTCGGCAGAGGATCACCTGCGCGCCCTCGCCCGCAAAGGCGCGCTCGAGATCCTGCCAGGGGCTTCCCGTGGCTTGCGGCTCACCGGTCGTGCCGAAGCCTCGCCCGGACTCCCGCTGGTGGGCCGCGTGGCGGCCGGTCATCCCATCCTTGCGACCGAGCACATCGAAAACCACCTCCGCCTCGATCCGGATCTTTTCAGTCCGGCCGCCGATTACCTGCTGCGGGTGCGTGGCCTCAGCATGAAGAACGCCGGCATCCTCGACGGCGACCTCCTGGCCGTGCACAAGACGAGCGAGGCCCGCTCGGGACAGATCGTGGTGGCCCGCCTGGGTGATGAGGTCACGGTGAAGCGCCTCAAGCGGCAAGGCAACCAGGTGCTCCTGCTGGCCGAGAATCCCGACTTCGCCCCGATCGTCGTGGAGAGCCGCCGCGAGACCTTCGCTATCGAGGGCCTCGGCGTGGGTGTGCTGCGCACGTCCCGCCCCACCTAGGCTCCGTGGTCGCTGCCGCCATGCGCATACCCGGCCTGTCCTGGCCGCTCGGTCCGTCGCGCGGACCGGCCGCGAGCACCTCGTTCAACCCCCGACCACTCGCCTACTGAAGGTCCGGGGCCGCGCGTTTCGTGGCGCCGGATGCTGCCCATGTCCTCGATCGCTCTTGCCACCGTACTGCAAAACCCTGCCGTGTGGCGGGGTGGCGACTGTGCGCCCGAGCCTGCCACCATCGCCAGCGGGTTCGCTGCACTCGATGCCGTACTGCCCGGCGGCGGCTGGCCAGCGGCGGCACTGACGGAAATCGTGCTCGCCCAGGAAGGCATCGGCGAGCTCGGCCTGGCCATGCCGGCGCTCCTGCAGGTACAGGCCGCGCGCCGCGATGTCGTCTGGATCGCGCCGCCCCACGTTCCCTATGCACCCGCGTTGCAGGCGGCGGGGCTCGACCTGGCGCGTTTCATTGTCGTGCACTGCCCGCGCGCCGTCGATCAGCTGTGGGCCTTCGAGCAGGCCCTGCGCGCGCCGGAATGCGGCGCCGCCTTCGCCTGGCTTGGCACGCGTGACGAGCGCCTGTTGCGGCGTCTGCAGGTGGCCGCCCGCGAAGCCCGGACGTGGGGCGTTCTGTGGCGCCGTCCGGGTGAGACGGCCATGGCGAGTGCAGCACCGTTGCGGCTGCACCTCGCCCCACGGGACGGTCGTCTCGCGGTGCATGTGCTGAAGCGCCGCGGCGGTGAGATCCTCCAGCCAATCGAGCTGGACGTGCACGCCGCCCTGCCACCGCCCCCTGCCCGGATCGCCGCAACGCTTGCGCACCCCGGACTTGCTTCCGGCGGGCGGCCCGTGGACCCACGTCGCAGTGCCGGTCGACCCGCAGGTCGGCGGCGCATCGATGTCACGCAGTGACGTGCGCAGTCGATCATGCTGTGGGTTTGCCTGCTGTTGCCTGCCTTGCCCCTGGAAGTGTTCCTGCGCGCGCACGAGGCGCACGCAGCCTTGCGCTTTGCAGTGGCGAGCGGTGGTCGTTCACCGCGCATCGTCGCCGCCAATGACGCCGCCGCCGACGCGGGCATAGCCCCGGGGCAGCTCGTCTCGGCAGCGCTTGCCCTCGCGCCGAACGTGGTGTTGCGCGAGCGCGACCTCGCCGCAGAAAACGATGCCCTCGCCACCGTCGCTACGGCTCTCGCCCATTTCACCCCGGCCGTCAGCCTCGCACCTCCGCAGGCACTGGTTGCCGAGATCGGCGGCAGCGTGCAGCTTTTCGGGGGCTTGCGGCCGCTCCTGGCCGCGATCCGCTCGACCTGCACGACCCTGGGCTATGCTGTGCAGGCCGCCTGCGCGCCCACGCCCACCGCCGCCCGATTGCTCGCGCGGGCCGGGCAATGCCGGGCCATCCTGAAGCAGGAAGCTCTGGAAACGGCGCTTGCCCCGCTTGCGCTCGTCCATCTCGAAGCCGACCCTGCCTCCGTGGCGCTCCTGCGCAGCGCCGGCGTGACGACTTTCGGTGCGGCCTGTGCACTGCCGCGCGACGCTCTCGCCCGCCGGGTGGGCACGCATTTCGTCGCTTGCCTCGACCGTGCCCGGGGATGCGTCGCCGATCCGCAGGTGCCCTTCGTGCCCGCCTTGCAGTACCGCGGCCGGCTGATGCTCCCCGTGCCGGTGGACGGCGTCGAGGTGCTCGGGTTTGCGCTGAACCGGCTGGTGCACGAACTCGCGGCATGGCTGCTCGGTCGCGGCCTGGGGGTGAGCGCACTCACCCTGGATCTCGAGCACGAGCGTTACGTGGCGACGCGCACCGGCACGGCCGCCACAACGGTCCGCTTTGCGCTGGCGAGTCCCGCCCGCGACGCGACGCATCTCCTGGCGGTGGTGCGCGAGCGGCTGGCCCGGGTCGTGCTGCCGGCACCGGTGGAAAGCATCGCGCTGGGCAGCGCCATCACCGCGCCGCTCGCCGGCCGCAATCTCGGCCTTTTGCCCGGCGACGATGCCGCTCCGATGGTTCCGCTGCTGGACCGGTTACGCGCCCGGCTGGGCGAGGACGCCGTGGTGCGGGTCATGCCGCGTGCCGACCATCGTCCCGAGCACGCGTGGCGCGAGGATCCGTCCCAGGCAAGCGTGCCGGGCGATCTGCCATCGCGCCGCAGGCCGGCGCCATCGTCCATGGCCGGCCTCCTGCCCGCGGCCCCGCGTCCGCTCTGGGTGCTGCGCGAACCCGCACCCCTGGCGGCGACCTTCGAGGACAAGCCCTGGATCCTGCGCGACGGTCCCGAGCGCATCGAGTCGGGATGGTGGGATGGCAAGGACATCCGGCGCGACTATTACATCGCCGAGAGCCCGCGGGGCGAGCGCCTGTGGATCTACCGCGACAGCCTCTATGGCGATGCCGCGGAGTGGTACCTGCAGGGCATCTTCGCCTGACCGGCTCGGCGAGCCGGCCGGTCGCCGCTATTTCCGGATCCCGTTGCGGGCATCAGTGCCGCTTGAAGTACTGCACCTCGCGCTCGTGCTTCTCCGCCGCCGCGCGACTCTCGAACGTGCCGAGGTTGCGCCGCTTGCCCGTCTTCGGATCGACCTTGCGCGAGTACAGCCGGTATTCGCCGCTCTTGAGCTTCCTGATCATGGCGACAATGGGGTCAGGTTAATTGGATTCGACCGTCTTCGAGACGGCAGTTGCTCCAACTGCGCGTCTTGCGACGCAGATCGGAATCACTCCGATCGCTTCAAGGACGAGTAACGATCGCAACGCCAGTGCTTGAGCACTGGACTTCATGCCCGCTTGACGACAAGCTGTCAAGAAGGCTGTGAGCGCGATGCCCACGGAAAGCAATCCCAGTACTGCACTGCCGATCTGCGACTTCAGCTCCCTTGCAATTGTGAAGCGGCAAGCATCGCAATGGTTCGGCGATGCATGAGCAACTGGTCAACGGTCAGATCGATGTCCTTGGCAATCTGACGCCGCAGGATGGGCGAAATATCGCGGCCGCCGTGGTCTGGAACGGTGG
>JBDTWB010000297.1:0-4049 GCA_040006895.1 Casimicrobiaceae bacterium | reverse complement strand
ACGCCGGCGTCGGGATGGCTGCACGCGTACACGATGGCGCGCGGCGAGCCGCATCCGCTCAATGCCGCCTTCACACTCGACCGGTTCGCCCGCGGCCTGGCCATCGACGAAAAAGGCGCGGGGCCGTATGCCTGGGCGCACTGAGGGCGACCGGCGATGCTGTTGATCCCGTGTCCGTGGTGCGGTCCGCGCAATCAGGTCGAATTCACCTACGGCGGCGACGCCACGGTGCGCCGCCCGCCCGCCGATGCCCCGGGCCCGGCGTGGGTCGAGTATGTCTATTTCCGCGACAATCCCTGCGGCCCCCATGACGAGTTGTGGCTGCATGGCGCCGGCTGCCGTCAATGGATCGTCGTGCGCCGCGATACCAGGACCCACGACATCCTCGGCAGTCGCACCCTGCCCGGCGTGCGTGGGGAGGCCGGCGGTGAATCGCCCGTGCCAGGCGCCGAGGGGGGCACGTGAGCCAGGCCTTCCGACTTGCGACCGGCGGGGTGATCGATCGCGACCGGCCGTTGCGCTTCACCTTCGACGGCCGTCCGTACGCGGGGTATCACGGCGACACCCTCGCATCGGCGCTGCTCGCCAACGGGGTGCACCTGGTCGCCAGGAGCTTCAAGTATCACCGCCGGCGGGGCATCGTTGCCGCGGGCTCGGAGGAGCCCAGTGCCATCGTGCAGCTCGACGTCGGCGCGCGCACCGAGCCCAACGTGCGCGCCACCGTGGTCGAGCTCTACGACGGCCTGGTTGCGGCGAGCCAGAACCGCTGGCCGTCGCTGGGCTTCGACATCGGCGCCATGGTGAACGCCGCGTCGCGGCTGGTTCCGGCTGGGTTCTACTACAAGACGTTCATGTGGCCGCCGTCGCCGCGGGCATGGCTGTTCTACGAGCACTGGATCCGCCGAGCCGCAGGCATGGGACGGGCGGCGACGGCGGCGGATCCGGATCGCTACGCCCATCGTCACGCGCACTGCGACGTGCTCGTGATCGGCGGTGGCCCCGCGGGTCTCGCGGCCGCGCGCGCCGCGGCCGCCAGGGGCGCGCGGGTGATCGTGTGCGACGAGCACGCGACGTGGGGTGGCAGCCTGCGCGGTTCCTCCGCCAGCGTCGACGACAAGGATGCCGCGACGTGGATCGAAGGAACGCTCGCCGCGCTCGCCGTGGGCGAGGTCACGCTGCTGCCGCGCACGACCGCGTTCGGCTATTACGATCACGACCTCGTAGGCCTGGTCGAGCAGGTCGCCGGACATCTTGCCGATCGCAACGGCGAAGCGCCGCGGGAGCGGCTTTGGCACGTCCGCGCCCGCCGGGTGGTGCTGGCTGCGGGTGCGCACGAACGCGCCATCGCCTTCGCGAACAACGACCTGCCCGGCACCCTCCTGGCCGACGCGGCGCGCACCTACGTCGAGCGCTACGCCGTGCAGCCGGGCCGCTGCGCCGTGGTGTTCACCAATCACGATGGCGCCTATGCTGCGGCGCTCGCCTTGCACGGGGCCGGCGTCGTGATCGCCGCGATCGTGGACGCGCGCAGCAGTACATCCGGAGCTCTTCCGCAGCGTGCGCGCGACGCCGGGCTGCGCATCCTTTCCGGTTGCGTGGTGGCGCGGGCGCATGGCAAGGCGCGGGTCGAGAGCGTTGAGGTCGTGGATCGGGAGGGCGGGGCGCCGTTGCCGCTGGTCTGCGACCTGCTCTGCGTGTCGGGGGGCTGGAATCCCGCGGCGCATCTTTTCTCCCAGTCCCGTGGCGCGCTGCGCTATGAGCCGGGCCCGGCGGCGTTCGTGCCGGATCGCGCGGTGCAGAACATCGCTGCCGCCGGCGCGGCCAACGGTGCCGTCGATCTCGACGCGACGCTTGCCGAGGGCCATGCGGCGGGACTGGCGGCGACCGCCGCGCTGGGCATGCTCGCCGCGTCCGCACCCGAGGCACCACGGGCCGCGCGCGAAGAGGTCGGGCCGCTCGAGGCGCTCTGGGCGGTGCCGCCGCTTGCCAGCACCGACAAGTGCTTCGTCGACTGGCAGAACGACGTGACGGTCGGCGACGTCGGGCTCGCGGCGCGCGAGAACTATGTCTCGGTGGAGCACCTGAAGCGCTATACCACGCTGGGCATGGGGACCGACCAGGGCAAGACCTCGAACGTCCTGGGCCTTGCCCTGCTTGGCGAGCGCACCGCACGGACCATTCCGCAGGTCGGCACGACCACCTTCCGGCCGCCGTATACACCGGTCACGCTTGGCGCGTTCGCCGGCCGCGAGGTCGGTGCCCATCTTGCCCCGACGCGCTACTCGGCCCTGCACGACTGGCATGTCGAGCACGGTGCACGCTTCGTCACCGCGGGACTATGGCTGCGCCCGCATTCGTATCCGCGCCAGGGCGAATCGCCGGACGACGCGGCCAATCGCGAGGCGCAGTGCGTGCGCGCCAATGCCGGTGTGGTCGACGTCTCGACCCTGGGCAAGATCGAGCTCCAGGGACGCGATGTCGCTGCATTTCTGAACCGTGTCTATATCAACCGCTTCGACAACCTGGCGGTGGGTCGCTGCCGGTATGGCGTGATGCTGCGTGACGACGGCATCGTGCTCGACGATGGCACCGTCTCGCGGTTTGGCGAGCGGCACTACCTCATGACCACCACCACGGTCAACGCGGTGCGGGTGATGCAGCATCTCGAGCAGCTCCTGCAGGTGGACTGGCCCGAGCTCGAGGTGTATCTCACCTCGGTCACCGAGCAATGGACCGCCGCCGCATTGTCGGGGCCGAAGGCGCGCGAGGTGCTCGCGCGCATCGTCGACATCGACCTGGCCAACGAGGCGTTTCCGTTCCTCGCGGTGCGGACGTGCGCGGTGCGTTCCGCAGCGGGCAACGTACCGGCGCGGCTTTTCCGGATGAGCTATTCGGGCGAGCTTGCCTACGAAATCCACGTGCCAGCGCTGCATGGTCGGCCCATGTGGGAGGCGGTGGTCGCGGCGGGTGCGGAGTCGGGCCTCATGCCCTACGGCACCGAGGCCATGAGCACGCTGCGCATCGAGAAGGGCCATGTCGTGGTCGGCGCCGAGGCCGACGGCCGCACCACGGCAGACGATCTCGGCATGGGGAAGCTCGTCAACGGCACGAAGTGGTGCATCGGCAAGCCGCTGCTCGACCGCCCGGCCCTGACTGCGCCGGATCGCTGGCAACTCGTCGGACTCACCAGCGAGGAGCGGACGACGCCGATCCCCCGCGGCGCCAAGCTCGTCGTCGATCCCGATGCCCGTGCGCCGAATCCGATGCTCGGCCACGTCACGTCGTGGTGCTGGAGCCCGAATCTCGACCGGTGGATCGCCCTCGCGCTGCTCGCGAACGGCAGGGCGCGGTACGGCGAATCGCTCTGGGCTGTGTCGCCCCTCGCCAATGCCCGCGCCCAAGTGAAAATCGGGCCGCCCGTGTTCGTCGATCCGGACGGGGAGCGCCTGCGTGTCTGAGCGATCGCACATCGTACCGGGCCAGTACGGCAAGAATCCCGGGGGGGTTGAGCTCGCCGCGGTCACGATCCCGTGGGCCTGGAACATCCAGGGTCGGGGCGCGCGCGGCGGATTGCCTCGGGAGCTCGCAAGAATCGAATTGCCGACCGAACCGAATACGATGGCGTCCGCGGATGGCGTGACCGCAGCGTGGCTCGGGCCCGGCTCGTGGCTGCTCGTCGGCCATGCGCCGCCGGCGGTGCCGTTCGCGCAGGCATCCGCGGCGCTCGACGCGGCGGGTGCGGCGCTGTTCGAGGTGTCGGCCAGCCGGGTTGCCTATCGCATCGGTGGTCCCCGCGCCGTGGACGTGCTGGCGGCGCTGTGCCCGCTCGACTTTCATCCCGGCGTGTTCGGCCTCGGTACGTGCGCCCAGAGCGTGTTCGGCCACGTCAACGCCCTGATCGTCCGCCCCGCCGGCGGCAATGCCTTTGTCGTCCTGGTCGCGTGCAGCTTTGGTCGCGACGTATGGCACGGCCTATGCGCGACGGCGGCGGAATACGGCTATGAGGTGCAGCAGGAGACCGCCTGGCCGGCGGGGTGAGTACCGGCGGC
>JBDTWB010000296.1:0-4055 GCA_040006895.1 Casimicrobiaceae bacterium | reverse complement strand
ATGACCGGCCACATGTGGGACGGCCAATGGGTGCTCGCCAACGGCAAGATGTGGGCGGCGCTGCCGAAGGATCTCCAGGCGATCATCGCCCGGAACGTGAACGAGGCGGTGATCAGGCAACGCGAGGACATGGCCAAGCTCAACGACACCGTCGAGGCCGACCTCAAGGTCAAGGGTATGCAGTTCAACTATCCGGACAAGAATGCGTTCCGCGCGGTACTCACCAAGGCCGGTTTCTACGAGGAATGGAAGGGCAAGTTCGGCGCCGAGGCATGGGCCAAGCTCGAGCAGTACGCGGGCAAGCTGGCGTGAGGCTTCAGCGGCGCGACACCCACGCCGCCGACCGCCGATGAGCCGGGTTGAGGACGGTGCGCTCGCGCCTCCCGGGCGCGCATGAATGTCGCCCCGGCCAGCGGCGCGCGCGTCCGCTTCCCGCGCCTGGACCGGTTCCTTGCCCAGGTCACCGAGCTCCCGGCCGCCGTGCTGGTGGTGCTCGAGATCCTTATCCTGTTCTCCGGCGTGGTCGCCCGCTACGGGCTCAACCGGCCGCTGACCTGGTCGGACGAGCTCGCCTCTGTACTCTTCCTCTGGCTCGCCATGCTCGGGGCGGTGATCGCCCTGCGACGCGGCGAGCACATGCGCCTCACCACGTTCGTCGGCATGCTGCCGCCTGCACGGCGGGCGTGGGTCGAGACGTTCAGCGCGCTGGTCGTCATCCTGTTCGTACTGCTGCTTCTCGGGCCAGCCTGGACGCACGCCGCCGACCAGTGGGTGATCCTCACCCCCGCCCTGGAAATCCACGACGGACTGCGGGTGGGTGCCGTCGCGGTCGGCCTGGTGCTGATGATGGTAATCGCCATTGCGCGCCTCGCCGACCGGGCGGAGCTGCGCCACGTGATCTCCGGACTTGCACTGCTCGCGGTCGTGGCCGCGGCCCTCTGGTTCGCACGTCCCGTGCTGGCCCCCCTCGGCAACTGGAATCTCCTCCTGTTCTTCGTTGTGCTGGTCGCCCTGCTGGTCGCGATGGGGGTGCCGATCGCCTTCGTCTTCGGTGTGGCGACCCTCGCGTACCTCGCCCTCACGACCCGCACGCCACTCACCATCGTCGCAAGCCGCATGGACGAGGGCATGTCGACCCTCATCCTGCTGTCGGTGCCGCTGTTCGTGTTCCTCGGTGTGCTGATCGAGATGACGGGCCTTGCGCGCGCCATGGTCGATTTCCTGGCATCCCTGCTCGGCCACGTGCGCGGCGGGCTGCAATACGTATTGCTGGGGGCGATGTACCTGGTCTCGGGGATCTCCGGCTCGAAGGCCGCTGACATGGCGGCCGTGGCACCGGCGCTGTTCCCGGAGATGAAGCGCCGCGGCGCACACGAAGGCGACCTGATCGCATTACTGTCGTCGTCGGGGGCCATGTCGGAGACTATCCCGCCCTCCCTGGTGCTGATCACCATCGGCTCGGTGACCGGCGTGTCCATCGCGGCGCTCTTCACCGGGGGCCTGATGCCCGCGCTCGTCGGGATGATCGCGCTCGGCGTGGTCGTGTACTTCCGGACCCGCCGCGAAGACACGAGCGGGATCGCCAAGGCGTCCGGACGCGCAATCGGCAGGATGTTCGTGATCGCCCTGCCAGCGCTGGCGCTGCCGTTCGTGATCCGCACGGTGGTCGTGGAAGGCGTGGCGACCGCCACGGAGGTCTCGACCATCGGCGTGGTGTACACCGTGATCGTCGGCATCGTGATCTACCGCCAGTTCGACGTGAAGCGGCTCCTACCACTGCTGGTCGACACGGCGTCGCTGTCGGGTGCGATCCTGCTCATCATCGGCTGTGCCACCGGCATGGCATGGGCGTTGACCCAGTCCGGTTTCTCGCGTCAACTGGTGGCGATCATGCAGGCGATGCCCGGCGGCCAGGCCGGGTTCATGGCGATCTCGGTGATCGCCTTCGTCATCCTCGGCAGCGTCCTGGAAGGCATCCCGGCGATCGTGCTGTTCGGACCGCTGCTCTTTCCGGTCGCCCGCGCCCTCGGGGTCCATGAGGTGCACTACGCCATGGTGGTCATTTTCGCGATGGGCCTGGGCCTCTTCGCCCCACCCTTCGGCGTGGGCTTCTACGCGGCGTGCGCAATCGGCAAGGTCTCTCCCGATCTCGCCATGCGGCGCGTGTGGGTCTACCTTGGTGCCCTGTTCATCGCCCTGATCATCATCGCGGCCGTGCCCTGGATCTCCATCGGATTCCTGTGATGCCTCGGCTGCCGCTCCCCGGCGTGGGCATCCTCGGCACGCAAACGCTATGGATGCAGTGCGCAGCCGGGTTGACGCTCGACACCACGCAAGCGCGACAACCCGAAGATGACCGATGAACTCCTTGCGTAACCTCCATCGCAAGGCGTACACGATCGTCACCGGCGATGCGGCCGCGAGCAGCGGCCTGCCCACCATGACCGCGCAACGTTGGCGCGACACCACCGTTCTCCTGCGAAGCGCCGGTCTCGCCAAGCCGGAGATCGCCTACACGCGGGCGTGCACCCCTTCGATCGTCGACCAGGTGCGGGTGCTCCCCTGACCGACGGCGATCCCGCGAGGCTGCCGGACCCAGCGCCCGTCATCGCGATCGCCGGCGCCGAGAAGGTCTTCCCGAACGGCACGCGTGCACTCGCCCCGGTCGATCTCGAGGTGCAGGACGGCGCGTTCGTCACCCTGCTCGGTCCGTCGGGTTGCGGCAAGACCACCCTCCTCACCCTGATCGCTGGCCTCGCCGCGCCGAGCGCCGGCACGATTCGCTGGTGGGGTGGCGACTTTGCCGGCACCGGAGGACCCGGACGACGGTTCGGCTTCGTGTTCCAGGCACCGACCCTGATGCCATGGGCGCGGGTCCGGACCAACGTGCGCCTGCCGCTCGATCTTCTCGGGGTACCGCGCGCGGCGGCACGACGCGATGCTGCCGACGCACTGGCGCAGGTGGGCCTCACGGATTTCGCCGACCATCTGCCCCGCGAGCTGTCGGGCGGCATGCAGATGCGAGTCTCGATCGCACGCGCCATCGCGACGGCACCGGACCTGCTGTTGATGGACGAGCCCTTCGGCGCGCTCGACGAGTTCACCCGGCAGCGGCTCGACGGCGAGCTCGCGACGCTGTGGGCGGCGCGCGGCCTGACCGTCGTGTTCGTTACCCACAGCATCTACGAGGCGGTGTTCCTCTCCACCCGCGTCGCGGTCATGGGTCCCCGTCCGGGGCGGATCATCGCCGACGTTGCGATCGACGAACCCTTCCCGCGTACCGACGCCTTCCGCGTGTCCACCGCGTTCGCCCGGTACTGCCAGCAGCTTTGGGCTTTGGTCACCGCAGCATCCTCCGCGCATGCCTTGCACGCCTGACGCCACAGCGCGCGAAGGCCCGCCGTCACGCGTGCTCCGGGTCGCCGCACCAGCTTTGATCGCGGTGGTGCTGCTGGGGGCGTGGCAGGCGCTCGTGGTTGCCTACGATGTCCCGGCGTATATCGTGCCCTCTCCGGTGCGGGTGCTGCGGACGCTCGTCAGCGATCGCGTGCTGTTGCTCGACTCCCTCGGCGTGACGCTCGGCATCGCACTGACGGCGCTCGCGGTCGCGATCGTCGTCGGCACGCTGGCCGCGCTGCTTTTCGTCCAGAGTCGCTGGCTGGAGATGAGCCTCTTTCCGTATGCCGTGCTCCTGCAAGTGACGCCGATCGTCGCCATCGCACCGTTGATCATCATCTGGGTCAAGGACACGCGCGTCGCCCTCGTGCTGTGCGCTGTGGTCGTCGCGATCTTTCCCATCATCGCCAACACGACTCTCGGGCTGCGCAGTGTCGACCCTGGACTGCTGAACCTGTTCCGCATGTGCCGTGCCAGTCGCTGGCAGGTGCTGACACGACTCCGCATTCCCTCGGCTTTGCCCTATTTCTTCGGCGGCGTGCGCATCGCCAGCGGCCTCGCGCTGATCGGCGCCGTTGTCGCCGAGTTCGTCGCCGGCACCGGTGGCCAGGGCGCCGGGCTCGCCTACCAGATCCTGCTCGCCGGCATCCAGCTCAACA
>JBDTWB010000295.1:0-4072 GCA_040006895.1 Casimicrobiaceae bacterium | reverse complement strand
GAAACGGGGTCAGACTCGACTTTTCAACCAGTCGCGGTCTCCCGACGGGACTGCCCCGCCGGCATGCGCTCAGGCGGCGATCCTGAGCGCCAGCCGATGGTGCGGCCGCTCGTCGAAGAGCGCGCCGTTGGTTTCATTTCGCCGAAATGCGGCAAGGAGGGTGAGATCCTGCATACGCCACGCGAGTGAGCAGTATTTGCGACGGCGCGGAATGCCAACGGAGACTCTGATGATGTTCTCGAGAATCTCGAAGTACGGAGCGCGGCTGAAGCGGATTCAGTACGGTGCGCAGGAGGCCGTCGATTGAGTAATTTTCGGGAGGGTTGAGGAAGGATTAAGTGTGGCCGCAGGCAACCGCGCCAGCGTGATCACCCTCGCCCCGACCAGACCGTCACCCTCGACGCGCTTCGCGTCAGCAGGGGCAGCCGTGAACGCAGGATGCACCGGCGTAATGTCAACGTCGTAATGGCAACGTCGTGGATACCCTTATCGACATTCCGTGATCGTCCGGGCGGAGCATCCTCGAGCGCATCGGCCGCTGGAGATCCGGTCGTCCGAAGCCGTCGGAAGGATTCCTAGCGCCCCACCGGTGCAGTCCCCTTCTCACGATCACGCTCATTGAGCGCCTCGTCCGAGTAAGGCTTCGTGAATTCGGCCGAGGTCAGTCTGCCCGCCGCGCCCACGGCGTCGATCGCGAAGGTGCCGTGCGGGAACGAAGCCGGGAGCGGCAGGGTGAGTGAAAACTGGCCGGTCGCATCGGCCCGCGCCCGAAGTTCGAGATCGTTGCACGCGCGGCACTGCAACGTGAATTCCCGACCCGGCGCGAAGCCCCTCCCGGCGATCGCCAGCCGCTCGGGTTCCGTCTCCCGGCCCGCTTCCTCGAATTCGACGAATAGCTTCGGCCGGTCGGCTGCCGGAATGGCGCGCGGCACCGGAGGCGGTAGCTCGCGCGCGAGCACGCCGGTCTCCGCTGCCCCGGTGTGCAAGTCCGGTTCTCCGTCCCAGGGAAAGCGATACGACTTGGGGCAGCCGCTGGCCGCCTTGATCTGCCACAACCCTTGACCGTAACTCGCGACGTAGACCGCTCCGCTCGGGTGGAAGTGAAACCCGGTGATGTACTGGATCTTGTCGGAGTCGTAGATCGTGCGCCATGTGCGGCCGTCGTTCGCCGTGCAGATGATCCCAGCGTCCCGGGTGCCGACGAGGATCCTCCCCGGCTGGTAGGGATCGAAGGCGATTTCGGTGACCTCCATGAGGTCTGCTTTGCCGCCCCACATCGCCAGCGCCCCACCGCGCAGCACCTGTGCGGTGAGGCCGCTACTGGTCTGCCACGTCGTGCCGCCATCGCGTGTGACCTTGACGTCGTTGGCGACGATGTCGGGTGCGATCACGTAGGCCCAGTTGGTCGGATGGATGCCGTAAACGGCGTGCTTGTCGAACTCGGTGAAGCGCTGGCCGAGGCTGCCCGTGCCGGGCAGGCGCATGGCATCGCTGTCGTCGTACGTCGGAGGCGGCATCCCGGGCGCGGTGGACGTGGAAAGCGGCACGAGGCCGATCTCGTTGTCGGGACCGCCCAGGAAGACCGGCAGCCACGCTACCGTGCCGACCGTGCGAACTTCGCCCGCGAACTTGAAATTGGCGGTCGCGAACTTGCGCCAGTTGTCGCCGCTGTTGTTCGAGAAGTAGACCTCGGTGAGCGGCATCGAGCTCGGCACCCGGCGGCGCACCCAGTTGCTCGTGTTCGAGCCGGGCGGTTGACTCACGAAGTACGGATTCTGTAGCGCGTCCAGCGCTGCACCGTTCTCATCGGGCGTGGGAACGGGTCGCTTGTTCGTCGCGTTGGTGTCGGCGAACGTGTCCTGCTGTCCGCCGATGCCGACGAAGGCGATCTGCGCGTTCTCTCCGGAGGGCGCGTCGGCACGACCCTCGAGGCCGAAGCCTTCCCGTCCGTCGCCCACTTTCCACGTGGCCCCGCCGTCGGGCGACGTATAGAGCGCGTTGTCCTGTGTGGTGATGTAGAGCGTCGTTCTGACCGTGCCGTCCGGCATGCGGAAGTTAGTCCCGGCGAGGTCGGAGATCTGCAGCGAGTTCATGCCACTACCGGGTCGCGCAGCGCTCGTCCATTTGTGCTGGCCACCGATCTCCCACCATTTGGGTTGCGGTCGCGGCCGGAAGATCCCGCCGTCGCTGCCGAGGAGTGCGGGAGTGCCGTCGGCGTCCAGGCCAAGGTCGCCCATGTCGGCGTGGATGCCTGCCTCGGCGATGAAGCTCACCCAGTCGTCCCACTCGGGAGTCGAGCGCAGCGCGCGGATCGAGGCAGCATCCTCGCGAATCACGTAATAGCCGTCCCAGCCGGTGCCCACCCAGACGCGGATGTGGTTTCCGCCGAAGAGCCCGTCCCTCGAGACGCGCACGAAGGGCCCGCGGGACCGGCCCTGGGGAAGTGCCAGCGCCGTCTTGGTGTCGGTGTCGAGCTCGTAAAACCACAGCTTGCCGGACCCGTGCGGTGGTGCCGCTTGATATCCCTTGAGGATGAACGCCCAGCGCTGAACAGGCGAGCGATCCATCTTGTTGCCACTCGGGGCGGTATTACCTTGCATGGGCGAGAACTGCGAAAAGTCGTCGCTGATGACGACGCGCCAAGTCGCGCCGCGATCGTCGCTTCGCCAGATCCGGCTCGGGTCCATCGCAAGCACGCTGCCGCCCGGGAAGGCGAGCACGCATTGGATCGGGGCGCCGGCAAAGCTGGTGTGGCTCCAAATAATGCCGTCGTCGCGGCTGATGGCCACGCCGAAATCCGTCCCCGCATACCAGAGGCCACGCTCGTCGGGCGCGCGCGAGACCGCGTAGGCGCTCGTCGGGCCGGTCGTCCAGGAGTTCGTCGGCACGATCCCGGTCGCCGGTCGCGACCAGAAATCGCCGTTGGTCCGGCTCACGTAGATGCCGCCACCGCCACCCGGCTGCGTCCGGTTGTCGCGAAAGACCGTCGCGACCACCGTATTGCCATCAGCCCCGTACTCGACGTCGGTGACGTTGACCTGCGGCAGCGTGTAGATGCGAAACCAAGCGTCGCCGGCGTTGTAGGTCTTCCACAGGCCGCCGATCTGCATGGCGATGATCGCGTTCTTGCGGTTGGTCGGGTTCACCGCGATCGACTGAACGCGACCGCCGTTGGCCGCGTTGGCCGTAACGTTCTCCCCCGCTTCGGGCATCGCGGGGGGGATCTGTCGCAGCGGAGTCGAAACGCAAGCAGCGAGGAAAATGCTGGCCGCCGTAGCGAATGCGGGTAACGGGAGGAGCGTCATTTGGCCTCCTGCGTGGGACGGACGCGACGCCGGTCGCGGGTCCGGTGCCGGACGGCGGCAGGGCGCGCAGGTGCTGTTTGCACGCCAGGGCGGTGTTGCCAGGCGTATGGTCGCTATTCTGCTCCGGTTGCAGCCAGCGGTGGGTCCGTCCGCGCCGCCGGCGCAGGCCAGTTTGCGAGCGGCGCAATCCGGGCGACTTCGAGACAACACCGTCGCCCCGCGGCGTGATCGCGCCTCGGTCCTGCGCGGATCGCGCTGCCTCTACACGTTGTCTTGCTCGTTCCGCGGGCCGATGCGGAGGTCAGCCTCACCGTGCAGCAGCACCAGTAGCGCGGCCGTGTACCTGCGGCCCGCGGGTGGACGGCGTGCCCTTGGCGGGGCTTCCCGCAAGCCTTCAAACGTGTCAGGCTGGCAACGTGAAATCTTCAACGCCCCCCCTCAGCCGGGCGCTCCCGCCGGCTGTGGATGCCCCGGAGCGGGCATGGAGCTGAAGCTCGAGCGCATCGAACAGAAGGTCGGCCCACTGACCCATTTGTATCCACTGGACCTGGAGCTGATCCCTCGGACGGTGACGGTGCTGCTGGGCGCCACCCAGGCAGGCAAAACCACGCTGATGCGGGTCATGGCGGGTCTGGACGCGCCGAGTGCCGGCCGGGTGCTCGCCGACGGCCGCGATGTTACCGGCGTGCCGGTGCGGCAGCGCAACGTGGCAATGGTCTACCAGCAGTTCATCAACTATCCGTCGATGACGGTGGCCGCCAACATCG
>JBDTWB010000294.1:0-4127 GCA_040006895.1 Casimicrobiaceae bacterium | reverse complement strand
CGGCGCACATCCGCTGGCTCAACCGCGGCTTCGGCAGCCTGTTCATCGCCACAGGTGCGTTGCTCGCGACGTTCCGGCGCGCGACCTGAAGGGGTTCCGCGCGCCAGACCACGATTTACCGGTCGGATGCGGGCCTTCGGGCTTCGCTCGGACCCATCGAGCGCTCCATCTCGCGCCTGAAACGCACCGCTGCATTGTTGGCATCGAACGTCACGTCGTCCCAGCGCACCGGCTTGCCGGCCGTCACGCCCTGCTTGAGCTTCACGCCATGGGCGAGCCCGAGCGGCAGCCCGCCCAAATGCAGGGAATCGCGCGCCGGCATCAGCTTGCCGTAGACCGTGAAGCCGCCTTCGCCGTCGAGCGTCTCGCCGGCGCGCAGGTCGCGCTTGGCCGTGGCGACGACGTCGCCGTGCCAGGCTTGCGCGGCGCCGGTCGGTTCCTGGCGCAGCCCGACCGAGGCTACGCTGATGCCGAGCTCCAAGCCGATGGCGTGATACGGCTTGTACATCGCCGCATACCGTCCCGACGGATCGGTCGAGAAGCCGTATTCCTTGAAGCAGCGCCGCACGTAGTCCTCGCCGTCGGCGTCTCCCGCCCGGAACGTGACGTACACCCCCCAACGCAGGTCGCGGAACACCGGCCGGCCGTCGCGCTCGAGACTGGAGATCACCTCGACCTGTCCGCTGTGATGCAGGTGCCCGCCCTCGTCGGCGGGACGGAGCACGCGCGGCAGGTCGTCGACGCCGCACGGCGGAAAGGCCAAGCCATCGGGCGCGGGCTTGAGTCCGGTCGCATTGGCCACCGCCGCCATCTCGATCGCGCTCTTGGTGCCGTCGAGGAACGAGTTGAACATCTGCGCATTGAAGTCGCCGGCGGCCACCATCTCGGGGGAGAACCCGTAGTGGGGCCATACCGTCTCCGGCGTGGACGCGTGGTACTCGGGGAGGTACTTGGTGCCCTTGCCGGCGGCGACCACCTCGAATCCCGCGGTACGGCACCAATCCACCATCTCGCAGATCAGCGCCGGCTGGTCGCCGTAGGCGAGCGAGTACACGATGCCCGCCTCCTGCGCGCGACGGGCCAGGAGCGGCCCGGCCAGCGCATCGGCCTCGACGTTGACCATCACCACGTGGGTGCGGTGCTCGCAGCACGCGAGGACGTGTCGGATGCCGGCGGCAGGACTGCCGGTGGCGTCGATCACGATTTCGACTTCGGGCGCGGCGATGAGGGCGAGTGCGTCATCGCCCACATGGGTCGTGCCGCGCTTCGCGGCCTCGCCGAGGGAGATCGCGCCATAGCGCTCCGCGGACCAGCCCGTGCGGGCGAGCGTCGCGCGCGCTCGGTCGGGAGCGAGATCGGCTATACCTACGATGTGTATCCCGGCTGTGTGTTTCGCCTGCGAGAGGTACATGGCGCCGAACTTCCCGGCACCGATGAGGCCGACGCGCAGCGGTGTGTTCGCGGCAGCGCGGGCGAGGAGGAGGCGATGCAGGTTCATGAGAGCTCCCAGAGTCCGATCCGAGAGCTTAGCGGCTGCGGGCCGAAAGTGAAATCACCTGGCTCGGTTCACGCCACGATTTCAGCCGTCGAACTGCCCCGTCTCGACCCGCGGGAGATGCGATTGGCGGGCGTGGACCACCCGCAGCGTGCGGCGCACGTAGCGGGGCAGCGGGTGGTGGCCCGGTCGTCGCGGCCGGCGAAGGAGTCGCGGTCGCCGGGCCGCGAGGAAGCACCGGTGATCGACGGCATGACCGGGGACCACGCCGCGAGACGCGCGATCTTACGGCTCAGCGCAGCGCCAGCGCGAGTCCGATCGGCACGAACACGATCGACAGCAGGTTGCCGATCAGCACGATCGAGGCGACCTTGCCGGGCTCCTGCCGGTATTGCTCCGCCACCATGAAGTTGAGCACCGCCGGCGGCAGGCAGCCGAACAGGATCAGGATGCCACGCTGGGCGTCATCGAGGCCGAGTATCGGCGCCATCACCACCGCCATCGCCAGTCCCGTCAGGGGACAGACGATGCCGCCGATAAGGCCGAGGCGCCAGTCGCTCCAGTGCACTTCGGCAAGACGTGCGCCGAGCGAGATCAACATCAGCGGCACCAGCGCATCGCCTGTCATGCGGATCGCGAGCATCAGCCAGTCGGGCATGGGTGGTTGGACGAGAGCGAACGCGAAGCCGACGATGGTCGACCAGACCATCGGATTGCGCATCAGGGCGGCGAAACCGGTGCGATGCGCGACCATCCAGGTGCCGAGGGTGAACTGCAGCAGGTTGGAGATGGCGAAGAGCGCCACCATCAGCGGAAAGCCGGCCTCGCCGAACGCCAGCACTGCGAGGGGCAGTCCCATGTTGCCGCAGTTGTTGAACATCATCGGCGGCACGAAGGTCCGTACGTCGACCCGCAATACCCGGGCGATCGGCCACGCGAGCAGGCCCGACCCCAGCACGATGCCGACGCTGCCCAGCATCAGCAGCCCGTAGTGCGCCACGTCGAAGCTCTTGCTGGCGAGCACCGAGAATATGAGGGCGGGCGCCAGCACGTTCATGCTGAGCCGGTTGACGTGGCTCATCTCCGGCTTGTGGCGGCGCGCGTAGAAATATCCGAACGCGACGATCGTGAACACCGGCAGGATGATGCCGAGGATGCGCGCGATCATGGCGAAGGGTTTGCCTCGAGCGGGCGGGGCGTTGGCTGGGGACGTGCGGGTAGGCCGGCGCCGCACGCGGCGTGGGCCGCGCGGCGATGCGGACCCTTGCTACAGGATGTAGCGCGCCAGGTTGTCATCCCCGGCGATGCCGGCGAGCCTGGCATCGACGTACGCCGCATCGATGGCGAGGGTCGTGCCTTCGTGACGCACGGCGGTGTAGGAGATCTCGTCGAGCAGCCGTTCCATGACCGTGTACAGCCGGCGTGCGCCGATGTTCTCCTGGCGCTCGTTCACGGCGAAGGCGATCTCGGCGAGCCGCCGGATGCCATCCGCCTGGAAATCGAGCCGCACGTTCTCGGTGGCGAGCAGCGCCTCGTACTGACGCACCAGGCATGCGTCGGTTGCAGTCAGGATCTGCTCGAAATCGGCGACCGACAGCGAACCGAGCTCCACCCTGATGGGAAAACGCCCCTGCAACTCGGGAATGAGATCGGACGGCTTGGCGAGATGGAACGCGCCCGAGGCGATGAACAGGATGTGATCGGTGCGCACGATACCGTGCTTGGTCGTGACGCTTGTCCCTTCGACCAGGGGCAGGAGGTCGCGCTGCACGCCCTGGCGCGACACGTCGGCGCCCTGGGTTTCCTGGCGGGTGGCGATCTTGTCGATCTCGTCCAGGAACACGATGCCGTTCTGCTCGACGTTGAGCAGCGCTCGTGCCTTGATGTCCTCGTCGTTGACGAGCTTGCCGGCTTCCTCCTCGGTGAGGGCTTTCATGGCCTCGCGGACCCGCAGCTTGCGCACCTTGCGGCGGCCGCCGCCGAGTTGCTGGAACATGCCCTGCAGCTGGCCGGTGAGGTCCTCCATACCGGGCGGCGCCATGATCTCCATCTGCGGCGACAGCGCCTGAACCTCGACCTCGATCTCCTTGTCGTCGAGCTTGCCCTCGCGCAGCATCTTGCGAAATTTCTGGCGGGTTCCGGAGTCGGCCGCCGGCGTTTCCTGGAATCCCGTGTCGCGCGCCGGAGGCAGCAGCACGTCCAGCACGCGTTCCTCGGCGGCGTCGGCCGCGCGGTCCTTCACCTTGGCCGCCTCGGCGCTACGCGTTTCCTTGATCGCGACCTCGACCAGGTCGCGCACGATGGTGTCGACATCGCGGCCGACGTAGCCGACCTCGGTGAATTTGGTCGCCTCGATCTTGATGAAGGGCGCATCGGCGAGCCGGGCGAGGCGCCGGGCGATCTCGGTCTTGCCGACCCCGGTCGGCCCGATCATCAGGATGTTCTTCGGCGTGATTTCCTGGCGCAGCGGCTCCGGCACCTGCTGGCGCCGCCAGCGGTTGCGCAAGGCGATGGCGACCGCGCGCTTGGCGGCGTCCTGGCCGACGATGTGCTTGTCGAGCTCGCTGACGATCTCGGAGGGAGTCATGGTGGACATGGCGATGCGTGAAGCGATGCGTTGCGATCAGGGAAG
>JBDTWB010000293.1:0-4159 GCA_040006895.1 Casimicrobiaceae bacterium | reverse complement strand
GCGCCCATACGGCGCTCGCACACAGGCTGAAGGTGACGTTGCGCAACAACAGCGCTCGCATCAGCGGCGAATGGCGGGCGAAGCGCAATCCGCTGCGCACGCCCGACAGCAAGGTCTCGGGTACGCCGGGCATCACCGGCGGGGCATGCTGCCAGCGGCTGACCGCGACGATCATCACCAGGAAAAACGCTGCGCTGGAAAGGAGGGCGCTGCCGCTGCCGAGCCACGCCGCGATTGCGCCGGCGAGCGCCGGCCCGACCGCTCGGGCCACGTTGAACGCCACAGCGCCCAGCGCCACCGCGCGCGGCAGGTCGGATCGCTCGACCAGGTCGTTGATGCTCGCCTGCTGGGCAGGCAGATAGACCGTGAATCCCGCGCCGATGACAAACGTGATGAAGAGCAACGACGCGGGGCCGATCACCCCGGCCAGCTCGGCCAGACCGAGTAAGGCAGTGGCCACGCACAGCACGATCTGCGTTACCAGCACCACCCGGCGGCGATCGACGATGTCGGCGAGCGAGCCGGCGAACAACCCGAAGAGCAGCGACGGCCCGGTGCTCGCCGACTGCACCAGCGCCACCATCAGCGCGGATGGCGTGAGGGTTGCCATCAGCCAGGCGGCCATTGTCGCCTGCATGGTGTAGCCGAGCGCGGCGCCGATCGAACCGATGTAGAACAGCCGGAACACCCCGTGCCGCAGCGGCGAGGTGCGCATCATCCGGGCGAGGAACGCGGGTGCGGCAGCCGTCACGGGTCGCAAGGCACGAGGGAAGCGAATGCGGGGTTGGACGGATGCATCGAGGCTGGGTTCGGCGGCGCATCCGGCGCAGCCCGATCGGGGCGCTTCGGCACGTCGCGCCGGGCCGACAGGAGCCAGGCTACGCGCGACCGCCGGGGGAAGCCCTGCAAGGATACTGACAGTCGCGCACGGTGGCGAGGGGGACTCCGATACCCCATAATCCGCCTCCCGCCTTCACGCCATGGGAGCCCCATCATGATCGGTTACGTCACGCTCGGCACCAACGACTTCCCCAAGGCCAAGGCCTTCTACGACAAGCTGCTCGGATCGCTTGGTGCCAAGCGCGTGTTCGAGATGGAGCGCGCGGTGGCCTGGGGCACCAGCATGAGCGCCCCCAGTCTCGGCGTCTGCCTTCCCTACGATGGCAAACAGGCGACCCGCGGCAATGGCACCATGGTGGCGCTCGTCGTCGACTCGAACGACAAGGTCGATGCGCTCTACGAGCTCGCGCTCGAGCTCGGCGGCAGCGACGAGGGCAAGCCTGGACCGCGTGGCGATGGCTTCTACGCGGCGTACTTCCGGGATCTCGACGGCAACAAGCTCAACTGTTTCTGCATGGGCGCGCCGGCGTAACGGCTCGGCAACGGTCGGCCCGGCGCGCGCGGCGCACCCGGTCGCGCTACGGTGTCGCCGGCCGTGCGGCATCGGCTGCCGCGAGCTGTCCGTACACCAGGCGGGCAATCGCGAGCAGCTGACCGCGATCGAGGTTGCCCGACAGCGCGTAGCTGCAGGCGTCGTCGACCCAATAGAAGATCGCCACGCCATTTTCGAGCGCGTAGCGGAAGGCCGTATCGCCATGGCCCTCCCCGCTCTTGCGCACCTGCAGAGAAAGTCGCTGCCGGTCGGGGTTCTCGTACATGAACAGGGCCGTCGGTCGTTCGTTGCCGGCCACGAGCCTGCCCCCCACGAGCGCATAACCGAACTGGTTGAGGTCGGGCGCATGCACGCTGTGGCCGAGCCGCTTGGTGAGCCAGTTGACCAGGCGCTTCTCTTCCGCCGCCCAGATCTCGACTGGGCGATTCACGTCGGCCGCGTAGAGTGCGTGGGTGTACGCGGCCTGTCGCGCGAACGTGGTGGGCGTGCCGTCGCGCTCGATCGCATAGCCCCTGCCAAGCCATCCCAGCCCGAGGCCGACGAGGAGCATGGCGGCGGCCGCGAGCGCCGGCACGGCAGGACGCCACGACCCCCGGACGAGGCGCCGCGGCGGCACGGCCGCCGCCAGCAAGCGCTCGGGAATGGGTTCGGCAAGGATGGGGTCGAGCGCCGCTCGCAGGGCGTCGCTCTGGGCACGGATGGCCGCGACGACCGCCGCGAGCTCGGGATCGCGCGCCAGCGCCGCTTCCACCGCGATCGCGCGCTCCGGCGCGAGCCGGCCATCCGCATAGGCTTGCAGATCGTCGTCCTCGAAGCGTGCCGAATCGGTGCTCACCGGGTCTCCACCGGGCTCATCGCACGATCCGCAAGGGCGATGGCGGGGCCGCGACGAGCTGGCGTAGCCGCGCGCGGGCACGAGACAGGCGCGACATCACCGTTCCGAGCGGAACGTCGAGCATGGCCGCGATCTCGCCGTATTGCATCTCCTCCACAGCGGCCAGCAACAGCACCTCGCGCTGCTCCGCGGGGAGGCGTGCCATCTGCTGGACCACTTCCATCAGCTCGACCCGATCGATCTGGTTCGGCCGCACGGGCAATTGCCAGGCCGCATGGGCACCTTCGCTGTCGAGCGATACACTGGCCGCGTCGCGGCGCCGCACGGCGAGCTGGTTGACATGGACGTTGTGCATGACGGTGAAGAGCCAGGCGCGCAAATCGGTGCCGGCCTGCCACAGGCGGCGTTTTTCCCAGGCCCGGGCGAGCGTGTCCTGGACCAGATCGTCGGCGCGCACGCCATCGCCGGTGAGCACCCGCGCATAGCGCCGCAAGCGCGGAATGGCCGCCAGCAACTCCGGATGCGGCAGTGCCGGGTCTTCGGCGGCTGGCTTCATGGCATGCGCGGATGCATTTGTCGACCACAGTCGGGCAGGCAGTCGGGCGGATCCCGGCCACGGCCATGATGCCATGCCTGATCAACAGGGACGGAGGTGTGGCTATTCCGTTGGGAAAACCGCCCGGGCACCGCGGCGGCTCGCGGGTCGCGAACGGCTAGCCCCAGCGGATCAGGAACAGGGTGGCGAGGCCGAGGAAGATGAAGAACCCGCCCGAGTCGGTGACCGCCGTGATCAACACCGACGAGCCGAGCGCGGGGTCGCGGCCGAGACGGATCATGGTCATGGGGATGAGCACCCCCATCAGGGCCGCGAGCATGAGGTTCAAGGTCATGGCGAGCACCATGACCAAGCCAAGGGAAATATCCTTGTACAGCAGCATCGCGACGAGCCCCATCACCCCGCCCCAGACGAGGCCGTTGGCCAGGCTCACCAGAATCTCCTTGCGGATCAGCTGCCGCGCGTTGCGCGTGCTGACCTGGCCGAGCGCCGCCGCGCGCACGATCATGGTGATCGTCTGATTACCCGAGTTGCCACCGATGCCGGCGACGATGGGCATGAGCGCCGCGAGCGCGACCAGCTTCTCGATCGAGCCTTCGAAGAGCCCGATCACCCGCGACGCGATGAAGGCCGTCACCAGGTTTACCGCCAGCCACGCCCAGCGGTTGCGAAACGACGCCCATACCGACGCGAACACGTCCTCTTCCTCGCGCAGGCCCGCGGCGGCGAGAATTTCCTCCTGGCCGCGCTCGCGCACGAAGTCGAGGATCTCGTCCACGGTGACCCGCCCGACCAGCTGGCCATTGGTATCCACCACCGGTGCGGAGACGAGGTCGTAGCGCTCGAACGCGCTCGCCGCCTCGTCGGCCTTGGCGTGCTGCAGGAGCGTCACCGTCGCCGACTCCATCACCGCCCCCACCTCCATCTCCGGGTCGGTGACGAGCAGCTTGTGCACCGGCAGCACGCCGAGCAGCTTCTCGCTGCGGTCCACCACGAACAGCTGGTCGGTCTGGCTCGGCAGCTCGTCGAAGCGCCGCAGGTAGCGCAGGACCACTTCCAGACTGACGTCGGGCCGGACGCTGACGTCCTCGAAGTCCATCAGCGCGCCGACCATGTCGTCCTCGAAGGACATCGCGGCGCGCAACTGCTCGCGTTCCTCGACCGACAGGCCCTGGAAGACGTCGTCCAGCACTTCCTGCGGGAGATCGGGTGCGAGCTCCGCAATCTCGTCGGCATCGAGGCTCTCGGTCGCGGCGACCAGCTCCTCGGTGTCCATGGCGGAGATGAGCGACTCGCGCACCGAGTCGGAGACCTCCAGCAGGATGTCGCCGTCGCGATCGGCCTTGACGAGGTCCCAGATGTAGAGGCGCTCGTC
>JBDTWB010000292.1:0-4207 GCA_040006895.1 Casimicrobiaceae bacterium | reverse complement strand
CAGAACTCCGTGTGGCAGCCCTGCAGGTCGCCGATGGCGTAGAGACTCATGGGGAGCAGATGTCAGGGACGTTGCAGCGGTCGCGTGCCGCGCGTCGCGGCTGCCGCTGTACAATTGCCAGCGATTCTAGCAGCCCGGTGTAGCAAGCCTCGCCGCATCAAGCCTCGCTGCATCGACTCCCTGCATCGACTTCCTGCATCGACTCCCTGCATCGACTTCCTGCATCGACTCGCTGCATCGACTCCCTGCATCGACTTCCTGCATCGACTCCCTGCATCGACTCCCCTGCATCGACTCCCCTGCATCAAACCTCCCTGCATCAAGCCTCGCTGCATCACTTCCTTTCGCGCCTCCCCCGTGATCACGTTGAACCCCGCCCAGCGCGAGGCAGTGCGCTATATCGACGGCCCGCTGCTGGTGCTGGCGGGTGCGGGCAGCGGGAAGACCCGGGTGATCACGGCCAAGATCGGATACCTGCTGGAGCAGGGGATCGCCCCGGATGCCATCGCCGCCATCACCTTCACCAACAAGGCGGCGCGGGAGATGCGCGAACGGGTGAGCGCGCTCCTAGCCGAGCGGGGTCGTCGCGAGGCCGCTTCCGCGCTCACGATCTCGACGTTCCACGCCTTGGGCCTGCGCATCGTTCGGGCACACGCCGAGCATGTGAACCTGAAGCGCGGCTTCTCCATCCTCGATCCCGATGACATCGAGCCGATCGTCGGCGAGCTCATTCAGACCACAGACCGGGCGCGGGCGCGCAGTGCGCAATGGAAGATCAGTCAGTGGAAGAACGCGCTGGTTTCCCCTCGCGATGCACTCGAAGGTGCGCAGAGCGACGACGAACGCGCTGCGGCGCAGGCGTTCCAGCGCTACGACCACACCCTGCGGGCTTACCAGGCCGTCGATTTCGACGATTTGATCGCGCTGCCCGTGGCGCTGCTCACGGCCGATGCCGAGATCGCCGCGGGTTGGCGCAAGCGCTGCACCCATCTCCTGGTCGACGAATACCAGGACACCAACCCCGCGCAGTACCGGCTGTTGAAGCTCCTGGTGGGCAGCCAGCCATTCACGGCGGTCGGGGACGACGACCAGGCGATCTACGGCTGGCGTGGTGCGTCGGTCGAGAACCTCGCGCAGCTGCCGGCCGACTTCCCCGACCTCAAGGTGGTGAAGCTCGAGCAGAACTACCGGTCGACGGTGCGCATCCTGCGCTCGGCCAACGCCCTCATCGCCAACAATCCCAAACTGTTCGAGAAAAAGCTCTGGAGCGAGCTCGGCCACGGTGACGTGATCCGTATCGCGCCGGCGCCCGACGACGAGGCCGAGGCCGACATGGTGGTGCGGCGCCTCAGCGGGCACAAGTTCGAGCACCGCGGCCGCTATGCCGACTACGCGATCCTCTACCGCGGCAACCACCAGGCCAAGGCGTTCGAGCAGCAGCTGCGCGCCCAGAACGTGCCCTATGTCATCTCCGGCGGCCAGTCGTGGTTCGACCGAGTCGAGATCAAGGACCTCGTCGCATACCTGCGGCTCGTCATGAATGACGATGACGATCCGGCGTTCGTCCGGGCGGTCACCACGCCCCGTCGCGGCATCGGCGGCGCGACCCTGGAGAAGCTGGGCGCAATCGCCGGCGCACGGCACGAGAGCCTGTTCGCGGCGGTGTTCGCGACCGACGTCCACGGTGCCCTGCCGGCCCGGCAGCACGACATCCTGAATGCGTTCTGCACCCTCATCAACAACCTGCGCCACCGGGCGGAGCGCGAGCCCCCCGAGCGGCTGCTCGACGAATTGGTCAGTGCGATCGGCTACGAGGACTATCTGACCACGACCTGCGACAAGAAACAGGCCGAGACGCGCTGGAAAAGCGTGCGCGACTTCATCGCCTGGCTGGGCCGCAAAGGCGAAGCTGACGGCAAGAGCCTGCTCGAGCTTACCCAGATGATCGCCCTCATCACGATGCTCGAGGGTCAGGAGGGTGTCGAGCCCGATGCGGTGCGGCTGTCGACCCTGCATGCCGCGAAGGGGCTCGAGTTTCCGCACGTGTTCCTGGTCGGGGTGGAGGAGGGCATCCTGCCGCATCGCGAGGCCGTGGCCTTGGGCAACGTCGAGGAGGAGCGCCGGCTGATGTACGTCGGGCTCACCCGCGCGCAGCGCAGCCTCCACCTGTCGTTTGCGAGGAAACGCAAGCGCGCGGGCGAGTGGGGCGAGTGCCAGCCATCGCGCTTCCTGGGCGAGCTCGCCCAGGAAGACGTGCGCTGGTCGGGCGCACCGGTGCACCCGGGTGATGCCGCCGCCGAGAAGGCGACAGGCAGCGAGCGGCTCTCCAAGCTCAAGGCGATGCTCGCCCGCTGACCCCGCGCCTGCCGCTTGTGGCGGGCGCGTTTTCGCACCGCGAAGCGCGGTTGTGCGGGCCTTGAAGCGGGAGAGCGGCTCGGTAACGAATTGACACGCCCGGACGTCGCCGGTACGCTTCCTTCTGCGCCGATTTGAGCTTCAGCTTGCGGGCGCTTGATAAATGCCGCTAAAGCGAGGTCAGGGTCAGGCTCTTTCCCTATCGAGACCGGTCCCCCTAACCCGTTCGGCGGTCGCCTGAACGGGTTTTTTGTTTTGGAGTCATCGATGAGCACGACCTCTCCACCGCGCGGCTTCACCACCCGCATCCTTCATTCCGACCGCACGGCCGAGATCGAGCACGGCGCGCTGCACAAGCCCCTGCATCTCTCCGTCGCCTACGGCTATCGGGACGCCCGCGACCTGGTGGCCGTCTTCCAGGGCCGCCAGGCCGGATACGCCTACGGCCGCCAGGGCAACCCCACGACCGCGGCCCTGGAGGCCAAGATAACCTCGATGGAGCAGGGCGTCGCCACGGTCTGCTTCGCCACGGGCATGGCGGCCATCGGCGCGGCGATGCTGGCGTTGCTGAAGGGCGGGGACCAGGTCGTGGCGAGCCGCTATCTCTTCGGCAACACGGTGAGCCTGTTCAACACCCTCGCGGCGCAGGGACCGGTCGTGACGTACGTCGACGCCACCGACGTCGCCCACGTGGAAGCGGCGCTCACCCCATCGACCCGGATGGTATTCGTCGAGACAATCGCCAACCCACGTGTGCAGATCGCCGATCTCGTGCGCATCGGGGAGCTCTGCCGGGCGCGTGGCATCCTCTACATCGTCGACAACACCATGACTTCGCCGTGGCTGTTCCGTCCCAAGGACGTGCACGCGGGCCTGGTGGTGAATGCCCTTACCAAATACATCGGCGGGCACGGCAACGCGCTCGCGGGCAGCATCACCGACACGGGGCTCTTCGACTGGTCGACGTATCCCAACATCGCCGACAACTACAAGACGCAGAAGCGCGAGCTGTGGGGCATCACTCAGATCCGCAAGAAGGGATTGCGCGACTGGGGCGCGAGCCTGGCGGCGGAGCAGGCACACCACATCGCCGTCGGTGCCGAGACGCTGGCGCTGCGGATGGACCGGACGTGCGCCAACGCCGTCGCGCTGTCCGAATGTCTCGCCCGCCATCAGGCGGTGCGGGCGGTTTACTACCCGGGGCTCGAAAGCCATCCCCAGCACGGCCTGGCCCGGTCGCTCTTCCGTGGCTTCGGCGGCCTGCTGTCGTTCGAGCTCGCCGACGGCGTGGACCTGTTCACCTTCCTCGACAGGCTTGCGATCGTGGTGTCGTCGTCGAACCTCGGCGACAACCGCACCCTCGCCATTCCCGTCGCGCACACCATTTTCTGGGAGATGGGTCCGGCACGCCGGGCCGAGATGGGTATCGCCGATTCGCTGATCCGCATATCGGTCGGCATCGAGGACGCCGCGGACCTGATCGCCGATTTCGAGCAGGCCCTCGCAACCTAGCCTCAGGGCTCGACGGTCCGCACGGTCCGCGTCCCGGGCATGCATTCGAGGTAGGAGCCTCGGGCGTACCAGTCGGCGAGCACCACGCGGTCGGCGTCGCGGCCATCGACCTGCAGCCGATGGTGCGCGGGGCGATGGGTATGGCCGTGGATCATGCGTTGCACGCCGTGGGCGCGCAGCGTCGCGACCACCGCGTCGGGCGTGACGTCCATGATCGGCTCCGGCTTCGCTGCGGAGGCGCGCCGGCTTTCGCGGCGGAGACCTCCGGCGATCGCGCGCCGCGCCGGGTACGGCAGCGCCAGGAGCAGCCGTTGCAGCCCGGGCGTGCGCATGATGCGGC
>JBDTWB010000291.1:0-4214 GCA_040006895.1 Casimicrobiaceae bacterium | reverse complement strand
CGGATGCGTGATGCTGAAGCACGAAGACTGGCCGGGGCTGGACAAGATCTCGGCGTTGCGGGCGTTCGAAAAGGACGGCTCGATGCGCCACATCTCGATCCTTTGCGGCAACGGCGGGCTGTTCCTGGATTTCGAGATGGAGCGGGGCGCCGACGGCGCCAACACCGGGTATGCATTTCCTGACATGCTGGTCGACGTCGTGCAGTGGTCGAAGGCGGGGCGGCGCGACGAGGCCCACCATCTCTTCGACGCCCACCTACCGCTCCTGCGCTACGAGCAGCAGCCGGGTGTCGGGCTGGCGGTGCGGAAGTACATCATGATGCGCCGCGGCCTGCTCGCCTCCGACGCGCAGCGCAAGCCCGCCGGAACCCTGACCGCGGTGGCGCGTGCCGAGGTGGATTACCTCCTCACCCGGCTCGCGCGAAGCGACCAGCGCGCGCGCTTCTAGCCCGGCCGCTAACGCATAGCGCCGTCATCGCCGGAACCGCTGCCACCCGAAGGCGCGGCCACCGGACCGTTGGTCGAGGCATTGAGCGCCGTCGCGAGCGCGGCATCACCCGAGAGCACGGCCTGCCACGACAGCTCGTGGCCGTTGCGCTTGCCTTTCGGGACGAGCCGGAAGCCCTCCGGGGTGATGGTAAGCGTCCAGGGATTGCCTTCGATGTCGATCTCGCGCTTGAGCGCGCCTTCGAGCTTGGTGGTCATGCGATTCCTTTCCGGTAATTGCTACGTGAAGTTCCTGCCGCCTGACGCCGGCCGGCGACACTTTCAATCGCGGCGGTGCTCCGGCGTCAACGCCGTGCTCGTCCCGCGCGTTTCACGCCGACGACGTCCGGTATCCGCCCTTCGGCCCCGTGGGCCGCCGGGCGATCCTCGATTCATGCACGATTCCAATACCCGCGTAAAGCGCCCGAAGCCCGGCTACGAGCCGATCCTCGTAGGGCCAGGTGAGACCTGGACGAGCGGGCGCTTCATCGACCGGTTCCTCGCCACGTGCCGCTACGCCGTGACCCCTGCCAACCGCGAGCTCGTACGGGTGGCCTTGCGTCGTTATCCGGGTCCTCGTCCCATCGTGGCGCACGACCTGACACGTTATCTCCTGGATCACTTTCAGCGCGGGGGGCGCTGATTGCCCGCCGGCCCTTCGGCGAATGCCTCGGGCGACCATTCCTCGCCGATCGTAATGCCATTCGCGGTGATATCGAAGGTGCGCACCTCCAGGGCGAACCCGCTGCCACGCAGCTTGCCGATCGCGAGCAGGCGCACCAGCCGGCCGCGCCGTTCCAGATGCCGCATCACGACCACGTTGTCGAATATGGACGAGGAGCTCTGCAGGGGGGTGCGCATCGGGCGCTCGAAGAGGTCGGGCTGCTCGATGGTGATGATACTGGTGACCCGCCGATGGCGCAGCTTGATCGATAGCGCCGTCATGAACGGCGTCATCCGGCCCTCGTGGGCGTGGGTCAGCGTGAACGGCTCGTAGCCGTCGATCACGACGCGCCGCGCACCGATCGCATCGACAGTGGCCAGCAGCCGATGCGCCAAGCCGTCCAGGATGTGCTCGCCTTGCGCCTGCCATTCGATGCGCAGCGCGCCCGCCGCTTCGAGGGCGGAGAAATCGAAGCCGAGCGATCGGGCTCCCGCGCGGATCACATCCGGCGATTCGTAGAAGCCGAACAGGAGGCCCGGTGCGTCCGGCGTGCACTGGGCCAGGAACTGCAAGCCGAGCGCGGTCTTGCCGCTACCGGGAGAGCCGATGAGGCAGGTCGTGGTGGCGGCCGGCAGACCTCCATGGAGCATCGTATCCAGGGCCGGGATGCCGGTGCCGAGGCGCTCGGCGTCGCTGGCCGGCTCGCTTTCGGCGAGTCCTGCTTCCAGGCGCGGATACACCGTGATGCCACGCCGGTCGATCTCGAACGCATGCCGGCCGTGCAGGGTCGCGCCGCCGCGAAACTTGCGCACTGCGAGCGTGCGCTCGGCGCGCCGGCCATCGGACTCCTCGAAGAGTTCGATGATGCCGTCGGCGATCTGCATCGCGACCACCGCATCACCGGTCTCGGCGGGCGTGGCCAGCATCAGGGTGGTGAAGCCGGTCATCGCCCCGGTGGCCTGCAGGTCCAGCAGGCGCCGCTTGTATTGCAGCCGGGGGGTCGATGCATCGCTCGCCGAGAGCAATGCATCGATCACCACCACCTCGGCGTCGTAACGCCGCGCTTCCCCGCGTACGAGCGAGACGATGCCCGCGACGCCGCCTTCCTCGAATGCGGCAAAACCGCTGACGTAGAGGATACGATCACCGATATCGGCGGGCTCGAAGAACTCCAGTCGCGACAGGTGCTGCAACATCCCGGTGAACGACTCGGCAAGCAGCGAAACGTACAGGGCGCGCCCGCCGCGGCGCGCCGCGGCAGCGCACACCTGATTGGCGAGGATGGTCTTGCCGGCGCCGGGTGAACCCTGCACCAAGTACACCGCGCCCCTCCATAGGCCGCCGCCCAGGATTTCGTCGAGTCCTTTGATCCCCGTCGGCAATCGCGCGTCGTGCGCGTCCGCATCCGCCATGCATTCTCCCCATTGATAGGTCGTCAGAGGCCAAAGGACGGTGCGAGTTCAGCCGCACGGCCATTTCCACGGGCTCGAGGCCCATCGGCGGCCCCGGCATGTGCCTGCGGCCAGCCACGACAGGATTTGGCGGCGTGGTCGGACTTTGCGGCGCGCGCCCACCCTGCCTCCGTGGGAGGCTGCGGCAGGCAGTGCCCGGGGGAGTGGCCGTCCCGGACGTGCGGACCGCGGCAGCGTGATAGGATCGCCCCTCGCGCCGCAACAAGGTCCCTACGGTCATCGCGGCCGTCCATGGACCCGCGCCGATCCTGCATCCATCTCCCGGCACTTCGATGACGACTCCGTTTCTTCCGGCCTCCGGCCATTCCCTGTTCCACCGGCTTTTCGCGCGCGGCTTGCGGGCGGGACCGGGCACCGGCGCACGGCTCGTCCCGACCGCGCTGCGGTGGCTGGCGCTGCTCTGTCTGCCGTTCCTCCTGGTCGCATGCGGCGGTGGTGGCAAGGCTGCACCGCCGACCCAGGTGATCGCGACCCCGGGCGACAGCTCGGTGACGCTTGCCTGGAATGCGGAAGGCGGCGTCGACTATTGGATCTTCTACGCGCCGGATCCCTCGATCAGCACCGAGAATTTCGTCAACGTGAGCGGCAGCCGGGTCATTCGCAACGCCACCAGTCCTTACACCGTCACCGGCCTCGTCAACGGCATCACGTACTACTTCACCTTGAACGGCCGGACGGGCAACGGCGCGGGCGGTGCCGGCACGCCGTTAGTGGCCGCGACGCCACGCGCGGCAGGCCTGGTCTGGACGGTGGGCACGCCGCTCGGCACCGGCGACTTGAACGCCATCGAGTTCGGTGCAGGCGCCGGATTCGTGACGGTGGGCGCCGGCGGCCAGGTGTTCAGCAGCGCCGATGGCCGTACGTATACCGCGCGCACATCCGGTGTGACGAACGATCTCAATGGCGTCGCGTACCTCAACGGCTTTTTCATGGCGGTGGGCAGCGGCGGCATCGCGTTGCGCAGCGCCGATGCCGTGACCTGGACCGCAACCACCGCTGCTACCCAGGATCTCCTTGCCATTTCCAAGCAGGGATCTACCTACGTCGCCGTAGGCGCCAACGGCACCATCGTCAGCAGCACCGACGCGCAGAACTGGACCGCGCGCGTTTCCGGCACGACGGCGACCCTGCGCGGCGCCGCGCTGGGCGGAACCGTCTACGTGGTGGTCGGCGACGCGGGGACGGTATTGACCAGCACCGATCTCGTCACCTGGACGCGCCAGGCTTCGGGGGTCACCGTGAACCTGCGCAAGGTGACGTATGGACTCGGCCGTTTCGTGGCGGTCGGCGACCAGGGCACGATCATCACCAGTGTGGATGGCGTGATCTGGACGTTGGCCACCAACCCGACCACCGAGACCCTCAACGCGGTGGTGGCGGGGTCGCAATTCGTGGCTGCCGGGGTGAACGGCCGCATCCTGGTGAGTGCCGACGGCCTCACCTGGACGCCGATCGCATCCGGCACCACCGCGACGTTGCTCGGCCTGGGCTCCGGCGGGATCGCCTTTGCCGCGGTAGGCGCTGCCGGCACGAACCTCACCAGCTACTGACGCCTCACCCGCCACTGACGACGCCTCACCAGCTACTGACGC
>JBDTWB010000290.1:0-4224 GCA_040006895.1 Casimicrobiaceae bacterium | reverse complement strand
CCGGCGCTCTATCCGAAGCTGCCGTTCGATCCAGCCAAGGACTTCGTACCCGTTGCCCGGGTGGTCGTGACCCCGCTCGTGGCGGCCGTTCCTGCCGCTCTGCCGGTCAAGAACCTGCAGGAGCTCATCGCGCTCGCAAAAGCCAAGCCAGGCGAGCTCAATTTCGGCTCCGGGGGCACCGGCAACATCAATCATCTCGCCGGTGAGCTTTTCCAGATGCAGACCGGGACCAAGATCCAGCACGTCCCGTACAAAGGTAGTGCACCGGCGATGGCCGACCTGGTGGGTGGGCGGATCCAATTGGTGATCGACGGTGCCAACGTCGTGCAGCCGTTCGTGACGGCAGGCACCGCGCGGGCGCTGGCCATGACCGGCGAGACCCGCGCGGCGGCGTCCCCCAACCTCGTCACGGCGCGGGAAGCGGGTCTGCCGGAGTTCGTGATCTACGGCTGGCAGGGCGTGCTCGCGCCGGCCGGAACACCGCCCGCGATCGTCGAGCAGCTCAACGCCGAGATCGGCAAGGCCCTCGCGGATCCGGCACTCAAGGGGCGCCTGAGCGGCCAGGGTACGGAGCCGGCCTACACGTCCGCCGCGCAGTTCCGCGATTTCATCGCCGCCGAGCAGAAGCGGTGGGGCGAAGTGATCCGATCGGCCAAGATCACGCTCGATTGAGCCTCGTGCGGCGATCGTCGGACGTGGGCCGCCGCAACCGGTCGCGCGCCCTCCCTTGCCAAGTCCGCGCGGTTGCCGCACGATCCGCCCGCACGGCTCGAGCCCTCGTCGAGGCGTCTCTCCGCGCACTTCGCACATCGAGCACGCATCATGGACGCGCACGCCGAGCCTTCCCTGGGTCGCAAAACCTGGCGAGCGCGGCTGCATCCCCTGCTCGACGGCGAGGGTCGCACACCTGGAAGTTCGGCGCTCCGGGTCGTGATGGTGGTGGCGATCACGCTCAATGCTGCCGCGACGATCCTGGCAACGGTGAAGACGTTCGTGGCGGCCCACGGCGGGCTCCTCGACGTGACGACCACCGCGACGCTCCTGCTGTTCGCGCTCGACTATGCGGCGCGCATCTGGACTGCCCCCGAGGATGAGCTCGCCGCCGGGAAGTCACCCTGGCGCGCGCGCTTCGACTACCTGCGTTCACCGCTGGGAATCATCGACCTGATCGCGGTACTGCCGCTCGCGGTTGGCGGGCTCGTTCGCGGCGATTCCGACTGGTACCGGGTTCTGCGGCTGATGGCGCTGGTCAAGATCACCCGGCACGCGCCATCGCTGCGGCTGTTCGTCGCGGTGATCCGCAACGAGTCACGGGTGTTGCTGTCGGCGCTGATCGCCATGAGCGTCAACTGGATCCTGGCTTCGGCCATTATCTATGCCCTCGAGCACGAGGTGCAGCCCGAGGTGTTCTCGAGCCTTCCGCAGGCCATGTGGTGGGCGATCGTCACCATGACCACGGTCGGCTACGGCGACATCGTGCCGTTGTCGCCTGCGGGCCGGGTCTTCGGCACGCTGGTGATGGTGCTCGGCATCGCCAGCGTGGCGGTGCCGGCGGGCATCCTGGCGAGCGCGTTCTCCACGGAACTGCGCAAGCGCCGGTCGATCGCGTCGTGGCAGATGGTCGCCAACATGCCGGCGTTCGCGCATCTGGAAGCGTCCCGCATTGCGGCCATCGCCCGGCTGCTGAAGCTCGACGTGGTGCCGCCGCGCTACACCATCGTGCGCCGCGGCGAGCCGGGCGAGGCCATGTTCTTCATCGTTTCCGGCGAGGTCGAGGTCGAGGTCGAGCCTCACCCGCTGCGCCTGGGCCCGGGCCAGTACTTCGGCGAGATCGCCCTGCTTCGCGAGGTGCCGCGCACGGCCACGATCGTCTCGGTGACCGAATGCGAACTGCTCGTGCTTTCCGCTGCCGATTTCCGCAGGCTCCTGCAGGAATACCCGGCACTGCGCGAATCCATTCGCGAGGTCGCCGAGCACCGGCTCGGGAAGGAGCATCCGTCGCACCTGTGACATGATCGCGCCGGTGCGGCCGGCGTTCCCGAACTCCCTTCATCCTCCGCCGCGGATCCCCGGATATCCCATGTCTTCCCCTGCCGAGCACGCACCGTCGCTGTGGAGCGTGACCGCGATTCCCGATCGCGATTGGCCCGCGCTCGCGGGCGACGAGCGCACCGACGTGGCCATCATCGGCGGCGGGTTCACCGGTTGTGCTGCCGCGCTGGCGCTGGCGGAGCACGGCGTGCGCGTCACGCTGCTCGAAGCCAACCGCATCGGCTGGGGTGCCTCGGGCCGCAACGGCGGCCAGGTGATCCCGGGTCTCAAGGACGATCCCGACCATCTCGAGGCAATGTTCGGTCCGGAGCTCGGACCCCGCGTGGCTGCCGCGGCAGGCGGTGTCGCCGACGAAGTGTTCGGACTGATCGCCCGCCACGCGATCGCGTGCGATCCGGTGCGCAACGGCTGGCTGCAGCCCGCGTTCTCGGCCCGCACCCTGGACGTGGTGACCGCGCGCTGCGCGCAATGGGCGCGCCGCGGCGCGCCGGTGCGCGCGCTCGATCGCCGCGAGATGGCCCATCTGATCGGCAGCGATGCCTATCACGGCGGCTGGGAGGACCAGCGGGCCGGCAACGTGCAGCCGCTGTCGTACGTTCGCGGCCTTGCCGCTGCGGCCCATCGCGCCGGCGCCAGGCTCTGCGTCGGGACACCGGTCACCGCGCTGCGCCGCCACGGCACGATGTGGAACCTCGCGACGCCCGGCGGTGAGGTCACGGCCGACAAGGTGCTGATCGGCACCAACGGCTACACCGACCGGCTGTGGCCCGGGCTCGCGCGCACCGTCATCCCGATGATGAGTTTTCAGGCAGCCACCGTTCCGCTCTCCGCGGAGCTCGGCGCCAGCATCCTGCCCGGCGGGCATTCGGCGTCGGATACCCGGCGGCTGCTGTGGTATTACCGGCGCGACGCCCATGGTCGCCTGGTGATGGGGGGACGCGCGCCGTTTCGCGAAAATCTGGGGCCCGCCGACGCCGGTCACCTGCGCGCCGCGGTCGATCGGCTCTACCCGCAGTTGCGCGGGATACCGTTCGAGTTCTACTGGTCCGGCCGGGTGGCGATGACGCCCGATTACCTGCCGCACCTGCACGAACTCGCGCCCGGGGTGTGGGCGGGACTCGGCTACAACGGCCGTGGAGTGGGCATGGCGACGTTGCTCGGGCGGCTGCTGGCCGAGCTCGCACGCGGTGCCCGGCCGGCCGACATCCCCTTTCCGATCACGGCCATGCGCCCGATTCCGGGCTATCCCTTTACCCGCATCGTCGCGCGCGCGCTGGTCCGTTATTATCGCGTGCGCGACAACCTCGAAGCTGCCTGATCGCCGCGTCCGTCCATCACCCGAAGAGGAGCCACCATGACCCGAATCGTCCGCCTTGTCGCGCTCGCCACGCTGCTCGCCCTCGCCCCGCATGCAGCAGCGCAGACGGTGTACAAGGTCGGCTCGACGCCGACCGGCGTGCCGTTCACGTTCCTCGACGTGAAGTCCAATACCATCCAGGGCGCGATGGTCGATCTCATCACCGCGATCGGCGATGACGCGGGCTTCAGGGTCGACGTCCAGGCCACTCCGTTCTCGGCCCTGATCCCGTCCCTCACCAGCAACAAGATCGACATCATCTCGGCGGCGATGCTGATCACCGACGCACGGCGCGAAGTGATCAGCTTCTCCGATCCGGTGTTCCCCTATCCCGAAGGCTTGGTGGTCAACGCCGCCGATGCCACTGCCTACAAGGGTCTTGCCGACCTCAAGGGCGCGACGGTGGGCGCCCAGGTCGGCACGGTCTACGTCGACTTCCTGAAAAAGAATGGCGAGTTCGCCGAGGTAAAGATCTACGATTCGCTCGCCGACATCCTGCGCGACGTAAGCCTCGGGCGCATCAAGGCGGGTTTCGGCGACGGCCCGATCCTCGCCTACCAGCTGTCGCAGAACAAGGACTTCAAGGCGAAGCTCGTCAAGAGCTACGAGCCGAAGATGGCCGGAAGCGTGGGCATCGGGGTGCGCAAGACCGATGCGGAGCTGCTGAAGAAGATCGATGCCTCGCTGGCCAAGCTCAAGGCCAACGGCACCCTCGACAAGATCCTGGCCAAGTGGAACCTGCAGTGATCGGCACGCGCATCTAGGCGGCAAGGGCGGCTTCGCCCGGCGCATCCGCGCCACCGGCGGCAGCTTCG
>JBDTWB010000289.1:0-4233 GCA_040006895.1 Casimicrobiaceae bacterium | reverse complement strand
CATCCTCGGCGCCCACATTCTCCGCGACGTGTTCGCCGTGGTGCCAAGCGTGCTGGGTGGGCGTGCCAGCGCCTACGAGAACGGGCTGGCGCGCGCCAAGGAAACGGCGCTTGCCGAGATGGTCGCGTACGGCGCCACGCTCGGCGCCGATGCGATCGTAGGCATCGACCTCGACTGCGCAACCCTCGGCGAAGGCGTCAGCATGCCGATGGTGTACGCCAGCCGCACAGCGGTCGTGATCGGGTCCGGGCCGGCGCCGTGACCGCATCATCGCCGGAGCGACGCATCCTCGGCATCGACCCGGGGCTGCGCGTCACCGGCTTCGGCGTGATCGCGGTCAACGGATCGCGCCTGTCTTATCTGACCTGCGGGTGCATCAAGAGCTCGAGTGGCGAACTGCCGCAGCGACTCGGGGTGATCCTGCGCGACCTGGCCGAGGTGATTGCGAACATGCGACCCACCGAGGTCGCGATCGAGAAGGTGTTCGTCAATGTCAATCCCCAGTCGACGCTGCTGCTCGGCCAGGCGCGCGGCGCGGCCATTTCTGCGGCCGTTCTGGCTGCACTGCCCGTCGCCGAGTACACCGCCCTGCAGGTGAAGCAGGCCGTGGTGGGCCACGGCAAGGCGGCCAAGGAGCAGGTGCAGGACATGGTGCGGCGTCTCTTGAACCTCCCCGGCGCGCCATCGCCGGACGCCGCCGACGCGCTCGCCTGCGCCATCTGCCACGCCCACGCCGCGCAAGGGCTGGGCGGTCTGCGCGAAGGCGGCCTGCGCATGCGCGCCGGGCGTCTGGTCTGACCGCGGCAAATCCTCGATGCGCGCGGTGATCTTCGACATGGACGGCCTGATGCTCGACACCGAGCCCCTGGCCGCGCGCGCGTGGCGCGACGCCGCCACCGGCCTGGGTATCGCCTTCGATCACGCCGTGACCACGCGACTCATCGGCCGCAACTTCGCCGACTGTCACATGCTCATCCGCGCCCACCACGGCGAGGCCTACCCGGTCGACGCGCTGATGCAGGGCTGGCATGTTGCATACGACGCCATCGTCGCCCGTGAAGGCATCGCCATCAAGACCGGCCTGGTCGAGTTGCTCGGCTGGCTCGAGCGCCTCGACATCGCCAAGGCGGTGGCGACCTCGACCCGCCGTAGCCGCGCACTGGTCAAGCTCGAGCATGCCAACCTGCTGCATCGCTTCACCACGGTGGTGGGCGGCGACGAGGTCGCGCATGGCAAGCCCGCGCCCGACATCTTCCTCGCCGCGGCCAGCCGGCTCGGCGTGGCGCCGCGCGATTGCGTGGTGCTCGAGGACTCCGAGGCCGGGGTGCGCGCGGCCCTTGCCGGCGGCATGGCGCCGATCATGGTCCCCGACCTCCTGCCCGCGCCGCCGGACCTGGTGGCGGCCGATCTGTGCATCCTGTCGTCGCTCCACGACGTGCGCCGGCATCTGGAAAGTCGTCACCGCGGCGGCAACGACCACGACGCCACGTGCGATAATCCCGCGAACATGCACCGCGTCCCATGATCGGCCGTCTGTCCGGCATCCTGATCGAGAAGAACCCGCCCCAGGTGCTCCTCGAGGTGCAAGGCGTCGCCTACGAAGTCGACGTGCCGATGAGCACGTTCTACAACCTCCCGGTTACCGGCGAGCGGGTTGCGCTGTTCACCCATCTCGTGGTGCGCGAGGATGCTCACCTGTTGTACGGGTTCGGCTCCGACCACGAGCGACGCGCATTCCGGCAGTTGCTGAAGATCAGCGGCGTCGGCGCGCGCACGGCCCTGGCGGTGCTGTCGGGTCTGTCGGTCGCGGAGCTCGCCCAGGCGGTCACCATGCAGGAAAGCGGCCGTCTCACCAGGATTCCGGGCATCGGCAAGAAGACCGCGGAGCGGCTGTTGCTCGAACTCAGGGACAAGCTGGGCGCCGAGCTCACCATCACGGTCGGCATGAATCGCGCCGCGCCGGTGTCCTCGGACGTGATGCACGCCCTCATCTCCCTCGGCTACAACGAGCGCGAGGCGGTGGCCGCCGTGAAGGCTCTGCCCGATGGGATCGCGGTCGGTGACGGCATCCGGCAGGCGCTCAAGCAACTCGGCAAGGCATGATCGAGAACGACGCACTGAATCGACTCGTCGCCGCGGCGCCCGCGAGCCCGCAGGAGGAGGTCGTCGAGCGGGCATTGCGGCCACGCGCGCTCGACGAGTACGTCGGACAGGAGAAGATCCGCGCCCAGCTGTCGATCTTCGTCGAGGCCGCCAGGAAGCGCAAGGAAGCGCTCGACCACGTCCTGCTCTTCGGCCCGCCGGGCCTCGGCAAGACCACTTTGTCGCACATCATCGCCCACGAGCTCGGCGTCAACTTGCGGCAGACGTCCGGGCCGGTGCTCGAGCGCGCCGGCGACCTCGCCGCGTTGCTCACCAATCTCGAACCCAACGACGTCCTGTTCATCGACGAGATCCACCGGCTTTCTCCCGTGGTCGAGGAAATCCTCTACCCGGCGCTCGAGGATTTCCAGCTCGACATCATGATCGGCGAGGGCCCGGCGGCGCGCAGCGTGAAGCTCGACCTCCCGCCTTTCACGCTGATCGGCGCGACGACCCGTGCCGGCATGCTCACCAATCCGTTGCGGGACCGGTTCGGGATCGTCGCCCGTCTCGAGTTCTACACGGCAACCGAGCTGCAGCGCATCGTCACCCGCTCGGCGCGACTGCTCGAGATCGCGATCGATCCAGAGGGCGCGCTCGAGGTGGCGCGCCGCTCCCGCGGCACCCCTCGCATCGCCAACCGTCTGCTGCGCCGGGTGCGCGACTATGCGCAGGTGCGTGCGGACGGCGCGATTACCCGGCCGGTCGCCGATGCGGCGCTATCGATGCTCGACGTCGACGTGATCGGCCTCGACGTCATGGACCGCAAGCTCCTCCGCACGGTCCTCGACAAGTTCGCCGGCGGCCCGGTCGGCGTCGACAACCTCGCCGCGGCGATCGGCGAGGAGCGCGATACGATCGAGGACGTGCTCGAGCCCTTCCTGATCCAGCTGGGCTTCCTGCAGCGCACCTCGCGGGGACGCATCGCCACGCGGCTGGCCTACGAGCACTTCGGCCTGACGCCCCCGGCTGCGGTCGCGGCCGCGGCCAGCGATCTCTTCTCGCCGACCGACCGGTGAGCGGCGCGCGCCAGCCCTTCAGCCTCGCCCTGCGCGTTTATTACGAGGACACGGATGCCGCCGGAGTGGTTTATTACGCCAATTACCTCAAGTTCATGGAACGCGCCCGAACGGAATGGCTGTCGGCGCTCGGCATGGAGGTAGCGGCACTCGCGCAGGAACACCACGCCGCTTTCGTGGTCCACCGTCTCGCCATCGACTACATGCGCCCGGCGCGGCTCGGTGACCGGCTCGACGTCGGGGTCGCGCTCGCCGAGGTCGGGCGGTCGCGGCTGATCGTCGGGCAGGATGTCACGCACCGTGGCGCGGTGGTCACGCGCGCCACGGTCACCCTGGCGTGCCTCGATCCGCATGCGTGGCGTCCGACGCGCATCCCTGCAGCCCTTCTCGATCGGCTTACCCGTCCCTCATGAACGTCCATCCGGATCTATCGTTCGTCACGCTCATCCTCCATGCCTCCGTGGTGGTGCAGGCCATCCTGGTGCTGCTGGTCTTCCTGTCGTTGTGGTCGTGGTCGCAGATCTTCGTCAAGATGTTCCAGATCAAGCGCACGATCCGCGAGACCAATCGCTTCGAGGACGAGTTCTGGAAAGGCGGCGACCTCAACGTGCTGTACCAGCGCGCCGCGCAGGGACGCGGCGGTGGGAGCATGGAGCAGATTTTCAGCGCCGGCTTTCGCGAGTACGCCAAGCATCGCAAGCAGGGAAGCGCCTCGGCCGTCACCCTGGACAGCGCGCGCCGCGCCATGCGCGCCGCCTACCAGCGCGAGATCGACACGCTGGAGGCCCATCTGGCCGGTCTCGCCACCGTGGGCTCGGTTTCCCCATACATCGGTCTGTTCGGCACCGTCTGGGGCATCATGAATGCCTTTCGCGGTCTCGCCAACGTGAGCCAGGCCACGCTCGCGCAGGTCGCGCCAGGCATCGCCGAGGCATTGATCGCAACGGCCATCGGCCTGTTCGCAGCCATCCCGGCGGTCGTCGCGTACAACCGCTTTACCCACGATCTCGATCGCCTCGCGGTGCGCTACGAGACGTTCATCGAGGAGTTCTCCAACATCCTGCAGCGGCAG
>JBDTWB010000288.1:0-4242 GCA_040006895.1 Casimicrobiaceae bacterium | reverse complement strand
GCGTCCACCCCAGCCCTGGAGCCTCCACGTTCCGGAGCCCCCGAGTTCGGGAGCCTCGAACCGGGGTCCTTGAAGCTGGAGCCCTCGAAGCTGGAGCCCTCGAAGCTGGAGCCCTCGAAGCTGGAGCCCTCGAAGCTGGAGCGATGGGTTGTTGTGCCTTCCTGGCGTCTCCGCGCGCGCCGGGGTCGAGGTTGATCTTAGGTGACTAAGATTGTATAGTCAATCTTCCGGCCACGATTCCTCGACTTGCGAGGCCCGAATCTCGCCTCTTCTTCGAGCCGTCGCTCTCGACTTGTGCTCCGTGGATTCCGTCCCGAAAGCCGTACGCTCGCCGGGAGACGTCGCTGAGAAAGCGCCGGGCTCGCGATCGGATCGCGCCGCATCCGCCCACGCGCGAAGAGCAGTCGCTCCGGCAGCGGATGCTGACTAAGCAAATCGCACCCCATGCACCTGCGCGGGCGTGCCATCGAACGAGGATGACTGCATGGAAACCGCCGAACAGAACCAATTGCTCACCCAGGTCGGACCCGGCACGCCGATGGGCAACCTTTTGCGCCGCTATTGGCAGCCGATCGGTGCGGCGGTCGAGCTCGAGCGTCGCTGGACCAAGCGGGTGCGCCTGCTCGGCGAGGACCTCGTGCTCTTCCGGGACCGTCAGGGTCGCCGCGGCCTCATCGCGGAGCAGTGTCCGCACCGCGCCGCGTCGTTCTATCACGGCATTCCCACCGACGATGGAATCCGCTGTCCGTACCATGGCTGGGAGTTCGACGCGCAGGGCAAGTGCCTCAACCAGCCCAACGAAGTCGACAACTGCAAGTTTCGCGACAAGGTCGCGACCGACGCCTATCCGGTCGAGGAGTTGGGCGGGCTGCTGTTCGCCTATCTTGGTCCCGAGCCACGGCCGCTCCTGCCGCGCTTCGACGGTTTCGTCGCCGAGGGTGCGATTCGCATGATGGGGCGCGCGCTGCTGCCCATCAACTGGCTGCAGATCATGGAAAACTCGATGGACCCGATCCATACCGAGTGGCTGCACGGTCATCACTACGAGTTCCAGAAGGAGCAGGAGGGCGTCAAGGTCGCGATCAGCGCCCATCACGAGAAGATCGACTTCCGCGAATTCGAGTTCGGCCTTACCAAGCATCGCCTGCTGGCCGGCCATTCCGAGGATTCCGACGACTGGCGCATCGGCCACCCGGTGGTATTCCCCAACATGCTTGCCGTGGGCAATGGCGACGAGTCGCAGCGGTACTACTCGTTCCAGATCCGGGTACCGGTCGACGACGAGCACACCCTGCACCTCTGGTACAACGCCTACCTGCCGCCCAAGGATGCCGTGGTGCCCCCGCACCTCACGAGCAGGGTGCATCTGTACGACGTGCCCTATCGCGACGCCGACGGCGAGTTCATCGTCGACAACGTCGATGGCCAGGACATGATGGCCTGGATCAGCCAGGGCACGATCGCCGATCGCACCCGCGAGAATCTCGGTGCCTCCGACAAGGGCGTGGCGATCTATCGCCGGGTGCTGAAACGCGAGCTGAAGAAAGTAGCGGACGGCATCGACCCGATCGGCATCGTGCGCGATCGGGAGCGCAATCGCCGGATCGAGCTCCCCAACGAGCGCAAGAAGCATCACAATAGCGATGGCTTCGCGAGCTTCATGCTGCGTACGCACGCCAAGTACTCGCCGATCGCGCCCGACCTGGTGCGGATCTTCGAGAAGCGCGAACCTGCCCTGGCCTAGCCCGTCCCGTTCGCGGGAGGGCCGTGGCGCCAAGCGGCGTCCCTCCCGCACCTGCCCGCCGTCGCATGGCGCCGGCGGGCCCAATCCCGTTCACGAAGGACGCACCTATGGATGCGCTGGAAGCGAAGCAGCGATTGATCGACGCGGGCTTGATCCTGGACGCCGCGGGGCAGGGAGATCTCACCCGCGGCCACGTCTCGGTGCGAGTGCCTGGCGACCCGGCACACTTCTACATGAAGCCGCACAGCCACGGGCTGGACGAGATCACCCTCGACAACATCGTGGTATGCAACCTCGACGGCGAAAAGGTCGCCGGCGGCGGCCGGCGCCACAGCGAGGTGTTCATTCATTCCGAGATCTACAAGGTCCGGCCCGACGTGACCAGCGTGATCCACACCCATCCGGACCACGCCGTGGCCCTGTCCGCGACCGGTCGGCCCCTGCGGCCCATCAGCCAGCCTGCGGTGGCGTTCGCCGATGGCGTGCCGTACTTCACCGACACCATCGACCTGATCCGCACCCGCGACATGGGCGCGGGCGTGGCGCGGGCGCTCGGATCGTGCAAGGCGACGCTGATGCGCAATCACGGCGTTGCCGTGGTCGGCGCCACGCTGGAGGAAGCCACGATCCTCGCGATCATGCTCGACAATGCCTGTCGCATCCAGCTCGCCGCCGAGGCTGCGGGCGGCATCGGCACCGAGTTCGGTCCGGAGGAGATCCGGCGCCTGCATCACAACATCACCCGTGCCGAGCAGTACACCATCAACTTCGAGTACCTGCGGCGACGCGCGCGGCGCGAATCCCGTAGCTGATTCCACGAGGAGGACACCGATGAAGACACGCCTGATCGCGCTTGCCGCCGCACTGCTGGCCATTGCCCTGCTTCCTTCGCGAGCGATGGGAGCCGATGCGGCTTCCCCGCAACTCTCCGTGGCGGACATGGCCGCCTACCAGGGTCCTGACCGCCAGCAGCGCCTGCTCGCCGCGGCCAAGAAAGAGGGCGGAGAGCTGACCGTCTATCACGTCTATCCGAACCTGCCGGTGGTGATGAATGCATTCACCAGCAAGTACGGCATCAAGGTGAAGGCGTGGCGCTCCGGATCGGAAGGCGTGCTGCAGCGAATCACCAACGAGGCGCGTGGCAATCGCTTCGAAGTCGATGTGGTCCAGAACAACGCGCCGGAGAACGAGGCGGCGCACCGCGAGAAGCTGTTGCAGGACGTGCACTCACCCTACTACGCCGACCTGGTGGCCGCCGCAGTGCCGCCGCACAAGGAGTGGGTGGGAATCACCCTCGACGTGTTCGTCGCCGCCTATAACACCAGCAAGGTCAGGAAGGAGGAGCTGCCCAAGAGCTACAAGGACCTGCTCGATCCGAAGTGGAAGGGGCGGCTCGGCGTCGAGGTCGACGACTACCATTGGTTCGCGACCCTGGCTGCGAACATGGGGGAGAAGGAAACCCACAAGCTCTTCAGCGACATCATTGCTGCCAACGGCATGTCCGTGCGCAAGGGGCACTCCCTGCTGGCCAACCTCGTGGCGTCGGGCGAAGTGCCGCTCGGCCTCACCATCTACAGCTGGACGCCGGAACAGCTCAAGAAGAAGGGCGCGCCGATCGAGATCCACCCGATCGCCCCGGTGATTGCCCAGTTCAGCACCATCGCCGTGGCCAGGAAGGCGCCCCATCCGTACTCGGCGCTGTTGTTCCACGACTTCATGTTGACCGAGGGCCAGCAGTTGCTCGCCGACCTCAGCTACGTGCCTGCCAGCAAGAAGATCGAGACTCCGGTAAGCAAGCTGCAGCTCAAGTACATCGACCCGGAGGCGGCGCTCGACAACAACGAGAAATGGATCAAGACCTACGAGGAAGTGGTCACCAAGCCTGGCAAGTGAGGTCGCCCGTCAGCGCGGTCGCAAGCGCTTCGGCACGCCGACCGGAGGCCCCCCGCATTGCGTGGGGGGCCTGCGTGGCGATCAGAATTCGAAGTCAGCCGATAAGCCGGGTTCTGTTACGGCGCGCCTTTCGAGGGGCGCGCTATGGCCGTCATTCCTCTGGGCGCCGCGTTACCGCTGCGCTCTAGCCACCTACCCGCGGACTGGACGAGCAGCCTGTATTGCGATTGCGTCCGCCTATTTGGTGTTGCTCCGGATGGAGGTTGCCGCGTTTCACCCGCTCCCCCGAAGAGAAGCGACTCGTCTCTGTGGCCCTGTTCCTCGCCTTCGGCGCCGCTTGCGCGACGCCTTATAGCGTCTGGGCGTTACCCAGCATCCTGCTCTGTGGAGCCCGGACTTTCCTCTGCGCGCGCCCCGTTCCCGGGGTTTCCCCCGACAAGGCACGCCCGCAGCGACGGTCTGGCTGGCTTCGAGGATCGATTATAGACGGCGGCAGACGATGGCGTCTTGTCGCCACGCGGTCGCGCCGCCAGCCCGCTGGGACGGGTTGGTAGACGGCGGGTCAGTAGACGGCGGGTCAGTAGACGGCGGGTCAGTAGACGGCG
>JBDTWB010000287.1:0-4263 GCA_040006895.1 Casimicrobiaceae bacterium | reverse complement strand
GGGCCGAGGCGAGGGTGAAGGCCATGGCCTGCGCCGGCGTCGCGCCGGCCTGCTGCATGTGCTGGCCGACCACCGACATCGGGTTCCATCGCGGCACCTGTTCGTTGCAGAACGCGATGTGGTCGCCCAGGATCCGCCGAGCGCCGGGCAGGGCGATGCGAAAGAACATGTGATTGGCAACGAAATGGGAGAGGTAGTCGCTCTGGTTGGAGGTGCCGCTGATCCGGTCCCAGGGCACGCCGCGGCGCCGGGCGGTGGCGAGCAGGAAGGCGAGCAGGGTGAAGGGCGACGGGTCGTTCATCGCGCAGGAGGTGGCTTCGACGTCGACGCCATCGAGGCAGGCATCCATGTGATCGGCGCAGTCGAGCACCACCCCGCAGGTGCCGAGCAGCTCGGCGTGCACCTCGTCCATGTCATAGCCGCGGTACACCGAGTTGCACGGGATCAGCGACACCGCCGTCGCGCCCTGGCCGATGATGTCGAGCAGGCGTGCGTTGTAGTCGCTGGGCGTGCCGAGGCCGACCAACTGGCGCTGGGTCCACGTGCGGCCGCGGTGCATCGTGGCGTAGATGCCCCGGGTGTAGGGCGGCTGGCCCGGATAGCCGAGTTCGTCGGCGTAGCGGCTCGTCTCCCAGTCGGCCGGGGTGTAGAGCGGCTTCACCGGAATGCCCGAGCGGTTGGCGCATTCGCGGGCGTGACCGACCTGGGCGGCGTAGTCGTCCTGCCACTGGGCCTCGCCGGTGGCGGGGAGCGGAGCGGCGTCGAGCGGTTTGTTCATGGCGGTTCCTTTCAGGCGGCGAGGCGTCGCGCCCGCAGCGCGGGCACGACGTCGCGGATGAAGCCGGAGATGTCGTCGAGGCCGGATCCGGGATGGAACACCCGCGCGACCCCGCAGTCGAGCAGCATCGCCTCGTCGTCGTCGGGCACGATGCCGCCGACGATCACGGCGACATCCTGCAGACCGGCTTCCTGCAGGGCGGCCATGAGCTTGGGCACGATCAGGTGATCGGTGGCGAGCGACGAGATGCCGATCACGTCGACGTCCTCCTCCATGGCGAGCTTCACCACGGTCGCGATCTCCTGCCACGGCGGGGTGTAGAGCACCTCCATGCCGGCGTCGCGCAGGTGCGCGGCGACGATCCGGCTGCCGCGGTCATGGCCGTCGAGGCCGATCTTGGTGACCAGGACCTTGGGAATGATGGCGTTCATGGCGATCCCTGAGTGTCGAGCGGTCGTCGCAGCAACGCGACGAAATCGCGGGCGATGCCGCGGGCGTCGTCGCGACCGGGTCGGTACCAGGTCTGCGACCAGTTGAGCGCGCCGAGCAGCATCAGCCGCAGGCTGCGCCGATCGACGCCTGCGCGCAGCGGCAACGCCTGCACCAGGTCGACGAACAGCCGCTCATAGCGGTCGCGCAAGGTGACGAGATGGGCGGCGACCGTCGGCACGTCGGCGGGGCGCACCCGGATCACCACCTGCGCATAGTCACTTTCCTCGTGCAGGGCTTCGAGATGCGCCACGCAGGCGGCCTCGAGCCGGGTCCAGGGATCGTGGCGCGGCGCGACCGCGCCCACGACCCGTGCCGAGATCCGCCGCACGCCTTCCTCGTAGACCGCCGCCAGCACGTCGTCCTTGGTGGCGAAGTGGTAGTACAGCGAGCCCGGCAGCATGTCGACCGCACGCACGATGTCGCGCACCGACGTGCCGTCGAAGCCATGCGCGGCAAACAACCGTGCGGCTTCGTCCAGCAGAAGGGGCAGGCGGCTGTCGGCGCGCGGTGTGCGGACCGGCTTGTTCATGGCCGAGTATACCAAACGACCGTTTGTTTTGTGACCGCACGGGGCACCGGCAGTCGGGTCGCACCAGCCAATGCCGGCCTCCCGCAGTGCACATGGCCCCGGCAGGTACCTTCCGCTAGAATCGTCGACTCACACCGGAGCCGCCGTCAGAGTGACGCCCGGGTGCATACACCGACCAGGGCCATTGGAGGAGATGGATACCAGGCTCGACACGTTCCCGCGCCTCCTGCTGCAGCATGCACAGGTGCGCGGCGATCATCCCGCGGTGCGCGAGAAGGACCTCGGCATCTGGCAGACCTGGACCTGGAGCCAGGTGGCCGACGAGGTGCGCGCGCTCGCCTGCGGCCTGGCGGCCGAGGGCTTTGCTCGCGGCATGCATCTCGCGATCATCGGCGACAACCGGCCTCGACTGTACTGGTCGATGGCCGCCGCGCAGGTGCTCGGCGGCGTGCCGGTGCCGATGTACCAGGACGCGCCCGCGGCGGAGTTCGTGTTCGTGCTGAACGATGCCGAGATCGCATTCGCCATCGTCGAGGATCAGGAGCAGGTCGACAAGATGCTGGAGGCGATGGCCGAGGTGCCGTCGCTGCAGCACGTCTACTACGACGATCCGCGCGGCCTGCGCAACTACACGGGGGTGACGAGCTTCGAGCGCCTGCAGGAGCTCGGTCGCGCCTACGACCGCGACCATCCCGGCTTCTACGAGGCGGAGATCGCCAAGGGCGGACCCGACGACATCTCGGTGATGCTCTATACGTCGGGCACCACCGGCAAGCCCAAGGGCGTGTGCCAGACCCACCGCGCCTTCATCGAGTCGGCCCGCGGCGGCTGCGCCTTCGACGGCCTCGATGCCGACGACAGCGTGCTCTCGTACCTGCCGATGGCCTGGGTCGGCGATCACCTCTTCTCGTTCGCGCAATCGTACTACTCGGGCTTCACCATCAACTGCCCGGAGTCCGCCGAGACGGTGATGACCGACATGCGCGAGATCGGGCCGACCTACTACTTCGCGCCGCCGCGGGTGTTCGAGAACCTGCTGACCCAGGTCACCATCCGCATGGAGGACGCCTCCGCGATCAAGCGCAGGCTGTACGCGTTCTTCATGGACGTCGCCCGGCGCTGCGGGGCGGAGCTCCTGGCGGGCAAGTCCGTGCCGCTCGGCGACCGCCTGCTCTACGGCATCGGCAGCGTGCTGGTGTACGGGCCGCTGCGCAACGTGCTCGGCATGAGCCGTATCCGCGTCGCATACACGGCGGGTGCCGCCATCGGCCCGGAGCTCTTCCGGTTCTACCGCTCCATCGGCATCAACCTGAAGCAGCTCTATGGCACCACGGAAACCTGCGCGTACGGTTGTCTCCAGCCCGACACGGCAGTGAAGCTGGACACGGTGGGTCTGCCCGCACCCGGCGTGGAATTGAAACTCGCCGACACGGGCGAGGTGCTGGTGCGCGGCGCGATGCTGCTCAAGGAATACTACAAGCGGCCGGACGCCACCGCCGAATCCATCGACCGCGACGGCTATTTCCACACCGGCGACGCCGGGGTGTTCGACGCCGAGGGCCACCTGCGGATCATCGACCGGGCCCGCGACGTCGGCAAGCTCGCATCCGGCGCGATGTTCGCGCCGAATTACCTCGAGAACAAGCTCAAGTTCTTCCCGCACATCAAGGAGGCGGTGGCGTTCGGCCACGATCGCGCCATGGTGTGCGTGTTCGTCAATCTGGACCTGGGATCGGTGGGCAATTGGGCGGAGCGGCGCAACATTCCCTATTCCGGCTACACCGATCTCGCCGGCAAGCCGGAGGTCTATGCCCTGGTGCGCGAATGCGTCGAGCAGGTGAATGCCGACCTGGCCCACGACCCGGCTCTCGCCCCGTCGCAGGTGCATCGCTTCCTGATCCTGCACAAGGAGCTCGACCCCGACGACGAGGAGCTGACCCGGACCCGCAAGGTGCGGCGCGGCTTCATCGCCGAGAAGTACGCCGAGCTGGTCGAGGCGATGTATGCCGGTCGCGAGCAGCAGCACGTCGAGACGCAGGTCAAGTTCGAGGACGGGCGGACCGGGATCATCGCGGCGGATTTGGTCATCGCCGACGCCAAGACCTTCCCGGCCGCCCTGCCCAAGGCCGCCTGATGCGCGAGGACGAGCGCGTCATCGGCCCCGTGCTCCTGGAGGTGGACGCCATCTCGCTTTCCTTCGGCGGGGTGCAGGCGCTGTCGAATGTCAGCTTCAACGTCCAGGAGCACGAGGTGCTGGCGATCATCGGCCCGAACGGCGCCGGCAAGAGCTCGATGCTCAACGTCATCAACGGCGTGTACCACCCGCAGCAGGGCACCGTAAGTTTCCGCGGCCAGGTGCGCAGGCAGATGGGCACCCATGAGGCCGCAGCGTCGGGCATCGCCCGCACCTTCCAGAACATCGCGCTGTTCAAGGGCATGTCGGTGCTGGACAACATCATGACCG
>JBDTWB010000286.1:0-4264 GCA_040006895.1 Casimicrobiaceae bacterium | reverse complement strand
GATGCGGCTCGCCGCGCGCCATCGTGTACGCGTGCAGCCATCCCGACGCCGGCGTGGCCTTGAAGCCACCATAGCACCAGCCACCGGTCATGGTCAGGCCCTTCACCGGCAACACGCCGATGATGGGGCTGCCGTCCATGGTCATGTCCATGATCCCGCCCCAGGTGCGCAGCAGCTTGAGCCGCGAGAAGCTGGGAAAGAGCGCCACGCACGCGCTGACCACGTGCTCGATCATCGGCAGGTTGCCGCGCTGCGCATACGAATTGTAGAAATCGAGGTCACCGCCCATCACCAGCTCGCCCTTGTCCGACTGGCTGATGTAGAAGTGCACGGCGCCCGAGGTCACCACCGTGTCGAGCACCGGCTTGATCGGCTCGCTCACCATCGCCTGCAAGACGTGGGATTCGATGGGCAGGCGCAGGCCGGCCATCGCCGCAAGCTGCCCGGAGTGACCGGCCACGGCGAGGCCGAGACGCGGGGTGGCGATGAAGCCCCGGGTGGTTTCCACGCCTTCGATTGCGCCGGCGCCGACGCGGATGCCGGTGACGGCGCACTGCTGGATGATGTCGACGCCACACTGGTCGGCCGCCCGCGCGTAGCCCCACGCCACGGCATCATGGCGCACCGTGCCGCCGCGCGGCTGGAGGAGCCCGCCCATGATGGGAAAGCGCGCCTGCGGCGAGGTGTCGAGGTTGGGGACCTTGGCAGCAACCTCGTCGCGCGACAGGAACTGCGCGTCGATGCCGTTGAGGCGCATCGCGTTGCCCCGGCGCATCGCGGCATCCATGTCGGCCGGGGTATGCACCAGGTTGAGCACCCCGCGTGCGCTGTACATGACGTTGAAATTGAGCGCCTGCGACAGCCCTTCCCACAGCTTCATCGAGAACTCGTAGAAGTGGGCGTTGGCGTCGAGGTGGTAGTTCGAGCGGACGATGGTGGTATTGCGGCCGGTGTTGCCCCCGCCCAGCCACCCCTTCTCGAGCACCGCCACGTTGGCGATGCCGTGTTCCTTGGCGAGGTAGTACGCCGTGGCGAGACCATGGCCGCCGCCGCCGACGATCACCGCATCGTAGCGCGGCTTCGGCTCCGGACTGCGCCACGCCTGCGGCCAGTTCCGATGGAACGTGGCAGCGTTGCGCGCGAGGGAAAAGAAGGAATATTTCAAGATGACGGAGCGCGCCGCGTGCCGACAGGGTTCGTGCAAAGCGCGTGCACGCCGCGGCGTGAGCAAAGTCCCGTATCGTAACGCATCCGCCGCCGGCACCGACCGCCACGCATGCGAACCGGGCAAGCCTGCATGCGACTGCATCGTAGTTCTGCGCCGCGCCACGGCCGCGGTGCAAGGGATGGCATTGATCGTTCGGCTAGGCGTCCCCTTGCCGCCAGCCGCGCTCGGCATCGTCCCAGGCGGTAATGGCCTGCAGGTCGGGCACCCAGGCAAGCCCCGACTTCGCATCCGACGACACTGCCTCGGGGGTGACGATCACGTCGAGCAGCGCGGGCCGACGGGCGAGCGCCCGCGCAATCGCTTCCGGCAGGTCCTCGGCCCGCTCGACCCGCTCGCCATGCATGCCGAACGCCCGCGCCATGGCGGCATGGTCGGCGTACTGCAGGCGGGTGCCGACCACCTTGCCGTAGGTCTCCTGCTGGTCGCGCACCTCGATCGCCCAGCCGCCGTTATTGGCCACCACGATCAGGATCGCCGCGCCGTGCCGCACCGCGGTATCGATCTCCATGGCGTTGAAGCCGAACGAGCCGTCGCCGGTGAGCACGGCGACGGTGCGGTCCGGGCGCGCCAGACTGGCCGCGATGCCGAATGGCGTGCCGATGCCGATGCAGCCGAGCGACCCGGGATCGAGATAGGTCTCGCACGGCATGCCGACCCGGGCGAAACTGAGGAAGTCGCCACCGTCGGCGACGACGATGGTGTCGACCGGCAGCGCCTCGCGCAACGCGGCGAGCAGCCGGTTGGGATGCATCCGGCCGTCGCGACCAGACGGGGCCGTACGCATCGACTCCTGCAGCCTGGTCGTGCGTTGCCGATGGCCGGTGCGCATGCGGTGGGTCCATTCGCGGTCGACCGAGGCGGCACGATCGCCGCTGGCGGCGAGCATCGCCTCGAGCGCCAGCCCAGGGTCTGCCAGGATCTCGACCTCACCGCGCCGGTTGTCGCGCAACTCGGTCGCCACGTCGGCGATCCGCAGCAGGCGTGCCGCTCCGAACACGGCAGGCGAGCCATACGCGAGCTGGAAATCGAGACGCCGGCCCACGGTCACGATCACATCGGCTTCGACCATCACCGTTCCACGCATGGCCGCCACGACCGACGGATGATCGTCGGCCACGAGTCCGCGACTCTCCCCCGTATCGAGATAGAGGGCGCCGACCGCGTCCAGCAGGCGCTGCAGCGGCTGCGCAGCGCCTCGGGCGCCACGACCGGTCACGACCAGCGGCCGTCGAGCCGACCATAGCAGATCCACCGCGCGCTGCAGCTGCGCGGGATCGGGGTGCATGCGCAACCGCGGCTTGGGTGCGAAGTGTTCGGCGAGCTGCACGGCCCGCGGCACCTCCGCGCGCAAGGTGTCGACCGGGAAATCGAGGTACACGGGACCGGGTTCGCCCCCCTCTCCCATCGCCCGCGCCACCGCCTCGTCAAGCTCGCGCAACACCAGGCTCGGCTCGCGAACGGTGCGGGCGTAACGGGTGAGCGGGCGGACGAACTCGGTGTGCGCCATGTCCTGCAGGGCGCCACGGTTCTCCTGCTGCCGTGGCGGCGTACCGGACAGCACCAGGATCGAGGCGCGCGCGACGTGGGCATTGGCGAGCCCGGTCATGCCGTTGGTCACGCCCGGCCCCGCCGTCACCAGCGCGACCCCGAGCTGACCGGTGAGCTCCGCATGCGCGTGGGCCATGTACACGGCCGCCCGTTCGTCACGCACGTCGACGATGCGGATGCCCTCGGCATCGATGCGCATCCAGATGGGCATGATGTGCCCGCCACAGAGCCCGAAGACGCGATCGACCCCGCGGGCCTTGAGAAAGCGCGCGATCACCCCGGCCGCGGAATCAGGCGAGACGGTGGGCGCGGTCATGGCTGGCCACCGACAGTCATCACGTCACCTGCCTGATGCGCAGCCGACGCGCGGCCCGCTGGCGTCAGGGGTGGCAGGCGCGGGTAGCGGTGCCCGATCCGACGCCCCGAGCACGTCGATCACGTCCATGAGTGGAGCAACGTGGCCACGTCGCTAGAACACCGGCTTCTCGCGATAGGTGCCCCAGATGGTCTTCAGCTTCTCGATGATATCCCCCATCGTGGCACCGGCGGCGACCAGCTCGATCGTGACCGGCATGATGTTCTGGCGCTCATCCTGCGCGACCGCCACGAGCTTGTCGAGGAGGGCCTCGATGTTGCGCTGGTCGCGGTCGCGCCGCACCTGTTGCAGGCGACCGATCTGCCGCGTTGCCGTGGACACGTCGTAGGGATGCAGCTCGATCTCGTCGAACGTCTCGTCCGGATCGACATACTTGTTGACCCCGATGACCGGCTTGTCGCCGCTGGCTTTTTTCAGCGCGGTTTCATAGGCGAAATCCGCGATCCGCCGCTGGAACCAGCTCTCCTCGGTGAGCTTGATGGTGCCGCCGTTCTGGTCGACGTAGTCGATGACCTTGAAGATCTCGCGCTCGTAGTCGGTGGTGAGGCTTTCCACGAAATACGAACCGCCAAGGGGGTCGACCACCTGCGCGACCCCGGACTCCTCGGCGACGATCTGCTGGGTGCGCAGGGCGATGCGCATCGCTTCCTCGGTCGGGATCGCGAAGGCCTCGTCCATGCCATTGGTGTGCAGGCTCTGGGTACCACCCAGGACCGCGGCCAGTGCCTGCAGGCCGGTCCGTACCACGTTGATCTGGTACTGCGGCTTGGTGAGCGATGCGGCCGCCGTCTGGCAGTGAAAGCGCAGGCGCATCGACTCGGGGTTCTTGGCCCCGAAGCGCTCCTTCATCACCTTCGCGTACACCCGCCGGACCGCGCGGAACTTGGCGATCTCTTCGAAGAAGTCCGACTGGCAGACGAAGAAGAATGCAAGTCGCGGCGCGAACTCGTCGACGTGCATCCCGGTCTTCTGCACCTCCTCGACGTAGGTGATGAGGTTGCAGATCGGAAACGCGACCTCGTCCAGCGGCGAGCTTCCGGCCTCGGAAATGTGGTAGCCCGAGATGTTGATCGGGTTGTAGCGCTTCATGTTCTTCGCGCAGTAGGTGATGC
>JBDTWB010000285.1:0-4311 GCA_040006895.1 Casimicrobiaceae bacterium | reverse complement strand
ATCGTCGCCGAGCAGCTCGGCGTGAACGAGGCTGAAATCAAGAACGAATCCTCGTTCGTCGACGATCTCGGGGCCGACTCCCTCGACACGGTCGAGCTCGTCATGGCGCTCGAGGAGGAATTCGAGACGGAGATTCCGGACGAGGAAGCCGAGAAGATCACGACGGTCCAGCAGGCCGTCGATTACATCAGCGCCCATATCAAGAAATAACCGTCATGATCGGCGCGGCGTGACCGAGTTTCGCGTCACCCGCGCCGAGTCCGGTCCGCGGAGCTTGGCATCCGCGGCGATCGATTGCCGGCAGCCGCCAGCGCCGGGGTTGCGTCGGATCCCCTCTCAATCACCTCCGCACCTTCCATGAGTCGTCGTCGCGTCGTAGTCACCGGCCTGGGGATCGTTGCGCCCGTGGGCATCGGGGTTGCCGCGGCCTGGGAGTCGATCGTCGCGGGTCGCTCGGGCATCGGTCCCATCACCCAGTTCGATGCGTCGGGATTTCCGTCGCGGATCGCCGGCGAGGTGAAGGACTTCGATGTTGCCAAGTATTTATCGCCGAAGGAAGCGCGCCGTTACGACCGCTTCGTCCATTACGGGCTGGTCGCGACCATGGAGGCCGTGCAGGACGCGGCACTCGCCGACTACGCGGGCAACAAGGAGCGCATCGGCGTATCGATCGGCTCGGGCATCGGCGGCTTGCCGATGATCGAGGCGACCGCCAAGGCGTATTACGCGGGTGGCGGATTGAAAAAAGTCTCGCCGTTCTTCGTGCCCGGGACGATCGTCAACATGCCTGCCGGACTGGTGTCGATCCAGTACGGCTACCAGGGTCCCAACCTCGCTACCGCGACCGCGTGCTCCACGGCGAATCACAGCATCGGCGAGGCGGCGCGCATCATCGAGTACGGTGACGCCGACATCATGATCGCCGGCGGCTCGGAGTCGACCGTCAGCCAGCTCGGCGTAGGCGGATTCTGTGCCGCGCGGGCACTGTCGGAGCGCAATGATGAGCCGGCGACGGCGAGTCGGCCGTGGGATGTCGACCGCGACGGCTTCGTGCTCGGCGAAGGAGCCGGTGTCCTGGTGCTCGAGGAATACGAGCATGCCAAGGCGCGGGGCGCGCGCGTCTATTGCGAACTCGCGGGCTACGGCATGAGTGCCGACGCCTACCACGTCACCGCACCACCCGACGACGGCAATGGTGCCGCCCGCGCGATGATCAACACCCTGCGCAATGCCGGGATGACCGTCGAGGACATCGATTACGTCAACGCCCACGGCACGTCCACGCCGCTCGGCGATCTTGCGGAGTGCCTGGCCATCAAGCGCTGCTTTGGCGAGCATGCCAAGCGCCTGGCGGTCAGCTCGACCAAATCCATGACCGGCCACCTCCTCGGTGCAGCGGGTGGGGTCGAAGCGGTCTTCACCGTCCTGGCGATCCGCGACCAGGTCGCGCCGCCGACCGCGAATCTGTTCAACCAGGACCCGCGCTGCGACCTCGATTTCGTTCCCCTGAAGGCGCGCCCGATGCCGATCCGCGGCGCGCTGTCCAATTCCTTCGGCTTCGGCGGCACCAACGCGACCCTCGCGTTTCGCGCGCTGTAGCGCGGCCACGCCCCCGCTCCTCGCGCATCGGCTGCGTCGACGCTCATGGCCCTGATCGTTCAGAAATACGGTGGTACTTCGGTCGGTACCACCGAACGGATCCGCAACGTCGCTCGCCGCGTCGCGCACTACCACCGCCAGGGCCACGGGTTGGTGGTCGTGGTCTCGGCCATGAGCGGCGAGACCAATCGCCTTTTGGGCCTGGCGAGGGAGCTCGCCTCGCAGCCCGATCCGCGCGAGCTCGACGTCGTCGCCGCGACCGGCGAACAGGTGACGATCGGGCTCCTCGCCATCGCCCTGCGGGGCATCGGGATCGAGGCGCGCAGCTACACCGGTAACCAGGTGCGCATCCTGACCGATGACGCCTACACCAAGGCGCGCATCCTCGCGATCGACGACGCCCGCATGCGTGCGGACCTCGATGCCGGCCGCGTCGTGATCGTCGCGGGCTTCCAGGGCGTCGACGCGGGCGGCAGCATCACCACCCTCGGCCGCGGCGGCTCGGATACGTCCGCGGTCGCTCTCGCAGCGGCGCTGCGTGCCGACGAGTGCCAGATCTACACCGATGTCGATGGGGTCTACACCACCGATCCGCGCATCGTGCCCGAAGCGCGGCGCCTCGACCGTGTCACGTTCGAGGAAATGCTGGAGATGGCAAGCCTCGGGTCGAAGGTCCTGCAAATTCGCTCGGTCGAGTTCGCTGGCAAGTACAAGGTCAAGCTGCGGGTGCTGTCATCGTTCGAGGATCCCGAGTCCACCTCGCCCGGCACGCTCATCACCTACGAAGAGGACGAGGACATGGAGCAGGCCATCATTTCCGGCATTGCCTTCGCGCGCGACGAGGCGAAGATCTCGGTGATGGGCGTCGAGGACCGACCCGGGGTGGCCTACGCCATCCTTGGTCCGATCGCCGCGGCCAACGTCGACGTCGACATGATCGTGCAGAACATCGGGGCGTCGTCTGGACACACCGACCTCTCGTTCACGGTGAGTCGCGACGAGTACCAGAAGGCGATCGACGTGCTGGCCCGCGAGCGTGGCAAGGCCTTCGAGGCGCGCGAGATCATCGGCGACAAGCGGATCTGCAAGGTCTCGGTGGTGGGCATCGGCATGCGCTCGCACGTGGGCATCGCCAGCAAGATGTTCCAGGCGCTGGCGGAGGAGGGCATCAACATCCAGATGATCTCCACTTCGGAAATCAAGATCTCGGTCGTGATCGACGAGAAGTACCTCGAGCTCGCCGTGCGCGTCCTGCATCGCGCCTTCGAGCTCGGCAAGGAAGCGCCGCCGGAGCCGCTCGACGCGGCCGGCTGAACGACGGCCGCAGACGGCCTTCGCACCACGCGCTGACCTCCGGAATTTCCCTGGGGCACGACCGTAATCCTTGGCGGGCAGGGCACGCGGGGCTTTCAGCCCTCGCTCAACTCCCCCAGTTCGGGCCGCCGCCGCCGCCGAAGGCGATCGCCGGCTGCGTCAGGATGGTGTCAGGGCTCGGGCCTACACTGGTGTGTGATGCATGCCCGGTTGCCTGTTCCCGCTGTAGCATCGACGTCGCCCCTCCGGCGCGTCGTGACTGTCTGTCGGGGAAATCGCCGCGGCGTGCCACCACTTTCAACCCCGGCGTTCAGCTCCCTCCGGCGGTCGGGGTTTCTTCTCTTCAAGCGGTCCGACGCCCTTTCCTGGCGGCGTGCTCCGCGCAGGCCCGGGTGTACCTTCCAATCGCTGCGGCGCGCGCGACCGGCCTGGTCGCGACGGTGCCCGCCGCAGGGCGCGCACGGGTCCGTTTCGACAAGGTGAACCGCATGCGAATTCTTCTGGTGGAAGACGATGCCCTGCTGGCGCAGGGCCTGCTCGCGGTCCTCCAGCGGGCGAGCCATGCCGTCGACCATGCCCGGACCGGGGCCGATGCAGACCGGGCGCTGCGCTCTACGGACTTCGATCTCGTGGTGCTCGACATCGGCTTGCCCGACATCGACGGCTTCGAGCTGCTCCGCCGTTTGCGCGCCCGCGGTTCGCCGACCAAGGTGTTGGTGCTGACCGCTCGCGATGCCGTGGAGGATCGCGTGCATGGCCTCGATCTCGGCGCCGACGACTATCTCACCAAGCCGTTCTCGGTCACCGAGTTCGAGGCCCGTGTGCGCGCGTTGTTGCGCCGCCCCGCACACCCGGTCAACGCGGTGACGTTCGGTGCCTTGCAGGTGGACTTTGCCGCCAAGCGCGCCCGCGTTGGCGGCAAGGTGGTCGAACTCACTCCGCGGGAGTGGGGCCTGCTCGAGCTCTTCCTCAGCCGTCCCGGGCGCGTGTTCAGCAAGGAGCAGATCGGCGAGCGCATTTTGAGCTACGACGAGCACCTTTCGGCCAATGCGATCGAGGTGTACATCTCGCGGCTCCGCGCCAAGCTGGAGGACGCCGGCTCCCGGCTACGGACCATCCGTGGCTTCGGCTACATCTGGGAAGAGGAAGAAGTCCGGGTCTGAGCGCCATTCGTCCTGGCCGGATGCCGGATTCGCCATCCACATCCGGTTCGCGCGCTCCCTGCGTCGGCGATCCCTCCGGTAAAGTAAGGTCCCTCCCGCCGAGTTTTTGCCGGGGAGCCGCCAAGGCTGCGCGCGCGCCCGCCGCCGCCGCCCTGCAGGCGTCCGTACCGAGCTGTCCCAATGAGCCGATCCGACCCTGAAGCTCCTGCTGCGCCCGCTGCGCCCGCTGCGCCCG
>JBDTWB010000284.1:0-4325 GCA_040006895.1 Casimicrobiaceae bacterium | reverse complement strand
ATGTTTTCGTGCAGGCCGTCCATGAACTTCCAGCCGTCCTGCTCGCCGAACATCTGGAGCCAGGCGGTGACGTCGAAGAAGCCGGTACCCGACGACGCCGGGTGCGGCATCACGATCTGGCCCTTGTAGACGGGTTTGGTCAGGTCCTTCCAGGTTTCCGGCTTGGGGATGTTGCGCTTCTGCGCCTCGATGGTGTTGAAGCAGATCGTCGCGCCCCACACGTCCATGCCGACCCACGCCGGCGGATTATGGCTGTCCCGGTAGCGGGGATCGAGGCGGGAGAGTCCCGCCGGCGCGTACGCCTGCAGCATGCCTTCGCTGTCGAAAATGGCCATCGACGTCGCCGCCACGCCCATGATCACGTCCGCCCTGGGGTTGGCTTTCTCGGCCAGCAGCTTCGCGGTGATGACGCCAGTGGAATCGCGTACCCAGGTGATTTCTATATCGGGGTTCGACTTGTTGAATCCCTCCTGGTATGCCTTGAGCTGATCGGTCTCCAGTGCGGTGTACACGGTGAGCTGGGACTTCTGGGCAACGGCATTGCCAGCGGTGATCGCGACGGCAACGACAGCGCAGGCAAGCGCACGATGCCAGGCGGTGCGGACTGGTTTCATTGATTTCGCTCCTTGGGTGGGGTGCTCTGGAAACCTGATCTTGAAACGCATGCATGACGCGCTGGTGACACGCGCCCGTCGTTCGCTCCAGGGTGCGGGGAATCCTACCCTCGCGTGCGCGGCCCAGCAACCGACTGCATCGCGCATCGTGCCAAGCATGCGAACTTGGCCACGGCGTTTGCAGATTGTTGACAATCTACCGCGTTCGCCGTCCAATACGCAATAATGTTGAAAATGGTGAAACCGCCTGCATCTGGCGGGACTGGCGCTGCACGACCCATCCGTGTGAGGGCCATTTCCGTGCGTGCGCCGGACCGCGCGGCTGTTGATGGCGCGGCGGCCGCCCCGGCCGAGGGAATCCGGCCGTCGATCGCCACGCTCCAGGCGCATTCCCTGCCCGCCCTGGTGCAGCGCGATATCGAGCGCATGATCCTGGGCGGCGAGATCGCTCCCGGGAGCAAGCTCAACGAGGCCGCGCTGGCCGAGCTTCTTGGGGTGTCGCGCGGCCCGGTGCGGGAGGCGTTTCGTGCGCTCGAGGAGTCGGGACTCGTCCGGCTCGAGAAAAACCGCGGCGTGTACGTCCGGCAGATCCCGGTCGAGGAAGCCGACGAGATCTACGAGCTGCGCGCGCTGCTCGACGCGTTCGTGGGCCAGCGCGTCGCGGCTACCGCCACGCCCGCCGCGATCCGCGAGCTCAAGACCATGGTCGCTGCAATGGAGCGCGCGTCGGCCGGCAACGACGTGGATGCATTCCTGAAGACGAACCTGGCGTTCCACGACCGGCTGGTCGAACTCGCCGGCAACCGCAAGCTGCTGGCCACCTATCGCCGCATCGTCAACGAGCTGCGACTCTTCCGGCGCACCACCCTCGCCCAGGAAGGGGTGCTGCCGACGTCAACGCGTGAGCATCGCCAGATCGTCGAGCGCATCGCCGCCGGGGATGTGCCGGGCGCCGGTCGCGCCCTGCACGATCACGTGATGGCAAGTCGCGAGCGGATGCACCGCATCAATGGTCGCGCCGGCCCGGCCAGGGGCAATGGCCACCCATCAACGAGGAAAGCACGTTGACCCCATCCATGCATGATCCGGTGCGCGCCAACGGCCGCAATTACGCATGGCCGAAGACACCGGTGGTAGTCGTGTGCGTCGATGGCTGCGAGCCCGACTATCTCAACCAGGCCATCGCGGCGGGTGTCATGCCGTGGCTCGCCAGCCTGCGCGAGCGCGGCCTGTGCCTGACGGCGGACTGCGTCATACCGTCATTCACCAATCCCAACAACCTGTCGATCGTCACCGGCGTGGCGCCGGCGGTGCATGGGATCTGCGGCAACTTCTTCTGGGATCGCGAGGCAAACGCCGAAGTGATGATGAACGATCCCAAGTACTTGCGTGCCGGAACCCTTCTGGCGGCGTTCGGGTCCAAGGGGGCGAAGGTCGCCGTGGTGACGGCCAAGGACAAGCTTCGCGCCCTCCTCGGCCACGGTCTCGACGGCATCTGCTTCTCATCGGAAAAGGCTGCGGAAGCGCGCCCCGAGACCCATGGGATCGGCGACGTGCCGGGACTGGTGGGCATGGAGGTGCCGTCGGTGTACAGCGCCGCGCTTTCCGAGTTCGTGTTCGCGGCCGGGCTGCGGATCTTCGAACGCCAGCGGCCGGACATCACCTACCTGTCCACGACCGATTACGTGCAGCACAAGGCCGCGCCCGGCGCACCTGCTGCCAACGATTTCTACGCCATGCTGGATCGCTACCTCGGGGCATTCGACGAGCAGGGTGCCGTGGTGATCCTCACCGCCGACCACGGCATGAACGCCAAGACGGATGCGTTCGGGCGGCCCAATATCGTGTTTCTCCAGGATCTCCTGGACGAAGCGTTCGGCACCGCGACGACCCGAGTAATCCTGCCGATCACCGATCCCTACGTGGTGCATCACGGCGCCCTGGGCTCGTTCGCCACCGTGTACCTCTCGGGCGGCGTAGATGCGCCCGCGGCGACCGCGCGCATCGTCGCGGTGCCCGGCATCGAAGCCGTGCTAACGCGCGAGGAGGCCTCTTCGCGGTTCGAGTTGCCACCGGATCGCATCGGCGACATCGTGGTCATTGCCGAGCGGCTATCGGTGCTCGGCACCAGCCGCGATCGGCACGACCTGTCCGGTCTGGACGCACCGCTGCGCTCGCATGGCGGGGTTTCCGAGCAGCAGGTGCCGTTGATCGCCAACCGCCAGGCGAGCCTGCCCGCCGGACGTCGCTGGCGCAATTTCGACGCCTTCGATCTCGCACTCAACTACCTGCAGTGACCGATCGCGCCATGGATATCTCCACCCGAAACCAGGCTTCGCGCGGCGCCGACATTCGCCACGAGAAGATGCGCATCGCCGGGGAGCGGGTCGGCGGCGCGCGAACCCTCGACGTGCACAATCCCTTCAGTGGCGCGGTGGTGGGCACCGTGCCGATGGCCGGTGTCGAGGATGTACGGCGCGCCATCGGCGCGGCCCGCGGCTACAAGGCCAAGCTCACCCGCTACGAGCGATCGCGGATCCTGCAACGCACCGCCGAGATCATCCGCAGCCGCACCGAGGCTCTGTCGGATCTCATCACCGCCGAGTGCGGCATCTGCAAGAAGGATTCGCTCTACGAGGTTGGACGCGCCTGCGACGTCTTCGTGTTTGCGGGCAACGCCGCCCTCCAGGACGACGGCCAGGTGTTCTCCTGCGACCTCACGCCGCACGGCAAGTCGCGCAAGGTCTACACCCTCCGCGAGCCGCTGCAGGGCGTCATCGCGGCGATCACGCCCTTCAACCACCCGCTCAACCAGGTCGCGCACAAGATCGCGCCCGCGGTGGCGACCAATAACCGGATGGTGCTGAAGCCCACCGAGAAGACGCCGCTATCCGCTCTTGCCCTCGCCGACATCCTCTACGAGGCGGGCCTGCCGCCGGAGATGTTGTCGGTGGTGACCGGCGACCCGCGCGAGATCGCCGACGAGCTCCTCACCCATCCCGATGTCGACCTCGTCACCTTCACCGGCGGCGTGGCAGTCGGCAAGTACATCGCCGGCAAGGCGATCTACAAGCGGCAGGTGCTGGAGCTCGGCGGCAACGATCCGATCATCGTCCTGGAAGACGCGGATCTCGACGAAGCCGCCACCCTTGCGGCGAGCGGCTCGTACAAGAATTCCGGCCAGCGCTGCACCGCGGTCAAGCGCATATTGGTCCATGCTGCGGTGGCCGACGACTTCGTCGCCCGGCTTCTCGAGCGCACCCGGGCCTGGAGCTACGGGGATCCGATGGATACCGCGGTCGACATGGGCACGGTAATCGACGAGGCGGCGGCCCGATCGTTCGAAGCGCGGGTCGACGAGGCGGTAGGTCTGGGCGCGAAGCTGCTGCACGGCAACGAGCGCCGGGGCGCGCTGTATGCACCGACCCTGCTCGATCACGTCCGGCCGGAGATGCCGCTGGTCAAGTTCGAGACCTTCGGTCCGGTGTCTCCGGTGATCCGGTTCAAGGACCTCGACGACGCCATCCGCATCGCCAACAGCACCGCGTACGGGCTGTCATCGTCGGTATGCACCAACCGACTCGACTACGTCACCCGGCTCATCGCCGAGCTCGACGTCGGCACGGTCAACGTCCGCGAGGTGCCGGGCTACCGTCTGGAGCTGACGCCCTTCGGCGGCATCAAGGACTCCGGCCTGGGCTACAAGGAAGG
>JBDTWB010000283.1:0-4339 GCA_040006895.1 Casimicrobiaceae bacterium | reverse complement strand
AGCAGCGGTGTCTCGGGCGGGATGTAGATCAGGTCGCCGACCAGGCTGGCCCTCGGCAGTCCGTCGAGCGTCATCTCCAGTGGCGGCTTGCCGGCCATGCCAAGACTGGTCGCGTTGGCGAGCACTTCGACGCCGTCGAGCGCGTCCTGCCGCTCGTCCCACGGCACGACCTTCACGACCGGGCCCACGGCACTGGCGATCTCCTGCGCCTTGTCGGCCGTGCGGTTGGATAGGCGGATCTCCCGGGCGCCCTGCGCGGCGAGACTCGCCACCACCGCGCGTGCCGCTCCACCGGCCCCGAGCACGAGGATCGGCCCGCTATCGGGTCGCCACTGCGGAGCGGCGTCGCGCAGGCTCTGGATGAAACCGTTGCCGTCGTTGTTGAAGCCGGTCAGCGAGCCATCCTTCTCGACCACCACGGTGTTGACCGCGCCGATCCGGCGGGCGAGATCGTCGACCCGGTCGAGCAGGGGGAATATGGCCTGCTTGTGCGGCGTGGTGACGTTGCAGCCACGCAGTCCGAGTGCCGCGAGGCCGCGCACTGCCGCCTCGAGCTTTTCCGGCGGCACCGGGAACAGCACGTAGCGCCCGGGAATGCCGTACCGCGCGAGCCAATGGTTGTGGATGACCGGCGAGCGCGAGTGCGCGACCGGCCACCCGAAGAGGCCGGCGATCCCAAAGGTGTTGTCAGTTGCCATCTCGGTGCGCTCTCGACTGCCCCGCGCGGGTTCGATGTCCCCTGCCTACTTGCTCGCGGCCGGCGGCAGGGTGGCGATGACTTCCTGCTTGCCATTGACGACCTTGGTCATGAAGCTCTCGCGGTCGAGGTCGCCGTTCTCGTCGAACGAGACATCCATCAGGATGCCGGGGTAGTCCTTGACCGTCAGCTTGGCGCCGTGCATCGCGTTGGCGAAGGCCTTGGAATCCAGCTTGCCGATCTTCTCGGTGACTGCCTTGACGATGTACATGCCGGTGTAGCCCTTGAGGCCGTTGTGGTCCGGCTTGTAGTTGTATTCCTTCTGGAACTTGGCGGCGAAGGCCTTGATGCCCGGATCGGGGGCATCCGCGGTGAGACCGACGTGGGCGACGGCGCCGTTGGCGGCCTCGCCGGCCAGCTCGACGACCTTCTGGCTCGTGAGCACGGTTTCACCGACGATCGGCTTGTCGTAGCCCTGCTTGCGCAACTCGCGCAGCGCCCGGGCCGACTCTTCCTCGTTGCTGTACACGAAGATCGCATCCGCATTCGCCTGCTTGGCCTTCAGCACCGGCCCGGAGAAGTCGAGCTGCCCCGGCTCGGTCGAGATGTCCGCCACGACCTTGATGCCCCGTGCCTCGGCGGCCTTGGTGAAGACGTCGCGCCCGCCCTTGCCGAAGTCGTTGTTGACCCATACGACGGCGACGGACTTCGCCTTCAGGACATCGGCGAGATAGCGTGCCACCTTGGGCATCGCGGTGGTCTGAGTGAACGAGGTGCGGAAGATGTACGGATTCTTCTGCTGCGTGATCGCCGCCGCTTCTCCGCCGGTGAAGTTGGGGATCTCGGCGCGCCGCGTTTCCACCATGCTGACCAGGATCGATCCCGAGAATACCGGCCCCATCACGACGTACGCGCCGTTATCGATGGCCTTGACCGCCAGCGCCTTGGCGACCTGTGGCTGCGACTGGGTGTCGTTCGCCGAGTACTCGACGCTGCGGCCGAGAATGCCGCCGGCGGCATTGATTTCCTTGACTGCGAGCTTCACGCCGTCGTTGAAGTTGCTGCCCGACGTGGCACCCGTGCCGGAGAGCTCGACGAGTCCGAAAATCTTGATCGGTTGCGACTGCGCGAACAGCGGCTGCACGGGCACGAGGCTCAACAGCAGCGCGAAAAGCGGGACGATGGGACGCATGGGGACCTCGAATGAAGGGTCTTGAAGGATGGCGCGCCGGGCCGGGCCGGGGCGCTATTGTCGCGTGCTCCGCGCCCGAGCGCCACACTCGGCGATGAAATGGTGGGGTCGCCGGGTACCGGCGCCGACCTCGACATGCTGCCCGCCTGCCGTCGATCCGGACGAGCGGCCCGGGAGCCGTGGCCATGGGGCGAAAATAGTTTGTGGGGTGAGCGGACGGCAGCTGGGCATCGCCTGGACCCCGCCTGCAGCAGCAGCGGCTTGGCCGGCGGGATCGCGCGGCGCGCGTCGAAGCACGGCGCGTGCGCTCCGGCAAGCGCGCGATCTGGCCGAGCACCCGGCGTTCGTGGCCGTCAGGCGAGCGCGCCGTTCACCGATTCGGTGGCGCACTCCAGCGCCGCTTCGACCTTTTCCATCTCCGCGCGCTGCTTCTCGGCATTCAGGAACTTGGCCTGGGCGTCGCGCAGCGCCGTACGCAGGCCCTCCTCCACCACCGGGTGATAGAACGGCATCTCCAGGATCTGGCTAATGGTGAAGCGGGCCTGAACTGCCCAGGCAAGGAGGTGCGCGAGGTGCTCGACATCCGGGCCGATCATCTCTGCACCGACCAGCCGGCCGGAGACGATATCGACGTAGACGTGCATCAGGCCCTTGTTGCGCAACATGACGCGACTGCGGCCCTGATCCTCGAACGATACGCTGCCGGTCACGAAGCTCCCCGGCGCGAGGTCGACCAGGCGCGCGCCCACGATGGCGAGCTGCGGGTCGGAGAACACCACGGCGAGCGGGGCGCGGCGCAAACCAGGCTGGACGTGCGGGTAAGCCGCCGCGTTGTGACCGGCGATGCGGCCCTCGTCCGCCGCTTCGTGCAGCAGGGGCAATACGTCGTTGGCGTCGCCGGCAATGAAGATCGGGTGATGTCCGCATTGCATCGTGCCCTGATCGAACACCGGAACGCCGCGGGCGTCGAGCTCGAGACCGGTGTGGCCGAGACCGAGGTCGCGGACGTTGGGCGCGCGACCGGTGGCGGCCACCACCACGTCGACCACCTCGGTGACCAGGGTGCCATCGGGCCCGCGGTAGGTGATCCGCACGCCGTCGGCGACGCGTTCGAGCGACTGCACGTCAGAGGCGGTGTCGAGCGGAAATTCTTCCTGGAAGGTCCGGATCGCGTAGTCGCGGATCGCCGGATCGCTGAACGGCCCGAGGTGCCCGAGGCGACCGAACATCAGCACCCGTACGCCGAGGCGGTGCAGCGCCTGGCCCACTTCGAGGCCGATGACGCCCGGGCCGAACACGACCGCCGACTTGGGCAGGTCGTTCCAGTCGAACACGTCGTCATTGATGGCGAGCCGGTCCCCCAGGTCCTTGAGGAAAGGCGGCACGCTCGGTGCCGATCCGGTCGCGATCACTGCACTTCCGAAGCGGATGCGCGGGCCGCCTTCCAACTCGAGGGTCCGATCGTCGACAAAGCGGGCATGGCCGCGGAGGCGATCCTTCTCGGGGATGTTGTTCACCCCGTCGATCACGAAGCCGACGAAGCGGTCGCGCTCGCGCTTGATCCGTGCCATGACCGCAGGGCCGTCGACGCGCAGCGTGCCCTCGAGGTGCAAGCCGAAGGCCTCCCAGCGCGCCGGGGCGTGGGCTGCTTCCGCCGCCGCAATCAGGAGCTTGCTGGGCATGCAACCGACCCGCGCGCAGGTCGTGCCGTACGGTCCCCCTTCGATCAGGACCGTGCGCTTGCCCGCGGTCACCGCGGCCCGGTAGGCCGCAAGACCGGCCGTGCCCGCGCCGATGACCGCAACTTCGACAGTGATTTCGTTCATGGCTGTGGGTCAGTTCCTGTAATCGGCGGTCGTGCCGAAGCGTCAAGGTGCATCGCGCGGCGAGGTTGTACGGCGATCGGCGCGCGCCTCTGCGATACCACCCGCGGAAGCCACGCGCGGGCCTCTGATGCGCAAGTCAGAACGCGGCGGGTGCGCACGCGCACCTGCCGCACCTTGGGCCAGCAAGGCAGGCGCACTTCCCGCACCGCTCTCGCTGAAGGAACGCGCACCTCCCGTGCTCCGCCGCAGTCGAGCTTACGCCGCCTTCTTGGCCCAGGCTTCGAGCGCTTCGAGACCGCCGATGAGGCGCCCGTTGACGAACACCTGCGGCACGGTCCGCTGGCCGGCGATCGCGCCGACGGTCTTGGTCCGGATGGTGTGTGCGAGCGGCACCTCGGCATATTCGTAGCCGAGGTCGTCCAGGATCGCCTTGGCGCGGGTACAGAAGCCGCAGCCCTCGCGCGTCAGGATGGCAATCTGGTCGGGCAGCTTGGCGCTCGGGTTGACATGGTGGAGCATGGTGTCCGCGTCCGAGACCTCGAACGGATCGCCTGCTTTTTCCGGCTCGATGAACATCTTCTGCACGACGCCGTCCTTGACCAGCATCGAGTAGCGCCACGAGCG
>JBDTWB010000282.1:0-4359 GCA_040006895.1 Casimicrobiaceae bacterium | reverse complement strand
CCCGAGGGCCGTCACCCGAGATGGCCGTGACCCGATGCCGGCCGGGCACCTCGGATCGCGCCCGCGGCGTGCCCCATCAGCGCGGGTCAGCCGGCCTTGCCTGCAGGTGTTCGCGCGAGGATGCGCTGTGCAATGGCAGGATCCCTGGCGCAGGCCACCGTGATCTCGGTGAGCGTGTCCGGGTGCACGGGCTTGGTCAAGAAGCGATCGCAGCCGCGCACCCGCCAGCGCACCAGCGACTCGCGTGCCGAGCTCATCGTCACCAGCCAGCATCGCGGACCACCTTTGTGGCGCAAAGCGCGGATGAATTCGTCGCCCGCCATCACCGGCATCATCAGGTCGGCAAGCACCAGGTCGAACCGCCCGGGAACGGCAAGTTGCAACGCCTCCCGGCCGTTGCCCGCGGTGGCGACGTCGTGTCCGTCCAGCCGCAAGAGATCCGCGAGCGCCTCGCATACGGCAGGTTCGTCGTCCACGACCAGGATCGAAAGCATGTGGGCCCAGCTTGGTGCGGCTCGGTGCGGGGTTTACGAAGCCGCGCGGATGCCTGCGTGGGGAGGGGCGAAGTGACGCTAGACGAGCGGCAGTCCCACGCGCCGTCCGCACGTCACGTCTCACGTGCGCGCTCGCATGAGCTCACATGTGATCGCCCGAGGCGCGGCCATCTGACTGCTAGAGTGTAATGCACACGGGCGTCTGGCGCAGCCCTGCGCGCCAACAGGTCGGCGCCCACTGCAGTCCGATCCCGAAGGAGTTGCGATGTCCGATCCGATTTACCACGTCTTCGCCGACGGCCCGACCATGGTCGCGCCCTATAGCCACGCCGTGGAAACGGGCGAGTGGCTGTTCGTCACGGGACAGATGCCCATCGATGCCGACGGCTCGGTGCCGGTGACGATCGAGGCCCAGACCGAATCCGTGTTCCGCAACCTCCGAGCGGTCGTGGCCCGCGCTGGATTCGCCGATGGCCATATCGTTTCTGCCCGCGTTTACCTCACGCAGTTCGCCGAACATTACGAACGCATGAACGCGGTGTACGCGAGGCAGTTTCCGGACGGGCGATATCCCGCCCGGACCTGCGTCGGCGTCACGGCGCTCGCACGCGGTTGCGGCGTGGAGATCGACCTCGTGGTGAGGAGACGCGCCGGGTCCGGTCCGGTCCAGGCACGACCGCCACAACCGGGGTGAGCGCTCCCGGCAACGTCGGCAGGCCGGTGGTCGTGGCCGCAACGCGAACGGAGTCGGCGCTCTCGACGTGCCGCCGACTGTCGGCGCGCACAAGGAAGGTGTAGGTGGTACGCGATTGGAGACGCGTGACGTTGGCCGGGATCGAGGTAATCGATCCGGCGCGCGCATACGCACCGGCGGGGATCGGTTGCATAGCAGGCGCGTGGTAAACGTTGTAACCCGCCACCGGGGTGAATCAGCGGCCTCCCGGCGCAAGCAACGCCGTTGTCCGAGCGGGCCGTCACGGCGAGGCCTTCGGGCGACGCCGGCGGGGCCGCTCGCGCCTCTTGCGGAGTGCCGGGTAGCCGATGATTCTCGACACCTGACGCCGCGCACGTGCCGTCGTGTCGATGATATCGTAGACTGGTCCGCGAGCCCCCGCTCGGGGACTCGGCCCCTTTCTCGGCCGCTTTCTCGGCCAGCCGCCGCCGGCCGGGATCGCGCTCCGAGCCGGTCCCGGGTCGTGCAGTCCCCGGCTTGTTGCAGTCCATATTCGGTAGAAACCTCCCCATGACGAAGCCCGCCAACGACCGGACCGTGCTCCTCACCGACTATGCCTGGCCGGACCTTGCCATCGAGCAGTCGGTCCTCGATGCGGCCGGGCTGCGCCTGGTCGCGGGGCCTGCCAAACCCGCTTCGCCCGACGTGATCGAAAGTCTCGCGGCACAGCATCGCCCGGCCGCGATCATGACCAACTGGGCCGAAGTGACGGCGAAGGCAATCGCGGCATGTCCGGACCTGCAGATCGTCGCGCGTGTCGGTGTCGGTCTGGACAACATTGCCGTCGAGGCCGCGACCCAGCGTGGCATCTGGGTCACCAACGTGCCCGACTACTGCGTCGAGGAAGTCTCCGATCACGCCGTCGGTCTGGTGCTGGCATGGGCCCGTGGCATCGTGACGTTCGATCGGGAGGTGCGGGCCGGTCGGTGGGAGCCCGCCAGTGCGCGTCTGCGTCGGGTGAGCACGCTTACGGCTGGCGTGCTGGGCTACGGACGCATCGGCCGCGCCACCGCGCGCAAGTTGGCTGCGTTCGGTTGCACGGTCCTGGCGTGCGACGTCGGTCCGTTCACCGGCGACGGCATCGCCCAGCCGGTAGGGCGTGCCGAGCTGCTCGCCCGCGCCGATGTGGTGATCGTGCACGTACCGTTGACACCCACGACCCATCACCTCATCGATCGCGCCACCTTCGCCGTCATGAAGCCGGGCGCCTTCCTGGTGAACGTGAGTCGGGGCGGCGTCGTCGACACCGCGGCGATGATCGACGCGCTCGGAAGCGGACGACTCTCTGGAGCGGCCCTGGATGTGCTGGAGGACGAGCCGCAGGTGCCGGATGCGCTGCGGGAGCGCGCCGATGTCATCATTACGCCGCACGTCGCGTTCTCGTCGGACACTTCGCTGGCGGAGCTGCGTCAGCGCGTCGCCGAGGAGGTGGTTCGGGTGCTGCGGGGGGAACCGCCGGCGCACCCGTGCAATGCGCCCCGGCCGGCGTCCGGTCACTGATCAGGCTGGCAGGTCGAGCCCCAGGGTGATGGCCGCGTTCGCCGTCGGCGTTCCGTCGCGGCGCAGTGCGGCGCGGGTGATGAGTCGCTTCGCGTCCCCGTAAATCCCATCGCGAGCATTGCGCGTGGTGCGCGGACCGCGGCTGTCGTACACCGGCAGCGCCATGACCGCATCGTTCAGCGCTTCGTCGAAGAAGATCTGGGTGGTGAACGCGTAGGTGGTTTGCCGCGATGGATCGTGGCGACGTGCCTTGACATGGATGTGGATCGTCCGGCCGGGATACCATCCCGGGTACACCGTGCGGAATGCCACGCTGCCGTCGGCATCGGTGCGCAGAAAGCCGCGGCAGAACGTCTGGCCGTGCTCGCCTTGCACACCGGAATAGCGGCCCAAGGCATCGGTGTGCCAGACGTCGACCTGGATCCCGGGGACCGGCCGGCAACCGTTGCGCACGTCGGCCAGGCGGATTGTCAGCGCGAGGGGCAGGGCGCTCCGCACGCCAGGCGTGGAGGTGCCCGCCGTGAGATCCGCGCGTTCGAGTCCCGCATCGACGAAGAACGGCCCCTCGGTCATCGCCGGGGCGAGTACGCAGGCGGGCGTGTCGCGGGATGCGGCAGCGCGTGCGGCCGGAACGAAGCAGGCGAGCGTGCCCAACCCGCCAAGGGCGCGTAGCGCCCGGCGCCGAGCGTCGAAGCGTATCGGGTGATGCGGCATGACCTCCTCCTCGATGAGCGAGACCCGCGGGCCAAACCAGTCGACGTCTGTCGCGGGACCGGCGTGCGGCAGTGGCGTCCGGCATAGCGGCGATAGAGGACCGCCGCGCGCCGATGTGCGTCATGCTCGGCGCAGTCTGAATGCGCGCACGACCGATCGCTTCCGGATCGGGCAGGGCCCGCGTGAATACGCGCACCCGCGGTTGAATCTCCCCGTATGGTACGGTAGCCCATCGAGACCGACAATCCGCACGGCGACGCGACCCAGCTAGAATGCGGGAGCCAGCCTCGAGGCTCGCCGGACATGCAGCGCGCGCCTGCAGGCCTGGCTGCACGCAGTATCGTGGCCGATCGCGGAGAGAAATTGCTGACCGGGTTCCAACGCCAGTTCGATCGGGTAAGAACGTTTCTGCCCATCATGACGCAGGGTTGTCCACATTGTGGAAGCGGCCACGTTCGCCGCTCGCGGCGCAACGAGCTCGAGCGAGGCTTGCGGCCGCTGCACAAGGCGTACCGCTGCCGGAAGTGCGGTGCGCGCTTCTGGCGGATTGCGCCGCTGACATGGGGTGGGTTGGCTGTCACCGTGGTATTCGCGGTCGTCGCCGGCGTGCTGTGGGTGCAGGAACCCGAGGTCCCCGATCCCGAAACCCTCGCGGAAAGGCTCGAGGCAGCGCGGGAACGGAACGGGGAAACGGAGTACGCGGAAGCGGTCAAGTACCTGGCAGGCCAGACCACGCCCGACGATCTCGCGCGCGGTTTGCGGCTGCTCCAGGGGGCCGCTTCCTATGGACATTCACCGGCTCAGTATCGCCTCGGGGTGATGTTGCGCGATGGCGTTGGCGTCGCAGTTGACGACGAGCGCGCGGTGACGTGGTTCCGGGTTGCGGGCGATGCCGGCTACCCGGCGGCACAGCTGGCG
>JBDTWB010000281.1:0-4383 GCA_040006895.1 Casimicrobiaceae bacterium | reverse complement strand
GGCTGGAAGGGTGGGACGGTGAGACGGTGAGACTCTGGGACGGTGGGACTCTGGGGCTGGGGGACTCTGGGACGGTGGGCTCTGGGACTGGGGGACTCTGGGACGGTGGGACTCTGGGACGGTGGGACGGTGGCACAGCGAATGGGGCGACGCATTGAGCGGCGTCGGTCCGACGCGGTAAAGTGCTCCGTTTGCAGCGATTTTACCGGAAACGTCCATGGACCCTGGCAGCACCGTCACGCGCGCAGCAGCCGATGCTTCTTCGCGCCCGGCCGCGGAGCGCGTCGCCGCGGTCGACGTGCCTCGCGTCGCGAGCCTCGAGGCTTTGCCTCCGCTGCCGCAAGGCCCGCTGGCGTCCTGGCAATATCTGTGGATTGCGGGTGCCATCGTGGTGCTGGCCGCGGCGCTGCACTGGCTCGGTCCCATCCTGACACCGTTCCTGGTCGGCATCATCCTCGCCTACCTCGGCACGCCGATCGTCAACCGCTGCGTCCGCGCCGGTCTGCCGCGCACCCTCGGCACGATCCTCGCGGTGATGCTGATGATGCTGCTCATCCTCGGCCTGGTGCTGGTGATCGTGCCGCTGGTGCAGGCGGAGATCACCATGCTGCTCGGGCGCCTGCCGGCACTGGCCGAGTTCTACGCCGCGCGGATCGCGCCATGGCTGCAGGAGACGCTGGGTCGCTCGATCGCTCTCGACGTCGCCACCTTGCGCGAGTTGATCTCCAACAACAGCCAGCAGGCCGGCGAGGTGGGCTTGCGGGTACTTGCCGGGGTCCGTACCGGCGGCATGGTGGTGGCGAGCCTGGTCATCAACCTCGCGTTGATCCCGGTGGTGATGTTTTACCTGCTGCGCGACGGCCGGGGCATCGTCGCACGCCTGGACGAGCTGGTACCGCGAAGGTGGGAGCCGGCAGTGCGTGGCATGGCCAAGGAGATCGATCACGTCCTGGCCGAATTCCTGCACGGCCAGATGCTGGTGATGATCGCCCTCGCGAGCTTTTACGTGGTGGCGCTCTCCCTTGCCGGCCTGCAATTCGCCGTGCCGATCGGCATCGTCACCGGACTGCTGGTGTTCATTCCGTACGTGGGCTTCGGCATCGGCCTGCTGCTTGGCACCCTTGCTGCGCTCCTGCAGTGGACCGGGTGGCCGGCATTCCTGATGGTCATGAGCGTGTATGGCATCGGCCAGTTGCTCGAGAACTACGTGCTGTTGCCCTTCCTGGTCGGCCACCGCATCGGCCTGCATCCCCTGACCGTGATCTTTGCCTTGCTCGCTTTCGGGCAGCTGTTCGGCCTGGCCGGGGTGCTACTGGCCCTGCCGGTCTCGGCGATGCTGCTGGTCGGGCTGCGGCGGTTGCGCGCGGCCTACATGGCGTCGGCAATCTATCGCGTATGACGGCGCTCTGCGCGCGTCCCGGGTTCGCGCACGCGGCTGCGACGGACCTGCAGGGGCTGGAACAACACGACTGCGCGACGCGAGACACCGAGCGGGATCCCGGTGTCGCAGCGACGGGTCACCTCGCCTGCATCGACACCGTGACGGCGGGGGCGCCTCGATGAGCGAGCAACTGGTGTTCGAGCTCGCCCCGCCGGAAGCGCCGTCCTTCGCCAATTTCCTGGCCGGAGACAATGGCGAGGTGCTCGAGGCACTGACCCGGATCGCCAACGGGATGGTCCCCGAAACGGGCTTGCTGGTGTGGGGGGCGCCCGGATCGGGCAAGTCGCATCTCCTCCAGGCGACCGCGGCGGCCTGCGGAGCCCGGGGCCAGCGCGCGGTCTCCCTGCCCGCGCCGGAGAGCCTCGAGGCACGCGAGATCGACGAACTCGCCAGCCATCGCCTGGTGGCGGTGGACGCGGTGGACACCGCCGATGTCGCCGCGCAGGGACGGTTGTTCACGCTGTTCAATGCCCTGGCGGCGCGAGGTGGGCACCTCGTGGCCGCGAGCCGCGTGCCGCCGGCGCGGATGGCCGTGCGCGAGGACCTGCGCACGCGCCTGGGATGGGGCCTGGTGTACGAGACCACACCGCTCGCCGACGACGCCAAGCCGGCGGCGCTGGTCGCGTATGCGCGGCAGCGCGGCTTCAACCTCGCGCCCGACGTGGTGCGCTACCTGCTCGCGCATGGTCGTCGGGACATGGCGACACTGCTCGCCACGCTGGCCGCCCTGGATCGGCATTCGCTCGCCACCAAGCGCCCGGTGACCATTCCGATGCTACGCGCCTGGCTGCAGGGCGAGCTCCCCGGCACGGGGACATCGGCGGCGCGCTGACCGGATTCGTAGGGTTGGGAGAAGGTGTAACCAATGCTGTCAACCGCCCAACACGGTGGCCGTTAATGGCATCGACACAGCGACACGACCACAGCAATAGGGCGACGCGTCGGCGTGTCGGCCACCCACCACCTAGGATCCACTCATGACCAAGCTGTTGACCGCACTGATCGCCGGCGCCTTCGCGATCACCGTGCATGCCCAGACGACGCCGTCGGGCACGATGCCGGCGACTCCGGCGATGAAGGCTGCCCCTGCCACGCCGTCGGCCGCGGGCACCGTAACGCCCGCGCCAGCCGTACCGGCAGCCCCGGCTGTTCCGGCCGTCAAGGCGTCGACGGATGCGGCAACCGCGACCGCTGCCGCCGGCGCGGGCAAGACCCATAAGAAGATCGCCAAGAAGTCCACCAAGAAGGCGAAGAAAGCCAATCCCGCCACCCAACCCGTCGCCGCAGTCAAGTAAGGGATGGCCGGAGGCGCGGCACTTCCACCATCGAGTTGTCTTTTTTAGCCATAAACCGTTAGAATCCCAAGGCTTTACCCGCCTTGACTTGATGTTCCAACGACTTTCGAGTCGTACTAACATAACCACTAAGGGAATCACATGAACAAGCTCCTCCTCGCACTCGTTGCTGGCGCCTTCGCCGTGACCGCTTCCGCGCAGACCACCACGCCGGCACCCGTTGCGCCGGCTCCGGCCATGAAAGCCGAAGCCAAGAAGGAAGAAATCAAAGCCGACGCCATGAAGGACATGGCCAAGGCCGATGCCAAGAAGGACAAGGCTGCTGCCAAGGCCCACAAGAAGGAAGCCAAGGCCGATGCCAAGGCTGACGAGAAGAAAGCCGATGCCAAGGCCGACATGAAGAAGGACATGGCCAAGCAAGACGCGAAGAAGGCCGACGTCGCTGCCGACATGAAGAAGGACATGGCCAAGGCCGACGCGAAGAAGGTCGAAGCCACGGCCGACATGAAGAAGGACGCCGCCGTCGTCAAGAAGTAACCAGTTCTTTCGCACCGGAAGGCAGGGGCTTCGCTCCTGCCTTTTTTTATGTGGGATCCCGACCCGATGGCCCTGCACGACAACCGCAATCCCCGGCCGGTGGTCACCGTCGCGACGATCGTCGCCCGGGACGGCGCGTTCCTGTGCGTGCAGGAAGAAACGCGCGCCGGCCGCCGGCTCAACCAGCCCGCCGGGCACGTCGAAGGCGGCGAGACGATCCTGGCCGCGGCGGTGCGCGAGACCCTCGAGGAAACCCGCTACGAAGTCGAACCCACCGACCTCGTCGGCATCTACCGCTGGCAGGCCCACGCGGGCGCACCCACCTTCGTGCGCTTCGCGTTCGCCGCACGCGTCGCGGCGCACCATCCGGAGCGAGCGCTAGACGCCGGCATCGTGGGCGCAGAATGGCTGTCGTATGAGAGCCTGGCGGCCCGACGGGCGGAGCATCGCAGCCCTCTGGTGCTGCGCTGTGTCGACGACTACCTCGGGGGACGACGCCTGCCGCTGTCGCTGTTGACGGAGCTGACATGAGTCGTGGCAAGGTCGTGGTCGGGATGTCGGGAGGCGTCGATTCGTCGGTCGCCGCGTGGGTCCTGAAGCGCCAGGGGTACGAGGTCGTCGGCCTGTTCATGAAGAACTGGGAAGACGACGATACCGACGACTACTGCACGTCGCGGGTCGACCTCGTCGACGCCGCGTCGGTTGCCGACGTAATCGGGATCGATCTCGAGGCGGTCAACTTCGCCGCGGAATATCGCGAGCGCGTGTTTGCCGAGTTTCTGCGCGAGTACGCGGCAGGTCGCACGCCGAATCCGGACGTGCTGTGCAACAGCGAGATCAAGTTCCGCGCATTCCTCGATCACGCCCGCACGCTGGGTGCCGACTGGATCGCGACGGGTCACTATGCCCGGACCCGCCGCACCGGCGCGAGGGTCGAGTTGCTCAAGGCCGTCGACGGCACCAAGGACCAGAGCTATTTCCTGCATCGCTTGACCCAGGCGCAACTCGCGCCGGTGCTCTTTCCGCTCGGCGAGATGCGCAAGCACGACGTGCGCGCGATCGCCCGCCGCGAGGGCATCCCGACCTGGGCCAAGAAGGACTCGACCGGCA
>JBDTWB010000280.1:0-4411 GCA_040006895.1 Casimicrobiaceae bacterium | reverse complement strand
CACCCGCCCGAGGCACGTGCGCTGCCGTACCATGCCCTGGATGAGCTCCACGCTGCAGCAGACGTACGACGCGTATCCCTACCAGTCCTTTCCGTTCCCCCAGTCGCATCCGGATCGGCTCGCGACCCTCGGCACGATCTTCGGCGCCGCGCCGCCGGCGCTCGCCGGGTGCCGGGTGCTCGAGCTCGGGTGCGCCGCCGGCGGCAATATCATCCCGATGGCTGCGACCATGCCCGGCGCGCAGTTCGTCGGCGTCGACTTCTCCGAGGTGCAGATCCACGACGGGCGCAGTCACGTGGCGGCGCTCGGCCTCGCCAACCTGCGCCTCGAGGCCATGGACATCCTGGACTTCGACGCGCGCTTCGGCATGTTCGATTACATCATTGCCCACGGTGTGTATTCGTGGGTTCCCGACACGGTGCAGGAGAAGATCCTCGCGCTCATCGCCGCCCACCTCACTGGCAACGGCATTGCCTACGTGAGCTACAACACTCTCCCCGGCTGGGCGATGCGTGGCACGGTGCGCGCGGCGATGCGCTATCACACCGCCCAATTCGGCGATCCGGCCACGCGGGCCGCGCAGGCGCGCGCAATCCTCGCGTTCCTGGCCGAGGGCACCCAGGATGAATCGACCGCACACGCGGTGATGCTGCGCGCCGAAGCCGAGGACCTGCGCGGCAAGGAGGATTACTACATCCTGCACGAATATCTCGAGGAGGTGAACGAGCCGCTCTACTTCCACGAGTTCGTCGAGCGCGCCACCAGCCACGGCCTGCGCTACCTCGGCGAAGCGTCGTTTCGCACCATGTTCGCAAGCGACCTCTCGACGGAGGCCGCCAGTACGTTGGCCCGCGTGGGTCCCGACCTGGTGAAGCGCGAGCAGTACATGGATTTCCTGCGCAACCGCACATTCCGGCAGACGCTGCTCGTGCACGATGAGGTCGCCCTCGAGCGCAAGGTCACCCCGCTCGCCGTGACGGGACTGGAGGCAGCCTCGCGCGCCCGTCCGGCGGGCACGATCGACCTGCGCACCACTGCGCCCGACACGTTCACCGAGCCCGATGGCGCGAGCGTCACGACCGCCCATCCGGTCGCCAAGGCGGCACTCATGCTGCTCGCCGCGCGCTGGCCGGCGAGCATGCCGTTCGGCCAATTGCGCGATGCCGCAATGGCCGCGGTGGGCTTGTCCGCGAGCGCGCACGAGAGCGCGACCGCCGTGCTCGCGTCGATGTTGCTCGCGGGCTACGCCGCCGGCGGACTCGAGTTGCACCAGGCACCACCTGCATTCGTGCTGGAAGCGGGACGCCGTCCGGCGACCGGCGCGTGGCAGGCGCGGCAGGCCGAGCGCGGCGATCGCGTCACGACCCTGCGCCACGAGCTCATCCGCGTCGACAGCCCGACCCGCGCCTTGCTGCAACGCCTCGATGGCACCCGCACCCGCGACGAGATCGCGGCCCTCGCCTGGCCGGCGGTCGACCCCGCCGCGCGCGCGCGGCTCCTCGACGAGGCGTTGCCGCAACTCGCGCGCCAGGCGCTCCTGATCGCATGATCCTGGACCGGCGCGAGCTCGCCAGCGACGCGTGCGGGACCGGACGGGCGTGCGGCTCGGCCGCCGACGAACGCGATTCCCCGTCGCCACCGCCGCCGCCCGGCGACGGAAGCATTGCGCTGTCGCACTATCGCGAGGAGCCGCCGACCGGCGCGCGCCCGAGGGCGGCGCGTTCCCCGGCGGGTTCGGTGCCGCGACTGCTGGTCGAGGGCAGGAATTGCTGGCGGATCGCACACGCGCGGCGCCTCGGGTTGCTCGTCGACGGCGACGAGTACTTCCCGGCGGTGCGCTCGACGCTGGCCAAGGCACAGCGAAGCATCTTCATTCTGGGTTGGGATATCGACAGCCGCATGCGCCTCGTGCCGGAAGGCGCGCGCGATGGGCTGCCCGAATCGCTGCGCGATTTCCTCGATGCGCTGGTCGCCGCACGTCGCAGCCTGCGCGTCTACGTGCTGTCATGGGATTTCGCCATGCTGTACGCCCTCGAACGCGAGTGGCTGCCTCTCTACGAGTTCGACTGGAAGACGCATAGGCGGCTGTCGTTTCGGCTCGACGATCGGCATCCCGTCGGCGCTTCCCACCATCAGAAGGTCGTGGTCGTCGACGACAGCGTCGCCTTCGTGAGTGGCTTCGACCTCACCCGATGCCGTTGGGATACCGCGGCGCACGAGCATCGCAATCCGCTGCGCACCGACGGCAACGGCAAGCCCTACGGTCCGTTCCACGATGTCGGCGCCGTCGTGGAGGGCGATTGCGCACGCGCCCTTTCGGAGCTCGCCCGCCAGCGCTGGAAGCGCGCCACCGGCCGGGCACCGCGGCGCCGCATGGGCAAATTCCGGGAGGACGCCTGGCCGGACGGCGTCGCTGCCACGCTCGAGGCTGTCGACGTGGCCATCGCCCGCACCGAGCCCGCGGAGGACGGGCATGCCGGCGTGGCCGAGATCCGCACCCTGCACGAGGACGCCGTCGCGATGGCGCACCGGTCGATCTATGCCGAGAACCAGTACTTCACCTCGCGCGCCGTCAGCGCGGCGCTCGCGGCTGCACTGGCCCGCCCGGATGGACCCGAGCTCGCGGTCATCTCGCCGGTGACCCAGAGCGGCTGGCTCGAGGCCTCGACGATGGGCGTGCTGCGGGCGCGTATCCATCGCGAGCTCAGGGCCGCGGATACCCACGACCGCTACCGTCTCTATTGCCCGTTGTTGCCGTGGCTCGAGCCCGAGGACGGCTGTCTCAACGTGCACAGCAAGGTGCTCGTGATCGACGATGCGCTACTCACCCTCGGCTCGGCCAATCTCTCTGATCGGTCGATGTATCTCGACACCGAGTGCAATCTCGCGATCGAGGCGGCCGGCGATCCCCGCGTACGCGAGGCTATCGCGGGCTTCCGCAATCGACTTCTCGCCGAGCATCTGGGTACCACGACGGCCGAGGTCGCGGCCGCGTTGGCGCGCGCCGATGGATGGCTGCACGCTGCCATCGGCGCCCTGCAGGTCGATGGCCAGCGCACCCTGGCGTCGGCCGATCCCGAGCTCGACCCGATGGTCGACGCGGTAACGCCCGACCACGGCGTGCTCGACCCGGAACAGCCGCTCGATCCCGATCTCATCATGGACGAGCTCGTTCCCGTCCCCGAGCACCGCGCGGGCGTGCGCAGGCGGATGCTGGGACTGCTGGCGCTGGTGCTTGCACTGGCCGGGCTCGCCGCCACCTGGCGGTTCACGAACCTCGGCGCGCAACTCGGCTTCGACGACCTGGTGCGCTACGCCGCCTGGATCGATGCCAGCCCCGTCGCGCCGCTGCTGGTGGCGCTGGCCTACGTCGCCGGCGGGCTCATGGTGTTCCCGGTGACGGTCCTGATCGCGGTCACCACGCTGGTGTTCGGACCGTTCCAGGGGTCGCTCTATGCGCTCGGCGGTGCGCTGCTCTCGGCCGCAGTCGTCTACGCGCTGGGGAGGGCGCTGGGCCGCGACACGGTGCGACGCCTGGCAGGCAAGAATCTCAACGCGCTGTCACGGCGCCTCGCACGACGCGGTCTCCTGGCGATGCTGCTGGTGCGCCTGGTGCCGATCGCGCCCTTCTCCATGATCAATGCCGTCGCCGGCGCGTCGCACATCGGCTGGCGTGATTTCCTGCTCGGCACGGCTCTGGGCCTCACGCCGGGAATCGTGATGACGGCCGCGTTCGTGGATCGCGCGATCGCTGCTGTCCGGCATCCGGGGCCGGCGACGTTTGCACTCCTGGCACTTGTCGTGCTGTTGTTCGGCGGCGCCGGCTGGATGCTGCGTCGCCGCCTCGCCCGCGACGCGACAGTGCCGCCACCTGCCGACGACTAGCGGCCGCGCGGACGGCCCGGCCGCACCCGCCAGTACCGCAGCAGGGCGTAGCCGCCAATCATGCCGCCGAGGTGCGCGAAGTGCGCGACGCCCGATTGCGAGCCGGTGACACCGAGGAACAGCTCGATCACCGCGTAGAGGAACACGAAGGTGCGCGCCCGCATCGGGATCGGCGGGAACAGCAGCATGAGGCGCGTGTTGGGGAAATAGATGCCATAGGCCAGCAGCAACCCGAAGACGCCACCCGAGGCTCCCACCGTCGGATACACCTCGCCCGCGAGCGCGGCGACCATCAGCTGCGTCAGTGCCGCCGAGATCACGCACGCGAAGTAATACGCAAGATAGCGCCGGGTGCCGAATACCTGCTCGATCGCACCCCCGAACATGTAGAGCGCGAACATGTTGAAGGCCAGGTGCATGAGGCCGCCATGCAGGAACGCGTAGGTGACGAGCTGCCACGGGGCGAAGCCGATGGAGGGATCGACGGTCGAGGCGGCCAGCGGCCAGAGCGCGAACGGGACCACGA
>JBDTWB010000279.1:0-4473 GCA_040006895.1 Casimicrobiaceae bacterium | reverse complement strand
CGTCGGGCCGCTCCTGCTCGATGATGCGCGCGACCATCTGCCAGGTGATCGGCTCAATGTAGGTGACGTCGGCCATCTCCGGATCGGTCATGATCGTCGCCGGGTTGGAGTTGACCAGGATGACCTTGTAGCCCTCCTCGCGCAGCGCCTTGCAGGCCTGCACGCCGGAGTAGTCGAACTCGCATGCCTGGCCGATGACGATCGGGCCTGCGCCGATGATCAGGATCGAGTGGATGTCGGTGCGCTTCGGCATGACGGGCTTTCGGTCAGGCAGCGGCTCGACGCATGACGCCGATGGCGCGATCGCACCTCACGCCGACCCCGGCGCGGGCGCCGCGCGCCGGGACCGCCGCCTGCGCGCACCGATCGACGCACGGAAGGTCGTGCGCGGTCATCAGCTTGCCCCGTAGAGCGAGCCGGGACGCTCCATCATCCGCACGAAGCGGTCGAACAGGTGGCAGACATCGTGGGGACCCGGGCTCGCTTCCGGGTGTCCCTGGAAGCAGAACGCCGGCTTCTCCGTATGCGCGATGCCTTGCAGCGTGCCGTCGAAGAGCGACACGTGTGTGACGCGCACGTTGGCAGGCAGCGTCGCCGGGTCTACGGCGAAACCGTGATTCTGGCTGGTGATGAGCACGTGCCCGGTGTCCTTGTCGAGCACCGGATGATTCGCGCCGTGATGACCGAACTTCATTTTCAGCGTGCGCGCGCCGACGGCCAGGCCGAGGAGCTGGTGGCCGAGACAGATGCCGAACGTCGGCACGCCGCTCGCCATGAAGGTCTGCAGTGCGTCGACGGCATAGGCGCACGGCTCCGGATCACCCGGCCCGTTCGAGAAGAACACACCGTCCGGCGCGAGGGCGACCACGTCGGCCGTGGGGGTACGCGCCGGCACCACCGTGATCCGGCAACCGCGGTCGGCCAGGTGGCGCAGGATGTTGTGCTTGATGCCGTAGTCGTAGGCGACCACGTGGAAGCGCGCGTTGTCGCGCTGGACGTGTCCCGCGCCAAGCGCCCACGTGCTCTCGTTCCAGGTATACGAGGTGGTGCAGGACACCGCTTGCGCGAGATCGAGGCCCGCCATCGACGGCGTCGCCCGGGCGCGGGCGACGGCCTCCTCGAGATTGCCGTCGCCGATCCTGGCGGCGGCGACGATGCAGCCGTTCTGCGCCCCACCCTCGCGCAGGATCCGGGTCAGCCGCCGGGTGTCGAGGTCGGCAATACCGACGATGCGGTGACTTGCGAGGTAGTCGCCGAGCGACTCGGTTGCGCGCCAGTTCGAGAACACGCGCGGCAGGTCGCGGATCACCAGGCCGGCGATATAGGGCAGGCTCGCCTCCGCATCCTCGGGGTTCATGCCGACATTGCCGATGTGCGGATACGTCAGGGTGACGATCTGCCCGGCGTACGACGGATCGGTGATGATCTCCTGGTAGCCCGTCATGGCCGTGTTGAACACCACCTCGCCGACCGTGGTGCCGAGCGCGCCGATCGACCGGCCGCGGAACAGCGATCCGTCGGCAAGCGCGAGGACGGCGGGCGTGACCGGCGGAAACAGCACGGCCGGCGCAGGATGGGATGCGGCGGTGGCGGTGTCGGGCATGGTGAATCGGATGGCGGGCTGGCCAGGTGATACGAACGCGGACGAACGAAGACGTACGGACGTGCGAAGCGGGAACGCCCCGCATGGGCCGTTCCCGCTTCGAGGCCATCAATTGTAACGGAAAACGGGCCTGCCGGCAGGCCGGACCGGCGAGCGGCGCGCGGGCCCGACGAGGTCAGTACGCTGCCGAGAACCCGCCGTCGACGTAGAGCACGTGGCCCGTCACATAGCTTGCAGCGTCCGAGGCGAGGAACACCGCGGCACCGGCGATTTCCGGGCTCTGGCCCCATCGGCCCGCCGGCGTGCGCCGTCGCACCCAGCCGTCGAAGTCCGCGTCGGCCGTCAGCGCGGCATTCATCGGGGTCGCGAAAAAACCCGGGGCGATGCCGTTGACGCGCACCCCGTGCGGGGCGAGCTCGACCGCGAGCGCCCGGGTCAGCATGCGCATGCCGCCCTTGCTGACCGCGTACGGCACGATACCGGGGCGACCGAGATCGCTCGCCAACGAGCAAAGATTGATGATCGCGCCGCGGGCGCGCGATTTCATCGCCGGGACGAAGGCATGCGTCAGCAGGAAGGGCGCGTCAAGGTTGGTCGCCATGAGCGCGCGCCATTCGCCCAGCGCGAACGTGTCGAGCGGCTTGCGCTGGTTGATCGCGGCATTGTTCACCAGGATCTCGAGCGCTCCCAGGTCCTTGTCGATGCGCGCCGCCGCGTCGGCGACGGCCTCTGGGTCACTCACATCGAACGCCAGGGCGCGCGCATCGGCACCGGCGCTGCGCAATGCTTCGGCGACCGCTTCGGTCCGCGCGTGGTCCCGACCGTTGATCAGCACCCGCGCACCGGCGTTCGCAAAGCCCTCGGCGATCGCCCGGCCCAGGCCGCCGGTGGAGCCGGTTACCAGCGCCAGCCGTCCCGCGAGATCGAATGGCGAAGAGGTCGTCATCACTTGAGTCCCAGCACGTCGCGCATGTCGGCAAGGCCGGCGGCGCCGGCGGCACCGCGCGCGCCAACGTACCGCGCCGCACGGATCGCCCCTGAGGCGAAATTCTGCCGGGACAGGGCGCGATGCGAGAGCTCGATGCGCTCGCCCGTGCCGGCGAAGACCACGGTGTGGTCACCCACGACGTCACCGCCGCGCAGTGCGGCAAAGCCGATGCTGCCGCGCGACCGTTCGCCACTCGCACCGTGTCGCGCATAAACCGCGCAATCGGCGAGCGACTGCCCGAGGCCGCGCGCGGCTGCTTCCCCCAGCTGCAAGGCCGTGCCCGACGGCGCATCGACCTTGTGCCGGTGATGCATCTCGACGATCTCGACGTCGTAATCGGCGCCCAGCGCGACCGCAGCCTGCTCGACCAGGCTCGCGAGGACGTTCACCCCGACACTCATGTTGGGCGCGAAGACGATCGGGATATGTTGCGCGGCGGCGCCGATGGCACGCTTTTGCACCTCGTCGAATCCCGTGGTACCGATCACCGCTCCCACCCCGTGACGAACACACGCTTCGAGATGGCGCAGGGTGCCCTCGGGTCGCGTGAAGTCGATGAGCACGTCGCTGCCGGCGAGCGCCGCATCGATGTCGGCGGCGATGACGACGCCTGTGGTCCGTCCGAGCCGCTCGCCCGCATCACGGCCGAAGCCCGGGGAATCGACCAGGTCGAGCGCGGCGGCGAGCGCAATGCCATCACTCCCCAGTGCGGCCTCCACGAGCGCCTGGCCCATGCGCCCGCCTGCCCCGGCAATGGCGACCCGCGTCATCGACGTCCGAAGATGCCCTTGAACCAGCGCACAACGCCCGACTCCTCGTCCTGCGGCATGCCGAGCGACTTTTCCGCAGCCGCACGGTTCTGCGCCACCGCGGACGTCGGCTGCTCGTCGCCCTCCCATCGCGCGAGCTTGTCGTCCTGAAAATACACGGTGAACTTGCGCTGCTCCGTGGTGACGCCATGTCGACGATATTCGTAGACATAGTCCCAGCGGTTCTCGTGAAAGACGTCGGTCAGCAGCGGCGAGCCGAGGATGGCGCGCACCTGCTGGCGCGTCAGGCCGGGCTTGAGCCGATCGACCTGGTCCTCGGTGAGAAAATTGCCCTGGTTGATGTCGATCTTGTAGACACCGAGCGAGCGGAAATTGGGGAGATAGTTGCCCATGGTCGAGCAGCCACCCGAAAGCAGGGCGGCACCGACGAGGACGAGCAACACGGGGCGAAACGAAAGCCGAGGAAGGTTGGGCACGTGCCTGTGAATCCGCGAGGCAAAGTGGCATTATAGCCGCGCGGGTCCGCCCGCCCGGCGCACCCGCGCCAGCGTCCCGTCCGCCAGCTTCCTCCCCCGCACCCACGGCTCATGACCTCCTCCAAAGATCTGCAGGATGTCGGCCTCAAGGCCACCGCGCCGCGGCTCAAGATCATCAACCTGTTCGAGACGTCGCAGGTCCGGCATCTCTCCGCCGAGGACGTCTACCGGCAACTCCTCGCCGAGGGCCTGGACATCGGCCTTGCCACGGTCTACCGGGTGCTCACGCAGTTCGAGCAGGCGGGCCTCCTGACCCGGCACCACTTCGAGTCCGGCAAGGCCGTCTTCGAATTGAACGAGGGCCACCATCACGACCACCTGATGTGCATCAACTGCGGACGCGTGGAGGAGTTCTACGACGCCGAGATCGAAAAGCGGCAGACCCGCATCGCGCGCGACCGCGGCTTCGAGATCAAGGAGCATGCCCTTTATCTCTACGCCGAGTGCGTCAAGCCGCGCTGCCCGCACCGGCGCGGCAGCACCAGCGACTGAAGCGCCGCGAGGGTGTGGCTGCCCGACTGGTGGTCCGATTCAGCCGTGGTCCGATTCAGCCGTGGTCCGATTCAGCCGTGGTCC
>JBDTWB010000278.1:0-4490 GCA_040006895.1 Casimicrobiaceae bacterium | reverse complement strand
ACCGAGGACATCATCAGCTATCACGGCGGGACGCTGATGATCCAGCTCTACAACGCGCGCGACGACGAGACCATGGACGAGTCCTCGCCAGGCCATGTGTACTGCGATGGCGTTCGGCACGCATTCGAGGCGGGAGAGGTCTTCGAGATCCCGCGCGGCGGCAGCCTCACGATCACGCCGAAGCTCTATCACCGTTTCTGGGCGAAGGACGGCGCGGGTGTCCTGGTCGGGGGCGAGATTTCGACCATTTCCGTGCCGAAAACGGACAACCGGTTCGGCGGCAACGCGCGCCGCTTCACGCCCATCGACGAGGACGAACCCGCCCGCTACCTGCTCAACATCGACTACCCCAAGCTGCATGAACTCGCCTGATTCCCGCAGGCTGGAGGGCCGCGCCGCCATCGTCACCGGTGCCGCATCGGGCATCGGTGCCGCCATCGCCTCCGCATTCGTCCACGCGGGCGCTCGCGTGCTCGTCGCCGACAGGAACATGGCCGCCGCCCGCGCCACGGCGAGCGACCTCGGGGCGGCGGCACTCGCGTTCGAGGTCGACGTCACGCACGAGGACGAGGTGCAGGCAATGGCGCGCACTGCACGCGAGCATTTCGGCGCTCTCGACATCCTGGTCAACAACGCCGGCATCATCCGCAAAGCCTACGTTACCGACATGACCGTGGAAACGTGGGACGCCGTGCTCGACGTGAACCTGAAGGCGACCTTCCTTTGCAGCAAGGCGGTGCTGCCGGCGATGATCGCATCCCGACACGGCCGCATCATCAACATCGCGTCCATCGCCGGCAAGGTAGGAGAACCCACGGCAAGCGCCTACAGCGCGGCGAAGTTCGGCGTGATCGGCTTCACCCGCTCGCTTGCGCTCGAGGTCGCGCAGCACGACATCCTGGTGAATGCGATCTGTCCCGGCCCGATTGCCACGGCGCTCGGCAGGCAGGGTTGGGAGGATGGCGCCGAGGTGCAGGGTGTCGAACTCGGGCAGGTGATGGCGCGGGTGAACGCGCGCTCGCCGCTCGGGCGCCTCGGCACCGTCGAGCAGGTCGCTCGCATGGCGCTCTTTATCGCCTCCGACGACTGCGATTTCACCACCGGGTCTGCCTTCAATGTCGACGGCGGCATCATCATGACCTGAACGCGGTCCCGCGCGACCCGTTCATTCCGGAAAGCCCATGGCCAGCAGGGATGCACAACAACCGAACGTACTCTTCATCCTGAGCGACGATCAAGGCGCCTGGGCGATGCGCTGCGCGGGCAACGATGACATCATCACGCCTGCGCTCGATGCCATCGCCGCGACCGGTTTGCGCTTTACTGACTTCTTCTGCACGTCGCCCGTATGCTCGCCGGCGCGGGCCTCGCTGCTCACCGGCGAGATCCCGTCGCGGCATGGCGTGCACGACTGGATCCGCGGCGGCAATGTCGGGACGCAGGGGGTCGACTATCTCGCCGGACAGACGCTGCTGACCGATCTCGCGGTGTCGGCAGGCTATCGCTGCGCGCTGGTCGGCAAATGGCATCTCGGGGCGAGCGACGTGCCGCGGCCCGGGCATGTCCGGTGGTACGCGCATCAATCGGGCATGAGTCCCTACTACGACGCACCGATGCTCGACGAGCGCAGGCCCGTCACGGTGCCTCGCTACCTGACCGACGACCTGACGGAGCACGCGCTTGCGTTTCTCGGGCAAGAGGCCGCGCGGGACGAGCCGTTCTGGCTCGCGCTCAACTACACCGCGCCCCACTACCCCTGGATCGGCTCGCATCCGCAGGAATACACCGCGATGTACCGGGACTGCGCGTTCGCCTCCTGTCCGCAGGCGGCGCCGCATCCCTTCACCGCGCACGGCAACCCGGCGACCGACGAAGGTTTCCTCCACCCTCGCGAGAGTCTTACCGGGTACTTCGCCGCCACGACTGCAATGGACGCAGGCATCGGGCGTGTCCTCGCCGCGCTCGATGGGCTGGGGCTCACCTCGAGCACCCTGGTGATCTTCATGAGCGACAACGGCATGAACTGCGGTCATCACGGCATATGGGGCAAGGGCAATGGTACCCGGCCGCAGAACATGTACGACTCGTCCGTGAAGGTGCCCTGCCTCATGGCCCAGCCCGGCCGGATCGCCCCGGGCGTGTGCGACGCGTTGCTGAGTGCTTACGACGTTTTCCCTACGCTCGTCGACTACCTCGGGCTCGACGACTCATCGCGGCGCGCGCGGCCGGGACGCAGCTTCCGCACGCGCCTCGACCAGGGCGGTGCGCTCAAGGAGCGCGAGATCGTGGTGTACGACGAGTACGGCCCGGTGCGCATGGTACGAACGCGCGAATGGAAGTATGTCCACCGCTACCCGGATGGACCCCACGAGCTCTTCGATCTCGTGCACGACCCGGGCGAGCGGGCTAATCTGCTGGAGCAAGCGAGCGCTGAGGCGACCGTGCTGGCGATGCGGGACCGTCTCGATGCCTGGTTCGCGCGCTTCGCCGACCCGGCGATGGATGGGTCTGCCAAGGGCGTTACCGGCTGTGGTCAGCTCGGTCGGATCCCGCCGAACGGCGATGCGGCAGGACTCTTCGCCGCCGATCCGATCAAGGCGTTGGAGGTCCCGGCACAAACCTGACCAAGCCTGGTCGATCGAACACTCGCGGCGCGAACGCGGCAGCGCAAAAGCCGTTGCATTGGGATGGGGGTAGGGCAAATGCGTCAGCCATGCGTCGCCGCAGCGACCTGATTGGTGCAGGAGGGTCGATGCAGGGACCACGGAAGTTCCGAGGTGTTGTTTCGCGCTTTTCCCTTGCGCTGCATAACTGTCGCAGGCCGAGTCGCCGGGCCCATGACCATTTGAGAGGATGACTCCATGAAAACCATTTCGAGTGCACGACGTCGCATGTTGGGATACTTCATCGGCGGCCTCGCGGCCGGCATCGCGTCGGGGCGTTCTCCCGTCGCGCTCGCACAGGGCGGTTCCAGGACGCTTACGGTAGGTCTGCTTCGGGCACCGGCTTCCGCGATCGTCGACCTGGCGGAGCAGCGCGGGTGGTTCAAGGACGCGGGGGTCCAGCTCAACAGTGTCCTGTTCGCCCAGGCAGCCGGGCCTAAGATCGTGCAGGCCCTGGGTGGCGGCAGTGTCGGCCTCAGTTTCGTCAACTCCACCGCCGCACTGCTTGGCATGGCGAGCGGCGCGATGCCGCTGCGCTTCATCTCGATTCCCACGGACCCCTCCAAGCTCTTTGCGCTGCTTGCCCAGCCGGGCATCGAATCGGTACCGAAGCTCGCGGGCAAGCGCGTGGCCTGCACGGCCGGCACGGGGCTGCACTACTTCCTGGCTCGAATCCTGGGCAAATTCGGCATGACCCTGCGCGACATCGAGTTCGTGAACCTCCCCGCCGCCGAAGGACAGGCGGCATTCGTAGCGGGCCGCGTGGATGCCGTCGTGCCGTCGGTGAATGGCCGCTTCTCGATCATGACCACCAAGAAGGACACGCGTGAGATCTTCACCCACGCCGACTTCACCAAGCCTCCCGGCTCGACCGTGCCGTTCCAGAACTACGACCTCTTCGTCACCACCGAGTCGGTGCTGAAGAGCGATCGCGCCCTCCTGCAGGCATTTCTCACTGCGTACCACGACCGGGGCGTGGCCTACCTCCTGAATCCCGCGACCCGATCGGAGGCGCTGCGCATCATCACCGAGTACGTGAACAAGGAGCAGAAGAACCCTACCGACACGGCGATCATGACCCGGATCATGGAGGAGAGCGGGTGGTACGACCGCAAGACGGTCAAGCAGATCATGACCAGCGACGATTTTCGTGCGGGCCTCGAGTACCAGGTCAAGTTCTTCATGGAACTCGGACAGATGAAAAATGCACCGGACCTCGACCGCGCGATCGTGACCGACCTCGTCTAGACGGGCGGGCAGCACGGCCGTCTTCCGCGCCGGCACGCGGATCCCCGGGCCACATCGTCCGCGGGGTCCAACCGGCGGGCCGCCGATCCTGTTGGCCGCATCGGCGTCGGGCCGCTCGAAGGTCTGTCAGCGAGGCGGCACGACCGGGGGCGTGCGCTTCTCGGAGGCGACATAGATCACTGCATCCTCGAGCGCGACCACGTCGTGCTCCTCGCCGGGCTCGGTGAACAGGTAGTCGTTGCGCTCGAGCTCGACCGCGCCGATGCGCACCCGTCCTTCGATCACCAGCACTTCCTCGTGGCCTTCGTGCCGGTGGGTCGGAAAACGCGTTCCCGCGCGCAGGCGAACCAGCGACGTGCGTCCGCCGGCGGGATTGTTGCGCAAGAGCCAGCGGTCGATGCCGTCATGGCCCGTGGATTGCCACGTGGCGTCGCAAGAACGTTGCAGCACGATCGCACCTCCGGGAAGGGGTTCGGGCAAGCCTAACGCGTCGCGGGCGCCGGCGACGACCGGCCGGATCAGCGAGAGGTTCCATGGGGTCAACCGCCCGGCAATTGGAGGCTGGGGAAGAAGGCTGGG
>JBDTWB010000277.1:0-4498 GCA_040006895.1 Casimicrobiaceae bacterium | reverse complement strand
GCGTCGTAGTCGCCCGAGTTCACCCCCATCACCGACTGGTCGTGCTTGCCGGAGAAGATGACCTTGTAGTCCTTGTCGGGGGTGAGGCCGAGGCCCGGGAACAGCGCACGCGGCGCCAGGTTGCCGGAGTTCGACGACGGCGACGTGTGCGCCACTTTCTTGTCCTTGAGGTCGGTGATCTTCTGGTAGGGCGAGCTCGCCTTCACGATCAGGATCAGGTTGTAGCCCTGGAAGCCGCTGGCATCACCCTTGACCGCGAAGGGAACCGCACCGGCGATGTTCACGGCGAACGCCGTGGGACCGGTCGAGAAGCCGCCGACGTGCAGGCGCCCCGAGCGCATCGCCTCGATCTCGGATGCGTTCGACTGGACCTGATAGAAGACCACCTTCTTGTTGAGGCACGACGAGAGGTGGGTGGTGAACGGCTTGAAGACGCTCTCGTACACCGCCGGATCCTCGACCGGGGTGTAGGTGAACACGATCGTTGACGGGTTCTTCCACTTCTTCGGGTCGGCCGGCGCGTCGGCCACCATGTCGCTATTGCTGTCGCAGTACATGGTGTCGAGCTCGCCCCGGCTCTTGCAGGCGTCGGCGGCGTTCGCCGTCGCGGCGAATCCCATGATGCCGAGCGCGAGCGCAGCGGCGACGATCGAACGAATGAGCAGCATGTTTCCTCCGGTAGTGAAGCGCCTTATGGCGTCGAATTGGCTGTGCCGGAGCGTGAGCGCCCCGTGCAACCCTGTTCAAGTTTACCCCACCCTCCCGGCCGGAGGGCCCACGAAACCCGGACCGGCTGACTGTCACCGGTTGTCGCGAACAACGCCGCCTGCGCGGGCGGGCGCCCCGCAGGTCTGGAGACCCTGCCCGGCGGCGGGCCATGACGTATGATCCGAGGTCCCGCTCGATTCCAGTTACGCCGTGTCGAAATCCCCCCTCCAGGTCATCGTGCTCGCTGCCGGTCAGGGCAAGCGCATGCACTCGTCATTGCCCAAGGTACTGCACCCGCTGGCGGGTCGCACCATCATCGCCTACGTGCTCGCAGCCGCCCGGGCGCTGTCGCCGACGCGCATTGCGGTCGTGATCGGTCACGAGGCGGAGCGCGTCGGCGCGGCGCTCGCTGGCGAGGACGTGCGCCTTGTACTGCAGGATCCGCCGCGCGGCACCGGCGATGCGGTCAAGCACGCCCTGGCGGCACTGCCGCCCGAGGGCATCACCCTGGTCATGATCGGCGACGCGCCGCTGGTCTGCGCCGACGATCTCGCCGCGCTCGCGGCGTCGGCCCGCGACGGAGCGCTCGCCCTGCTCACCGCACGCGTGCCCGACCCGCACGGGCTCGGGCGCATCGTGCGCGCGGCCGACGGTGCGGTGCGGGCCATCGTCGAGGAAAAGGATGCCGACGGCGGTGAGCGCGCCATCGACGAGATCAACAGCGGCATGCTCGCGGCGCCGACCGAGCACCTCGCGCGCTGGGTGGCCGAGCTCTCCGACGACAACGTGCAGCGCGAGTTCCTGCTGACCGACATCGTCGCGATGGCGGTGCGCGACGCGGTGCCGGTCGTGCCGCGCTGTGTGGCCGACGAGCGCGACGTGCGCGGCGTGAACGATCGCCGCCAGCTGGTCGAGCTGGAGCGCATCGTGCAGCGCCGCCAGGCCGATGCGCTGCTCACGGCCGGCACCTGGATTGCCGACCCGGACCGGATCGACATTCGCGGCACGCTCACCTGTGCGCGCGACGTGCGCATCGACGTCAACACCGTGTTCGAAGGCGAGGTGGCGCTGGGCGAAGGCGTGCAGATCGGGGCGCACTGCGTGTTGCGCAACACCACCGTCGGTGCCGGCACCATCATCGCGCCCTTCTCGCATTGCGACGACGCGACCGTCGGCGCGAGTTGCCGGATCGGTCCGTATGCGCGCCTGCGCCCGGGCGCCGACCTCGCGGCCGAGGTCCACGTGGGCAACTTCGTCGAGGTGAAGGCATCGACCATCGGCCTGCGCAGCAAGGCCAACCACCTGGCGTACATCGGTGACTCCACCGTGGGGGCCGACGTCAACATCGGTGCCGGCACGATCACCTGCAATTACGATGGCGCGAACAAGCACCGCACCGTCATCGAGGACGGCGCCTTCATCGGTTCCGATACCCAGCTCGTCGCACCGGTCACCGTCGGCCGCAATGCCACGCTCGGCGCGGGCACGACCCTGACCCGCGATGCGCCCCCCGACGCGCTCACGGTGTCGCGAGCGCGGCAGGTTTCGATTACGGGCTGGAAGCGCCCCGTCAAAGGCAAGACATGAAACGGTTCCGCATCTGGATCGCCGCCGCGTGTGGCGGCATGCTCTGGAGCGGTGCGGCCGCCGCCCAGATGGACTGCGACAAGCTCGTCCCCGACATGCAGGCGAAGTGCGAGATGGTCCAGCGCAAGAACGAGGTCTGCGCCGGCAAGACGGGCAGCGAACGGGACCGCTGCACCAGGGAAGTGATCGTCGTGCCGGTCACGGAGGATTGCCGACGGGTGCCGGCGGCGGCGCGGGCGATGTGCGAGGCGCACAACCGCATGGCGGAGAAGGCCGAACGCTGCAACGGCCTGCGCGGTGCGCAGCTCACCGCCTGCAAGCAGGCGAATGCCATGACCACGCCCCTGTGGCGTTGACGAACGAGGTCCCCCATGTGCGGCATCGTAGGCGCAACCTCCACCCGTAACGTCGTCCCGGTGCTGATCGACGGTGTGCGTCGCCTCGAGTATCGCGGCTACGATTCGACCGGCCTCGCGGTTCTGCGCAACATCAACGGCACGGTGGCCGCGGGGATGGAGCTCTCGCGGCTGGTGACCACCGCGCGGGTCGCCGATCTCGCCAAGCAGGCGGAATCGACGGGGCTCTCCGGCATGACCGGCATCTCCCACACCCGCTGGGCCACCCACGGCGCGCCGACGCCGACCAACGCCCATCCGCATACGTCGGGTGGCGAGGTCGCGGTCGTGCACAACGGCATCATCGAGAACTTCGAGTCCCTGCGCGACGGGCTGCTGGCGAAGGGCTACGTGTTCGCGACCCAGACCGACTCCGAGGTGATCGCGCACCTGGTGCATGCCCAGTGGCACGCCGAGGGCGGCGGAGATCTCCTGCGTGCGGTGCAGGCCGCGGTCGCGCAGTTCCACGGCGCCTATGCAATTGCGGTCATCTCGGCGCGCGAGCCGGGCCGGGTGGTGGGTGCGCGACAGGGCAGCCCGCTGGTGGTGGGCATCGGCGAAGACGATCACTTCGTGGCTTCCGACGCCGCCGCCCTGCTGTCGGTCACGCGCCATGTGGCGTACCTCGAGGAAGGCGACGTCGCCGACGTGCGACGGGAAGGCTATGTCGTGTACGACGCTGCCGGGGTGCGGGTCGAGCGGCCGGTGGTGAACATCAGCCTGTCGAGCGATGCCGTGCAGCTCGAGCCCTACCGGCACTACATGCAGAAGGAGATCTTCGAGCAGCCGCGCGCGGTCGCGGAGACCCTCGAAGGCATCGACCGCATCGATGCCACGATCTTCGGAGCGAACGCGGCCGAGATCCTGGGTGCCGTCGACAGCGTATTGATCCTTGCCTGCGGCACCAGCTACTACTCGGGCCTCGTCGCCAAGCAGTGGATCGAGTCCCTGGCGAAGATTCCCTGCCAGGTGGAGATCGCGAGCGAGTACCGCTATCGCGACACGGTGCCCAATCCCAACGCCCTGGTGGTCGTCGTGTCGCAGTCGGGCGAGACCGCCGATACCCTCGCCGCCCTGAAGCACGCCAAGGCGCTCGGCCATCGGCACACCCTCACCATCTGCAACGTCGGTACCAGCTCGATGGTGCGGCAGACGGCGCTGTCCTATCTCACCCGCGCCGGCACCGAGATCGGCGTCGCCTCGACCAAGGCTTTCACCACCCAGCTCGTCGCCCATTTCCTGCTGGCGCTGACCCTGGCCAAGCTGCGCGGCCGACTCGACGAAGCCGCCGAGGAAAAATGGGTGCGGGGCCTGCGCCATTTGCCGGCCGCGTTGCAGGGTGCGCTGGCGCTCGAGCCGCAGATCATCGCCTGGGCCGAGCAGTTCACCAAGAAGCAGAATGCGCTCTTCCTCGGCCGTGGCCTGCACTACCCGATCGCGCTGGAAGGCGCGCTCAAGCTCAAGGAAATCTCCTACATCCACGCCGAGGCGTACCCGGCCGGAGAGTTGAAGCACGGCCCGCTGGCGCTGGTCGATGCCGCCATGCCGGTGGTCGCCATCGCGCCCAACGACGCGCTGCTCGAGAAGCTCAAGTCGAACCTGCAGGAAGTGCGCGCGCGCGGCGGCGAGCTCTACGTGGTCGCCGACTTGGACAGCCACCTGCAGCCGTCCGAAGGCATCCACGTGATCCGCCTGCCGGAGTACGCCGGCGAGCTGTCACCGATCATCCACGTCGTGCCGCTCCAGCTCCTCGCGTATCACACCGCGGTGATCCGCGGCACCGATGTGGACAAGCCGAGGAATCTGGC
>JBDTWB010000276.1:0-4518 GCA_040006895.1 Casimicrobiaceae bacterium | reverse complement strand
GTCCGGTGTCCGGTGTCCGGTGTCCGGTGTCCGGTGTCCGGTGTCCGGTGTCCGGTGTCCGGGTGCGTGACGCGGCACGGGACCGGGGCCGTTCCCGGCGGCGTTGCGCTAAAATTTCGCGGTGATCGAGAATGCGTTACTGGAGCGGATCCACGGGCGGCTCGCCGCGGCGGTGCGGCCGGCGCGCGGCCCGTTCACGCCGCTCAGCATCGACGGGGCGGTGACAGGCTGGCTCGACGACGCGCGCGCGGCGCGCCTGGCGCGCTTTGGCGAAGTCTTTCGTGTCGACCATGCTGCGCTCGAGTTCGTGGCCGCGCTACGCAGCGAGCCTGCGCGCACCGAGGCGATGGCCGACGTGGCGCGCATCCTCGCCGACGAAGGCCTGCTCACGGCGTGGCGCGACGAGGCCTACGCGGTGGCCGCTTCGCCTGGAGCCGCTCCGGCCTTCATGGTCGAGCGCGCCGCTGCGCGCTATCTCGGCGTGCTCACCCAGGCGGCGCACGTCAATGGCCTCATCGCGCACCAAGGCGATCTCGCGATGTGGCTCGCCCGGCGCAGCACGACCAAGGCGATCGACCCGGGGTTGCTCGACAATCTGGTCGGCGGCGGCGTCCGGGCCGGCACCAGCATCGAAGACACCTTGCGTCGCGAGGCCTGGGAAGAGGCCGGGATCACCCGATCCGTCATCGCCCGCGCCCGTCCTGTGGGCATGGTCCGCCTATGCCGGGAACAACCGGACGGTCTGCAGCGCGAGATCATTCACATCCACGACCTGCGCCTGCCGGGCAACTACACTCCCGAGTGCGTCGACGGCGAGGCCATCGCGCACCGCCTGGTCGATCTCGCCGACGTGGCGGAACTGATCGCCCACGATACCGGTCCCGATGTGGTCACGGCCGACGCGAGTCTCGTGATCCTCGACTGCCTGTTCCGCCACGGCGCCATCGCACCCGACCGGCCGCTGTCGATGGCGCTCGCCGACCTGCGCTGGCCGCCGCTCACGCCGGCCTAGCGCCCCCGACCCGCCGACCTACCCACCCGCGCTACATGCGATCCACGCGCCAGCGGCCGTCATCGCCGCGCATCAGCATCACGTCGTAGGCGTGCAGGCCGTCGTCCTTGTGCCGGCTGAGGGTGATCGTGGCGAACTGCTTGCCACTGAGGGTGACCGAGGTGACCTTGCCGAAGCGCGCCGGATCGAACGGCTCGGCGGCCAACCACTCCTCGATGTCCCCCTCATGGCGGGCCCTGGCGGACGGCGTCAGCTCGCGCAGCGCGGCGGCGCGGTCGTGGCGGCCCAGGGCGCGCGTCAGACGCTCCCAGGTTTCGCGAGGGGCGCGAAATGCCGCCGCCGGGGGCGCGTCAGCGTGCGCGACGGCCGCGAAGGCGTCGCTGGCGGCACCCGGGACTCCTGGGCAGATCACGACGGCCGCCAGCACCACCAGCACCCCGGCCATGTGCGCCAGCCGTCCACCGTGCGCCGTGGCCAGGTGTGTCATGCGGCGGCGCGCGCAACCTCGCGCGGGCGCACCTGCCGGATGCCCAACTCGGCCAGGCAGTCGCGCACGGCATGCACGGCCTGGCGCATCTCGTCGGGACCGATCGCGCCGATGCAGCCGACGCGGAACGTCTCCACCTGGGTGAGCTTGCCGGGGTACAGGATAAAGCCCTTGTCTCGCACCCGGTTATAGAACGGTTTGAAGCTGTAGGCCGGATCCGGCGGGGCATGGAACGTCACGATGATCGGCGCCTGGATCGCTGCCGGCAGGAACGGCGTGAATCCGAGTTCCGCCATGCCCTGGACCAGGGTCTCGCAATTGCGGGTGTAGCGCGCGAGTCGCGCCGGCTGCGCCCCTTCGGCGACGAACTGGTCGAGGGCGGCGTTGAAGGCGACGACGACATGGGTCGGCGGGGTGAATCGCCATTGCGTGGTCTTCTCCATGTAGACCCACTGGTCATGGAGGTCCATGGCGAGGGACGTGCAATTGCCCCCTGCGCGCTCCAGCACGCTGCGGCGGGCGACCACAAGACCCATCCCGGGCGGCCCTTCGATGCATTTGCCCGACGCTGCGACGAGGGCATCGAACGGCATGGTGCGGGCATCGATCGGCAGCGCCCCGAACGAGCTCATCGCATCGACGATCAGGCTAACACCATGACGCGCCACCACCGCCGCGATCTCCGCCAGCGGATTGAGGATGCCGGTCGAGGTCTCGCAGTGGATGAGACCGACGTGGGTGATGCTGCGATCGGCAGCAAGCAGGCGCTCGACGTCGGCGGGCGTGGTCGGCACGTGCTCGGGAGTCTGGAACTCGGTGACCCTGCGGCCCATCATCCGCGTGAGCTTCGCCAGCCGCGTGCCATACGCGCCGTTGACCAGCACCAGCACATGCCCGTCGCGCGGCACCAGGGTATTGACGGCGGCCTCCACGGCAAAGGTCCCGCTGCCCTGCAGCGGCACGCACTCGTGGGTGTCGTGCCCGGCCACGACGTCGAGCACCTTCTGCCGGATCGCCGCGGTCACCGCGTTGAAGGCGCTGTCCCACGATCCCCAGTCCCGCAGCATGGCGGTCTTGGTGGCGAGCGAGGTGGTGAGCGGACCCGGCGTGAGCAGGATGGGGTCGCGGGAATGCAGGCTCATGGGTATCTCCTCTGGCATCAGGGCGTGCGACCGAGGTTGCGCCATGCCTGGGTGCGCTTCAGCACCAGGCCCTCGACCACGAACGAAAGCACCGTCACCACGGCGGACGTCGCCACGATGAGGGTGGCCATGGCTGCCGCCGAGCCGATGGCACCGGCCTCGTCGAGTTGCACGATCGAGATCGACGCGAGCATGGTCTTGGGGGAATACAGGAAGACGACCGCCGAAATGGTCGTCATGGCATTGACGAAGTAGTACCGGCCGATGTCGATCAGCGACGGCATGGACACCGGCACCGTGACCCGGAAAAACGTGCGGTAGAACGGCACCTTGAGGGACGCGGACACCGACTCGAACTCGTTGTCGAGCTGCTTCAGCGCAGTCACGGCGGTCAAGTGGCTGGAGGCGTAGAAGTGCACGACCGTCGACGCCACCAGGATCGTCATGGTGCCGTAGAGCACGTTCAGCGGATTGGCGGGATGGTTGAAGAACAGGATGTAGCCGATTCCGAGCACCAGGCCGGGCACCGCCATCGGCAGCATCGCCTGTAGCCGGACCATCGGGCGAAGCAGGTCGGCTCCGCGGGTCTTCTCGAGCCAATAGGCCCCGGCGAAGGTAATCGCCGCCCCCAGTGCCGCGCACCAGCCGGCGAGCACCAGGCTGTTGGTATAGGCGTTATCGACGCCGGCTTCCTCGAATCCGTAGGTGTAGTGCCGCAGGGTGAAGGACAGGTTGTAGGGCCAGACCTTCACGAACGAGGCGAACACTGCCATGCCGAGCACCAGCACCATGGTCGCGGCTACGAGCACCACGAAGCCCAGCAGCAGGCGGTCTCGGATCGGCGACGGTCGCGGCTCGTAGGGGACGCTGCGCGCCGTGAGCAGCGCCTGCTGACGGCGCCGGACCACGCCGTCGATGGCGAACGCAAGCAGGGCCGGAACGAGCAGCAGCAGTCCGACCACCGCGCCCATCTGGAAATTCTGCTGGCCGACCACCTGCTTGTAGATGTCGATGGCCAGCACGCTGTAGTTCCCGCCGATCACCTTGGGCACGCCGAATTCCGATACCGCCATGGTGAAGATCACGGTTCCCGCGGAGATGAGGCCGTAGCGCGCGCCCGGCAGGGTCACCGTCCAGAAACGCCGCCACGGCCGTGTGCCGAGCGCGTCAGCCGCCTCGAACAGGCGCGCATCGGCGAGCGAGAGCGAGGCCAGCAGGATCATGACCGCGTGCGGGAACGAGGCGAAGCTCATTGCCAGCACCATGCCGGGCAGGCCATAGATCGTGCTCAAGCCGAACCACCCGAGCGTGCTTTTCAGCCATCCCTGATTGCCGAGCAGGTAGATGAACGAAATGGCCGCAAGCAGCGACGGCGCGAGAATCGGAATGAGCGCGATGTTGCGCCACAGGGGCTTGCAGGGAATGCAGCTGCGCTGGATCGCATAGGCGAACAGGAATGCCGGTGGCACGGTCACAATTGTGGTCAGCGCCGCGAAGGTGAGGGTGTGCTGCGCCGACAGTGCGAGGGACGGCGACGCAAAGTACTGCGCGAAGTTGGCGAGCCCGACGAATGCACCGGCCCGATCTTCGAGGCTGCGGATGAAGAGCGTCGCCAGCGGCACCGTCAGGAACACGAACAGCGCCGCGCACAACAGGAGGAGGCCGCCGCGCGCGACCACGGCCTCGCGCCACGCCTGGAGCTTGCGCGGCCTGGCCGCGGCGGCGAGCGTGCTCATCGACGATTGCCCGCCATCGGCAGCCACGATCGCCCCCGTATCGAGGTCACGGCAAGCCGCTCCGGGACGCCCGCACCCATGCCCGGCGAGCGGTGTCGCACGCGGTCCGGCCAGGAGGGCAAGGCGCGGCGAGCCACTAGT
>JBDTWB010000275.1:0-4544 GCA_040006895.1 Casimicrobiaceae bacterium | reverse complement strand
GGCTGCCGGCTACGGTGCCGTGGGCATCGCCAGCGCGCGCACGACTGCGTGGCGATCCTGGCCCGCGTGGTGCGTTCGCACGAGATTCGCCGCGGCTTGCCCGGGCATCGGAAGACCTCCAGGCACGATATTCCGAGGCGCAGGTGCACCGGGTGGTGGTGGCGTCGATCTACCTCCACAACGGCCATCCTCGGCCCGGTCCGAAGTTCGACTACATGCTTGCATGGTTCGAGCGCCTGCACGCCCATGCAACGACGCTGCTCGGTTCGGGCCGGCCCGGCCCGTTATCCTGGCCGGTGACTGCAACGTCGTCTCCCGCGATGCCGACGTCTACAACCCATTCCCCTGGCGCTTCGACGCCGTCATGCAATCGCAGGCGCGCGCGGCACTCGGCGCACTCATCGCGCAAGGCTGGACCGATGCGACGCGGCATCGCCAGCCGGACGAGCGGATCTACACGTTCTGGGTGAACGCAGCGGCCTTCCGGCGCATGCCGGCTTCCGCCTGGATTTGCCTGCTGCTCGCGCCGACACGGGTCCCGCGCCGCGTCGCGACCGCCGTCGACGCGGTCTTCCGAGGCCGGGAGCGGGCAAGCGATCACGCCCCGGTGTGAGGAGTGCTCACCGACGGTTGAGCGCTTGCGAGGCGCTGCTGGACCCGGTCAACCCATATCGGTGCGGTGCTCGCACCCTGCACTGCAGCGGTGATCGGGTGTGGTGCGTCGCCCCGCCAGGCGGCATGGCTCGCGGTGTCTGGGTATCGTGTCTTCTTCAATGCGGCCAGCAACTTAAAACACATTGTCACGCATGGCATGGATCCTGCGAAGCATGATCGCGAGCGGTGCTGAACGCGCCGACTCGTGAATGCCTCCACTCCAAACCTATCCCGGGGACCCCATGCAACGCAGACATTTCCTGAAGCAGATCGCCGTCGCCACGGCGATCGCCGTGGCGCAGATCGGCGGCGCAACCAGTGCGCAAGCGGCCGACACCATCAAGGTCGGCGTGCTCCATTCGCTTTCGGGCACGATGGCCATCAGCGAGACGGTGTTGAAAGACGTCGCGCTCATGACCATCGACGAAATCAATGCGAAGGGCGGGGTCATGGGCAGGAAGCTCGAGCCCGTCATCGTCGACCCGGCGTCGAACTGGCCGCTGTTCGCCGAAAAGGCGCGCCAGCTCATCAGCCAGGACAAGGTGGCCGTGGTGTTCGGCTGCTGGACGAGCGTGTCGCGCAAATCCGTACTGCCGGTATTCGAGGAGCTCAACAGCCTGCTCTTCTACCCGGTGCAGTACGAGGGCGAGGAGCTGTCGAAGAACGTCTTCTACACCGGCGCCGCGCCGAACCAGCAGGCGATTCCGGCCGTCGAGTACCTGATGAGCAAGGAAGGCGGCGGTGCGAAGCGCTGGGTCCTGCTCGGCACCGACTATGTCTACCCGCGCACGACCAACAAGATCCTGCGCGCATTCCTGAAGTCCAAGGGCGTTGCCGATAAGGACATCATGGAAACGTACACGCCCTTCGGTCATAGTGATTACCAGACCATCGTGGCGGACGTGAAGAAGTTTTCCGCGGGCGGCAAGACCGCGGTGGTCTCCACCATCAACGGCGATTCCAACGTCCCGTTCTACAAGGAGCTCGGCAATGCAGGACTCAAGGCGACCGATGTCCCGGTCGTGGCCTTCTCGGTGGGCGAGGAGGAGCTCCGCGGCGTCGATACCAAGCCGCTTGTCGGTCACCTCGCGGCGTGGAACTATTTCATGTCGCTCAAGAATCCCGCCAACGATGCGTTCAAGAAGGAATGGGCGGCGTACGCCAAAGCCAAGAAGCTGCCCGGCGCGGACAAGTCACTGACCAACGATCCGATGGAAGCGACCTACATCGGCATCCACATGTGGAAGCAGGCCGTGGAGAAGGCCAAGTCGACCGATCCGGACAAGGTGATCGCCGCCATGGCGGGGCAGACGTTCAAGGCGCCTTCGGGCTTCGTCGCGAAGATGGACGAAAAGAATCACCACTTGCACAAGCCGGTGTTCATCGGCGAGGTTCAGGGCAACGGCCAGTTCAACGTGGTGTGGAAGACGCCTGGACCGGTGCAGGCACGGCCGTGGAGCCCGTTCATCGAAGGCAACGACAAGAAGAAGGACGAGCCGGACAAGAAGTAATCCGCCGGGCGAAGGCAGGCAGCGGTTGCCTGTCTTCGCCTGCGCCTCCCGCGTCGATCGAAGGCGGTGGTACGAGTCGCAGCAGGTTGCCGGGCTCTCTCGGCGCCATGCGGGCGACCCATCAAGGCGGCCCGTCCGGTCGCGACGGCACAGCGCGTGTCCGACGAGAAGACTCCATGGCACGGTCCCTGTTCATGTGGCGAATACTCATTCTCGGCGGGTTGCTCGCGTGGGCGGAGCTCGCCCCTGCGGCGCTCGACCCCAAGCTGGTCGCCGCTATTGCAACCGGCGAGCACGAAGCCAGGGTCCGGGCGATCGGCGTCCTCGGGGCTTCCGGATCGCCCGAAGCGCTCAAGTTCCTGGAGGCCCTCGAGGCCGGCGAGGTGCAGATCGTCGGGGGCGGTGCGCGAGTGCTGCAAGTGAAGGACGAGCAGGCGGTGGACGCCGCCACGGGCGAGGCGGTCCAGCCACTTCCCGAGGCGCGCGAGGACGTGATGCTCAACAACCGCGCGCGTCGCGAGGTGGAGACCGCACTCGCGGCCTTGCGCCTGGTCGCGCCCGACGCCGACGTGCGCCGGGAAGCGGCGCGCACCCTGCAGACATCCGCCGACGCCGAGCTCCTGCCGGCGCTGAAGAAGGCGCTCGTCGCGGAAAAGATCGCGGACATCCGCTCGCTGCTGCAGCTCGCCGCGGCCCGCGTCGATCTGCAGAGCTCCGACCGTGCGGTGCGGCTGGAAGCCGTGCGTGCACTGGGTGAGAGCAGCGATCCAAGCACGCGGGCGCTGCTTGCGCCCATGCTCGAGAAGAAGGCCGGCGCCTTCGTCGAGCCCGATGCCGAGTTGCGCACCGAGGCGGAAATCTCCTTGCGTGCGATGGAGGGTCGTCTCGCCACCGGCGACATGCTCGGGCGAGTCTTCACCGGAGTGAGCCTCGGCAGCGTATTGCTGCTGGCCGCGCTGGGCCTCGCCATCACCTACGGCCTCATGGGTGTGATCAACATGGCGCACGGCGAGCTGATCATGTTCGGCGCCTATGCGACGTACGTGGTGCAGAACCTGTTCCGGGCCCACCTGCCCGCGGCCTTCGATCTCTACCTGGTCGCCGCCGTGCCCGTGGCGTTCGCGACGTCCGCACTCGTCGGCATGGCGCTCGAACGCGGCGTCATCCGCTTCCTCTACGGGCGTCCGCTCGAGACGCTGCTCGCAACCTGGGGAATCAGCCTCATGCTGATCCAGACCGTGCGCATGGGCTTCGGCGCCCAGAACGTGCAGGTCGAGAATCCCTCGTGGATGTCGGGCGGCGTCGAGCTCATGACCAACCTGGTGCTGCCGTGGAACCGCATCGTGATCGTGGCATTCGCGGCGGCCGTGGTCGTGCTCGTTTCACTGCTGCTCACCCGGACGCGGCTCGGCCTGTTCGTGCGCGGCGTCACCCAGAATCGCGGCATGGCGAGCGCCCTGGGCGTGCCGACCCGGCGGGTCGACACCTTTACGTTCGGACTGGGGTCGGGCATCGCCGGCCTGGCCGGCTGTGCGCTGTCGCAACTCGGCAATGTCGGACCGGAGCTCGGACAGAGCACGATCGTCGACTCGTTCATGGTCGTGGTGCTGGGTGGCGTAGGCCAGCTTGCCGGCACCGTCGTCGCGGCGATCGGGCTCGGCATCGTGAACAAGTTCATCGAGGCATGGTCGGGCGCCGTGCTCGCGAAGATCGCGGTGCTCGTCTTCATCATCATATTCATCCAGAAGCGACCTCAGGGCCTGTTCGCGGTCAAGGGCCGGATGGTGGAGGCGTGATGGGTGCCGCCGAGCCGAGCGTCGTCATGGCGGCCGTGCACCCCGCCGAGACCACCATGGCGGCATCCATCGCCAGGCCGCGTCACACCCTGGTCGTGGCGGCGCGGCCGCTACTGCCCGCGTGGGGCTGGATCGCCTTACTGGCGGCCGCGCTCGTGGTCATGGTGCTGGTGCCCATGTCCAACCTGCTCCTGCCGGTCGCGCATCCCCTGCACGTCTCGGACACTATGGTGGTGCTGGCAGGAAAGATCATGTGCTATGCCATGGTGGCGCTGGCGATGGACCTGGTCTGGGGCTACACCGGCATCCTGTCGCTCGGACATGGACTCTTTTTCGCCCTCGGCGGCTACGCGATGGGCATGTACCTGATGCGCGCGATCGGCACGGATGGCGTGTATCACAGCACGCTACCGGATTTCATGGTCTTCCTCGATTGGAAGACGTATCCCTGGTACTGGACGTTCACCGAGCACTTCGGCTATGCCCTCGCGCTGGTGATCCTCGCCCCGGGCCTGCTCGCGTTCGGGTTCGGCTACTTCGCCTTCCGCTCGCGCATCAAGGGCGTGTACTTCTCGATCATCAC
>JBDTWB010000274.1:0-4568 GCA_040006895.1 Casimicrobiaceae bacterium | reverse complement strand
ACGGATGGCTAATGCGTGGTGCCATCCGCGAAGATGATGGTGGAAGATTGGTCGGGCAGGTATTCGCTGACGAGGCCCAGCCTCTCGACGACCCCTATGGAAACTTCAATCGCTTTTGCAACCATTTTTTCGACCCGCTCAATAACCAGCGCCTGACGGATCCGCGGGCCGCAGGTGTTTGCGTGACCCAGGACACGTTCGCCACGGCGCCGGTATGGGCGAGCGGGGCAGTGGACCCGTTCGCGACGGCCAGCGTCCAGGAAGATACGGCGCGAAGGAATCACTTCACGCTCTATGACGCGCGCGAGGCGATGTGGCGGGCGCTTACCGGCCGCGACAAGTCGTTCAACTTCGTCACGCTGACCCCGCTGGATCGGAAGGCCTATTGGGCGACGACATTTCGAGCGCTCGGCGACGTGCTGCACCTGATTCAGGACATGGCCCAGCCGCAACACACGCGCAACGAGGCGCACGGCCTCGGCCATGCGACCCACTACGAGAAATACATCGACGCGCGGGCCAAGGGGGAGCGACGCATCAGGCTGGGTGGCTTGCTCGGGGTCGGCGCGCTGACGGTCGACGTCACACCTTTTACGTCGCTCGATTATGGGGGGTATGCGGCACCTCGCTTCGCGCACTACAGCAAGTACTGGAGCACCGGCACCGGCCCTGCGTCGCTCGCGGGTAGGGGCCTTGCGGATTACAGCAGTCGCGGCTTCTTCACGCCGGGAGCGAACTACGGGGATGGCAAATATCCGTCGCCTCCCAGCGATCCCACGGCGTATACCCGGCAGGTGATCTCAGCGTCGATTGGAATCAAGGAAGAGTATTGGATCGCTCCGGTATACGACGCCTACGCCAAGGCGCACTCGAAACCGGTCCGCATGACCCGGAGCAGCCAATGGGACGACGCGCTGGCGGCGACCGGTGCAGGACAAGCTTCGTCGTTCTCGCTGGACACCGGCACATTCGACGATCGCGCATCGCTGCTCGTTCCGCGTGCGGTCGCGTATTCGGCGGGCCTGTTGGACTACTTCTTCAATCCCCGGTTGCGGATCGATCCGCCCGCGGAGGGCGTCTATGGCCTGGTCGACGCAGCGGGCGGAGGCGGGTTCCCGGTGATCCGCCTGAAACTCACCAATGCCACGCCTCCCCTCGTGGACGATGGGGTGGAGCATCCACAACACATGCTGGATGGTCTGGTCGTCGCCGTGGCCAAGTTCCACCGCAATCTGTGTTACCGGGCTGATCTTTCCGGGGAATATGGCGCGCCGGGCAACGGCCCGAACAAGTGCCGGGGTGGCAACTCCGCAACGCCCGGGCAGCTTGACATCGACGACAGCGCCGAAGAAATCGTGGTTTCCAAGCCGATCAACCTCTCGTTGAATGCAGGCCAGTCGATGCCTTTGGCCTTCGATTTTTCGGCGTCGCCCGTGCCGCTCGGTGCAAGCGATGTCTACCTGCAGGTGGTATATCGTGGCGCGCTTGGTCGCGACGTGACGACGGCCGAGCGCGACGTCGTCGCGGTGGGCACCCGGGATATCTCCGAGCCCAGCTACTTCACCTATTTCAATGCGAGCGACTACGTTCACATCGGCAGCAGGGTCTACACCCGCGCCCAGGTGGCACAAAGCCAGGCGCTGCTCGAACAGGTGCAACCACGTACGTGCCTGGCGGGAACCGTGGGCAGCCGCAAGCTCAACGCAGGTTGCTTCACGCCGTTCACGTTGTCTTTGCAGCTGAGCTTCGGAAACCTGTCCGATCCTTCCATCCGTGTCGTCGACCTGCCGAGTCGTCGCTTCTTCCGCGTGGCGGTCCTGACGGACAGCGAGCGCTCCGCGGTGAAGGAGAGGTCGATGTCCAAGGCGGCTCTCGGCGGAGAGATCGTCCCCAAGCCTCGCCTTGCCGCCGCGCTGCTGCCTGGGGACCACACGAGGATGCGCACCTCCGAGAAAGCACTCTTGTACCAGCAAACAACTTGTCTGCCTCTCGATCCCTTCGATGTCATGCCCGTCGATAACCAGTTGAGGTTCGACAACGACTTGCTCGAATATCACATCGAGGCCACCACTGCAGTACGGGGTGTTGCGGGTTACGTGCAGGCTTCCTGCGTGCAGAACGGCGACGCGTCGACGCCCGGTGCACCGGACGATCGCAACGCCGTCATGTCCGTGCTCAATACAGCCGCTGGCGAACGCCTGGCATTTCCCGTCTCGATACACGCGGGCTTCCTTCGTCCCTAGCAGGCCGCCTGGGTCAAGGCCGCCCGAAAAGCGTCGTGTAGCGCGAGCCCGCATCGCCAACAGACCTGGTCCATCGTTTTCATGGCTCATGGGCGGCGATTCGGTGCCGCCCGAGCTCCTGCGGCCAGGGAGATTCCGCACAGCACCGCGTAACGGCGACGAGCGCACTGCCCTCGAGCGCGGCCCTCAGCCGTTTTCCCTGACGGGGTTGCGCACAGCGCGGAGCATGGCGGTGCTTGTCCTCGGCACGGGTGCCGCCGTGGTCGCCGGCGGCAAGGGTGTCGCCGTCGGTCTGCGGCGGTCCCTGGGCAGGCGATGGGTCCGGTGTGCCGCGGATCGCAATGCGGTTGCGCGGTACCGAGTGCACCACGAACGCCAAAATGATGCGCAGTGGCCCGGTGGTCAGGCCACTTGACCTCATGGCCCCCCCGGCGTACAGTCCGCCACGCTCGCGATCGACCCCCAGAGGCCGGCGCGTCACGTGCCAACGAACGCACGCGTGGAGGAGACACAGTGCCATTGCAGGCTGTCGAGCCGTTGCGGCTATACCGGCAAATTGCCGGGCAGATCGCGACTCTCATCGAACAAGGCGAGTACCGCGCAGGGGCCAAGCTCCCTGCGGAGCGCGAGCTTGCCGGACTGCTCGGCGTGTCGCGCACGTCGGTGCGTGAAGCCATCATCTCGCTCGAGCTGTCGGGCCTCGTCGAAGTCCGGGTCGGCACGGGGATCTTCGTTCGGGATGCTGCGACCAGGGCCAGCGCTCCTCTCGTCACCGCCGATGCCGACGCGGGACCCGGGCCGTTCGAGCTGCTGGCCGCGCGCAGCGTGATCGAAGGGGAGACGGCCGCCCTGGCCGCGCGCGGCCGTTCCCCCCAGGACCTCGAGGCCCTCAAGGCTAGCATCGAGCGCATGCGTACCCACGACGACGACTTCGCGGAACGAGACGCTGCCGATCGCGAGTTTCATGAGCGAATCGCCACAGCCACGGGCAACGGTGCCCTGGCGTGGGTCATTGGCACCCTCTGGGATCAGCGTCGCAGCGAGCTATGGCGACGCACCGAACGTCACTTCCACACTCCCGCGTTGCGCGCCCGGACTCTGCTCGACCACCAGGCGATCGTCGGCGCCATCGAGCGACAGGATGCGGACGCTGCCCGAGAGGCGATGCGCGGCCATCTCTCCCGCGTGGCGCGCGAGTTCGAGCGCAGCATCGAGCTCGGCGAATCCGGGAAGCGCGCCCGCTCGGGACGGGCGCAGCGCGCCAAGCCTGCCGCCACCGGGCGCCGTACCGCCCGCAAGGTTTGAGCCGCGTGTCGCCAGCGAACGCCCTGTCGCGCGCGTTGTCGGGCCACGCGACGAGACATGCAGATGCCCGGCTCGTGCGCGCCGGACGTTGCTCCCGACCCCAACCGCAATCCCCGCCCCAACCCCGTCCCCATCATCACTACCGACCTGCCACTGAAGGCGCGTCGTCATCCGAAGGAGGATCCATGTACGAGAAGATCGGAAGAGAAGCCAAGCGGCGTCTTTTGCTGCGTGCGAGCGCCGCGGCCATGGGCGCTGCCGCGCTGTTTTCGGTGGGCGTCCGGGCTCAAGTGCCCGCCATGCCGTCGAGCCCCGTGAGTATCAACGTCGTCGACGTGGCCGGCAATCTCGCGCTGACGCAGGACGCGATCGAGCAATACCAGAAGTCCCATGGCAACGTGCTCGGCAAGGTGACATTCACCAAGGCGCCGTCACCCGAGCTCCCGGGCAAGCTGAAAGCCATGCAGGGTGCGGGACGCAGCGACATCGATCTGGTGTTGACCGGCACGGACTTCCTCGCAGCCGGGATCGAGCAGGGTGTCCTGCAGCAAATCCTGCCGAACTACAACGCCAAGTTTCCCAACCTGATGGCCAACTACCAGCCCGCTGCCGGGGAGATGCAAAAGCTCGCCGCAAACTACGGCATTGCGGTTACCTTCATGCCCGCTGGCCCGTTGCTCGAGTACAACCCCGACAAGGTCAAGCAGGTTCCGACCACGCCACAGGAATTGCTTGCGTGGTGCAAGGCCAATCCGAACCGCCTCATCTACGCACGGCCGGCGAACTCGGGCCCCGGACGTACCTTCATCATGGGCCTGCCATACATCCTCGGCGACAAAAATCCCAAGGATCCGGTGAACGGCTGGGAAAAGACCTGGGCCTATCTCAAGGAGCTGAACAGCTGCATCGAGTACTACCCCACCGGAACGGGTGCGGTCATGAAGGAGCTCGGCGAGGGCTCGCGTGACATGACGGTCACGATGACGGGCTGGGACATCAACCCGCGCGTGCTCGGCATCG
>JBDTWB010000273.1:0-4592 GCA_040006895.1 Casimicrobiaceae bacterium | reverse complement strand
CCGATCGCCAGCACGACCGGGAACCCCAGCACGAACAGGATCAGGAACGCGAGGACGACCAGGAAACCTTCCATCCGGGGCCTTCAGGTAAGAACGGTCTTCTTGTCTTCGGGACGGCGGCGCCGCCACGTATGCGCCAGCATCGCCAGGGTCTCGACGACGAGCAGCAGCGCGCCGACCGCCAAGGGCCCCATGAACAGCCAGAAGGGCATCTCCAGAGTCGCAGTCTGGTTCTGCAGGTTGCCGGCGATGGTGACGACCGCGGCGACGAACAGAGTCGCGAACATCAGCGCCCCCGCGAGCTCGATGGCGAGCTGCAGCACCCAGCGCGCGCGCGGCGGCAACAGGCTCTGGAACTCCTCCATCCTGATCTGTCCGCCCTGCTCGGTCACGTACGAGGCGGCGAGGAAGGTCATGCAGATCAGAAAATAGCGCGCGAGCTCCTCCGCGCCGGACATGGGCACGTTGAAAATGCCGCGCATGGTGATCTGCGCGAGAGGCGTGATCACCAGCGCAGCCAGCAGCAGCAGGCTGATCCAGCGCACCGCAGCACGCATTGCCGCGAGCGAGTTCATCGGGCAACCTCTTCCGCGCTTGCCAACTGGGTGGGCTGCGCCAACCCCCTCCCGAAGAGGGGGCGAGCGCCTGGGGACGGCGCGGCGGCGCTTGCGACCCCCGCGCGACCGCGGGCACCGGCGAGCCGCGCCGGGGATTGCCCGTGCCGGGTGCCGACCGAGTTCATCGTCGAGGGATTCACGCTCGCGTGCACCTTATTTGACGGCGCGGATCTGGTCGATGTAGCCCGTCCAGTCGGGGAAGTCCTTCCCGACCTGCGCGAGCACGGCCTTGCGAAAGGCCTCGACGTCGAGACCATCCTTCTCCTCCACGAACACCATGCCCTTGGCTTCCAGGTCCTTGCGATACTTGGCGGCGGTATCACGGTCCCAGTCGAGGGTCTTCATGCCGACTTCCATCATCGTGTCCTGCATGATCTTGCGGTCGGCGGCCGGAATTCCCTGCCACGCCTTCTCGTTGACGAACACCGCCAGCACCGACTGCATGTGATTGGTCATCATCACGTACTTCTGCACCTCGTAGAGCTTGAGGTTGTAGATGTTCGGCAGCGGGTTCTCCTGACCGACCACCAGGCCGGTCGCGAGCGCGGTGGCAAGCTCCGAGACTTCGACCGGCGTTGCCACGGCGCCCATCCCGGTGAGCATCGACGACCACAGCTTGATCGGCACGCCGCGGTACTTCTTGCCCTGCATATCCTTGGGCGAGAGCACCTTCTCCTTCGAGGTGAGCTCACGCGTGCCCTGGAAAAGACTCGCGACGATGCGCATGCTCCCCTTGTCGACCAACTCCTGGTTGATCTTCTCCAGGGCCGGGGACTGGCGCGGATCGGTGGCGCGCATGGCGTGGGCCGCATCGCGGTAGACAAAGGGCGTGTTGAACACGGCCGTCGTCGACACGATCTTGCCGAGCGAGGCGAAATCGTGATGGCCCATCGAGATCGCACCCGACTTCACGCCGTCGACCAGCTCCCCCACCCCACCGAGCTGCGAGTTGGGGAACACCTGGATCTCGATCCGGCCATTGGTGCGCTCCTTCACGAGTTTGGCGACCTCGTCGGCATACAGCGTTTGCGGGGCATTGGCGACGCCGACGTGGGCGTAGCGCAGCTTAATCTGGGCGTGGGCAGACGGCGCCAGCAGCGCGGCGGCCAGCACGACGGCCGAAAGCATCAGGCCTGGGCGAGACTTCATGGTGTTTCCTCCTGGTGATCGGGCTCGGCGCCCGTTGGTTGCGTCCACGTAGGCGACTGGGCGTCGCGTTCGTATAGCTTGAAGACTGCGCCGGTATCGAGCTCGGCGTGGCCACGGCGGATCAGCATGCGGTACAGCGACAACGCTTCGCCGGCCATGGGCACCGGCGCCTTGAGCGACCCGGCCAGCGTATTGACCATCTCCAGGTCCTTCAGGAGCTGGCGTGCGTAGCCCTGGGGCGCGAAATCGCGCGCCGCGATGCGAGGATAGAGTTTCTGCAGCAGCGTGCCATCGGCGTGGCCACCGGCCAGGCACTCCGGGATCCGCGCCGCGTCGATGCCGGCCGCTTCGGCGAGCACCAGCGCCTCGGCCATCACCGCGTGGCCGCAACCCACGATGAGCTGGTTGATCATCTTGGCCGTCAGTCCGCTGCCGCTGCCACCCATGTGGGTGAAACGCGCCGCCACGTCGGCCATCAGCGGCGCCACGCGCGCGATCTCCTCGGCGTCGCCGCCCACCATGACCGTGAGCGTCCCGCCTCCGGATGCGGGCGGTCCACCCGAGACCGGTGCATCGATCCAGCCGCATCCGGTCGTCTCGCGCAGGCGGGCGGCGAGCGCTTTGCCGCGTCCCACCTCGACGGTCGAGAAATCGACGACGACCTGGGGTGGGCGCAAGGCGGTGGCAACCCCTTGCGCCCCGAACACCGCCTCTTCGACGGCGTCGGTGGTGGGCAGGTTGAGCAGGACGACGTCCACGTCGCGGGAGGCGTCGGCAGGCGAGGCCATCGGCTGAGCCCCCGCAGCAGCAGCCGCTTCCACCTGGGCCGCGACGATATCGTAGGCGCGCACGGAGTAGCCGAGCCCGAGCAGGCGCCGGACCATGGGCAATCCCATGAGGCCGACACCGACGTAACCGATCGCGAGACGCTCCATCGTCACTCCATTGCGTAAATGCGCAGCGCATTGCCGCGGAACAGCGCGTCCTGATCGCCCACCGCGAAATCGCGCACGATTTCCCGGAAACCGTCGAAGATCGTCGTGAACGAGGCGCACAGGCTGTCGACCGGGAAGTTGCTCGCGAACATGCAGCGCGCCACGCCGAAGCAGTCGATGGTGGTGCGCACGATGTCGCGATTGGCCGCGACGGTCCAGGCCCCGTTCGGCTGCGACTGGCCGAGGCCGGAGATCTTGACGGCGACATTCGGCTGCTCGGCGAGCCCGCGCATCGCACTCTGCCAGGCAGCCAGCCCCTGAGCACTGCGATCAGCGGGCAACCCGGTGTGGTTCAGAATGATCTGCGTCTCGGGGAAGTCGGCCGCCAGGCTGGCGGCCTCGGCGAGATGCCACCATGGCGTCTGCAGGTCGAAGCGCAGTCCGAGCGGTGCGAGTCGTGCGAACCCGGCCCGCCAACGCGCATCGGTCATGCCACCGGGCTCGCCATCCCCCGCGGCGCGATTCGCGCGCGGCTTGTGGCGCACGCTGCGCACGAATCCGAACGCCGCCTGCTGCTCGAGCAGCGCGGGCGCGTCGGCATGATCGAGCCAGGCCTGCGCCACGGCCACCGTCGGCAGGCCCTGCTCTTCGCGCAGCCGGTCGATGTAGCGCATCTCGCCGATGGGGTCGGCCGGATCCCATTCCGCTTCCACGTAGACGCTGCCCACCACGCGGTAGGGCGCACTGTCGTGGCGATAGTCGGCCGGAAGATAGGTCCTGCGGATCGCCCGGTAGTCGCCGTAGCGAAACGGGATCGGCGGCTCGTCGCGCAGCCAGGGATAGTAGTTCGCGGCGAGGTCCCAGAAGTGCTGGTGCGCATCGACGATGGCGAATTCGGCGCTGTCCCGCGCCGGGACTGCGGTTGCCGTGCCGGTCGGATCTGCCACTCGTCCTCACCGCGGTCGTTGTGCCCGGCATTAGCAGCGGGCGGCGGCGAGTGTAACCCGGTAACGCCGCCCTGTATACTGCATGCAGCATTCAATTAGATTGGGGATCGGCGACCGGCCGCAGCTCGCAAGGCCACTCAGTCACCTTCAGCGCGGCCGGTCCCACCGCCGGCTCGGGTCAATCTCCCACCCAACCCAAAAGCCCGATGCCCTCATCCTCCCTGCCCGCCCCGGGACCCATCGCCTCGCCCGCCCCGATCGCACGCCGCAGCCTGCACGACGAGGTCGTCACGCGAGTCCGGGATCTCATCATCGACGGCACCCTCGCGCCCGGCACGCGTATTCACGAGGGACAGCTCGGCGCGACTCTCGGCGTTTCCAGGACCCCCCTCCGCGAGGCCCTGAAGTTCCTGGCGAGCGAGGGCCTGATCGAGCTCGTCGCGGCGCGCGGGGCGGTGGTGCGGCGGTTCGGCGCCAAGGACGTGCGCGACATGCTCGACGTGCTCGGCGTCCTCGAAGCGTTCGCCGCGCGCCTTGCATGCCACGTCGCCAGTGACGCCGACATCGCCGGGGTACGCCAACTGCACGACGCCATGAACCGACAGTTCGCAGCGGGCGACCGGCTCGAATACTTCAAGCTCAACCAACGCATCCACTCGGCCATCCTGCATCTCGCCGACAACACAGCGCTCGAAGCGGCGCATGCCTCGATCCAGTCTCGCCTGAAGCGCATCCGCTACATCGGCAACCGCGAGACGCGGCAATGGAGCGAGGCACTCGCCGAGCACACGCGCATGATCCGGGCGCTCGAAGCGCGCGACGCCGACGCGCTCGCCGCCGTGCTCATCGAGCACATGGAGCACACGTGGGAACGGGTCAAAGACACCTTGTGAGGCCAGCCGGGCCGGACCGACTCTGCCATCGCCGCCATTGACGGTCGGCAC
>JBDTWB010000272.1:0-4634 GCA_040006895.1 Casimicrobiaceae bacterium | reverse complement strand
TTCATGCTGACCGAGGAAGCGCACCACATGTTCGTCGGCGAAAGCGGCGTGGGACGCATCCTGCAACGCACCGCGGACACGATGGCTCGACATCGAACCGATGATCCCGCGGCCCTGCGCGCGCTTGGGGTCATCGATCTGCCCACCCTCCAGCGCTACCTCAACTTCCATTTCAGCGTGACCATGGATCTCTTCGGCGCCGACGTATCCTCGAATGCGGCGACGTTCTACTCGACCGGGCTCAAGGGCCGCTTCGAGGAAACCAAGATCGACGACGATCATCTGCTCGCCGGCGCCACCTACCCCGTACTCGAGGTCCGCGATGCGCAACTGGTCAGCGTCGAGGCGCCGGCCCTGAACGCCCTCAACGAGAAGCTGCGTGACGACTTCATCCGCGACGCCAAGGCCGGGGTCGAGCGGTGGAACCGAATCCTTGCCAAGGCGGGGGTCACGTTCGTACTCGAGGTGCCTCACAAAGCCTTTCATCGTCGCATCGGCCCCCTCGCGGCGGCCCACGTCGACCCGGCCGGCCGTGTGGTGAGTGATGCCGAATGGCAGGCCAGGGTCGACCACTGGCTGCCCACCGAAGGGGACCGCGCCTTCGTCACGTCGTTGATGGGCCGGGTGGCCGAGCCCGGCAAGTTCGCCAACTGGATCGCACCGCCGGCACGCGGCATCGACAACCAGGCGGCGGACTTCGCCTACGTGCGCTTCAACTGAGCCCACGCGCCATGACGCAATCCACCGCCGAGGTCGTCCGCCAGCACCTCATCGATCCGGAGATCTGCATTCGCTGCAACACCTGCGAAGAGACCTGCCCGATCGACGCGATCAGCCACGACAGCCGCAACTACGTGGTCGATCCGGCCGTGTGCGACGGCTGCAACGCCTGCATCTCGCCCTGCCCGACGGGCGCGATCGACAGCTGGCGCAACGTGCCGCAGGTAAAGGTCTATAGCCTGGTGGAGCAACTCGGCTGGGACGTTCTCCCGGCGGGAGCAGCCATGGCGGCCGCGTCGTCGGAAACGGACCTGCCGGCGGACGTCGCGGCGATCACTGCGGAGGCCGCTGCCGGGCAAGGGGGCCCGGCTCCCGCACCGTGGTCCGCGGCGCAGCCCTGCACGAATCTGTACACACCGACCAACCCGGCGGTGGCGACCGTTTCGGGCAACTTTCGTCTCACCGCGGACGACGCGACCAGCGACATCCGCCATATCGTGCTGGACTTCGGCACGACCAGCCTGCCGGTACTGGAAGGGCAGACCATCGGCATCGTGCCGCCGGGCCAGGATCAGCAGGGGCTTCTCCATCATGTGCGCCTCTACTCGGTCGCGAGCCCGCGTGACGGCGAGCGGCCGCGAACCAACAACCTCTCGTTGACCGTGAAGCGGGTCACCGAGGACCATGCGGGCGTCCCGGTGCGAGGCATCGCGTCGAACTACCTGTGCGACCTCGCCAAAGGCGACAAGGTGCACGTAGTAGGCCCGTACGGGACCACGTTCCTGATGCCCAACCATCCGGGCGCGAGCCTCTTCATGGTCTGCACCGGCACCGGCTCGGCACCGATGCGCGCCATGACCGAGCATCGCCGCCGCCTGCTCGGCCAGCATAAGGACGGCGAACTGATGCTTTTCTTCGGAGCACGGTCGGAAGGCGAGTTGCCATACTTCGGACCCCTGATGAAGCTGCCCAAGGACTTCATCGACATCAATCTTGCGTTCTCGCGGACCCCGGGTGCGCCCAAGCGCTACGTGCAGGACCTCATCCGCGCGCGCGCTGCCGACGTGGTGCGGTTCCTGTCGGATTCGAACTGCTACGTCTACATCTGCGGCCTGAAGGACATGGAGCACGGGGTCGACGAAGCGATGCGCGATGCCTGTCGCGCGCACGCTCTCGACTGGGACGCGCTGCTGCCCGCGCTGCGAACCCAGGGCCGCTACCACGTCGAGACGTACTGAGCGCACTCCACGCGTATCGAGCTTTGGAGCGGCGGTGCGGCGCGCCGGCCGGCTGCACGCTCACGCGCTGCCAAGACGGGCGATGCTGGCGCCGACACGGTAACGATGGCATCCTCATCGGCCCAGCGCAAAGCTCGTCCGCCATGTCGCCACCCAATAAGATTCGCCTGCTCGTTCTGTCCCCCGGTACGCAGGTCGGGCAGAACGTGCTCGCCACGCTTGCGCGCCGGCGCCCAGACGTCCACGTCGTCGCCATCTCGAGTGTCGCGACCGAGCCGGCGCTGTTCGATCTCGATGCCGTGTTCATCGCTCCCGAGACGGCGGCCGACCCCGACGCGTTCGAAGCGCGATTGCTGGCCGTCATGGAAAGCGAGCGCATCGACCTGGTGATTCCGTGCCGCGACGACGACGTGGTCTTCCTGGCCGGACTGCGCGAACGCCGGCCGGCGCTCGCCCGGCACCTCCTTTGTGGCTCGCGTTCCGCGGCCGAAGTGATTGTCGACAAGTGGTCGAGCCATGAATTCAGCCGCGCCCACGGCCTGCCGTTCGCAGCCTGCCTCATCGCGTCGCCCGCTGAGGTCCAGCGTCGCTTCGTCGCCACCTACGGACTGCCGCTCGTGGCGAAGCCGCGGCGCGGTTATGCCGCCATCGACGTGTTCCTGCTCCACACCGAAGCGCAGGTGGCGACCATGCTTGCGCGCAACGGCTACGTGGTTCAGGAGTTCCTGGGCGATCCGCAAGCCCTCGACCAATACCTCGCGTCGATGGCCGCGCATGGAGTCCCCCTCTATCACAGCTTCGAGCGGGTCAAGCACTCGATCCAGGCGTTGATCGCACCCGACGGTTCGATCGTGCACGTCATTACAACCCTCAATGAACGGTTCATGCGTCGGTCGAAGGTTGTGCGCGCCGACCCCGATCCCACGGCACGCATGATCGGCGAGCGCTGCGCGCACGCGTTCGCCGCGCAAGGCTGGCGCGGACCGCTCAACGTGCAATGCGAGAAGAACGCGCGCGGCGAGATCCTGATCCACGAATTCAACGGCCGCTTCACCGGCGGGACCATCGATCGCTGGCTGCTCGGGCATGACGAGGTCGCCGCGGCGATCGTCGCGTTCACCGGACGCTCGCTGCCGGCAGTGGACAACGTTCGGCCCGCGGCAGCGGAATCCTTTCAGTCGCGGGTCGCGCGGGCCGCCGATCCGCGCGATGTCGCCCGCCTCGCAGGGGACGGAGAGTGGCAGCGATCCCCGTGAATCCCGCCGGCCTGGCGCTGCATATCGCAACCGGGTTGCCGGCACAACCCGGCGCCCTCGCAGTCGACACCCATCGCGACGCCGACGTGCCGCTTCGCGCCGCGGAGGAATTGCCATTCGAGGACGCTGCGGCCGCGACGATCGTGCTGGGCGCGATGGTCGCAGGGCTATCCGCGGGCGAGCGCCTGAACCTGCTCATCGAGTGCCGGCGCGTGCTCCGCCCCGGAGGGGTGCTCACGCTCGCGGTGTCGGCGTTGCGCGTCCTCGGCAGCCTGGTGCGAATCGTCGGCCTCGACCCGCTCGACGCGGTCGAAGGTGCCGTTGCATCGACGCCAGCGGACGCCACCGACCATGACGCGGCCGGTGGCAGCAGCGCAGCGTTCACCAAACGCGACCGGACGCTGCATGGCGATCCGTTGGTGACGATCGCGATCCCCGCGTACAACGCACGCTACTTCGCAGCGTGCCTCGATAGCGCGCTGGCGCAGACCTATGATCCCCTAGAGATCGTGGTGTGCGACGACTCCGCGGACACGACGATCGAGGCGCTGGTAGCGGCCCGCCAGCGACGGCGATCGATTCGATACGAGCGCAATGCATCGCGCTTGCGTCCCCGCGGCAATTTCCTGCGCACCTTCGAGCGCGCGTCGGGAACGTTCATCAAGTTCCTGTGCGACGACGATCTGCTCGCGCCGACCGCGGTCGCCGAGTTGCTGGAGGCGTTTCGCCGCGCACCCGACGTGACCCTGGCGACCTCGCGGCGGCGCCGGATCGGTCCCGAATCCGAGGCATTGCCCGATTCGCCGGCGACCACGCCGATCGCGGCGCGCGACACGTTGGTGGCGGGCCATACCCTCGCCAACGCGATGTTGATGGCCGGGCTCAACACTGTCGGCGAACCCACCACCGCGCTATTCCGCAAGGACGAATTCGAAGCCGTGGCCACGAACGGCTTCGGCTTTCGCGGGGAGCACGGTCACGGCATCATCGACATGGTGATGTGGACGTCCCTACTCCTGAAGGGCCATGCCGTCTATCGGACCACCCCGCTCTCGGGCTTTCGCTCGCATCCGGACCAGCGGCAACATGACCCGGGCATGCGCGGGCGCAACACGGAAAGCATCCGCAGCCTGCAACGGTTGTGGCTCGACCTGGGCCTGCCGGCGCTGCTTCGTCCGGATGCCATTCTCGCCAAGCCGTTCCCTCCCGATGACACGGACTGGCGGCTGCAGCCATTGCTGGGGTTCGCTGCGCGGCCGGTGGAGCGATCGGTCCGTGCGCCCGCGCACGCTCACCGGCAGCGGTACGGCAATCGCTGAGGCAGCCAGAAGCGGTTCTGGCGCCCCCCACGAGGTGCCTCTCGCTCCTGGTTCCCTGGTTCCCTGGTTCCCTGGTTCCCCGTTGCTCGTTCCCGCGACGC
>JBDTWB010000271.1:0-4637 GCA_040006895.1 Casimicrobiaceae bacterium | reverse complement strand
CGAACTGCCGCATGTGCCTCGTGCAGGTCGAGAAGGCGCCGAAGCCGCTGCCGGCCTGCGCGACCCCCGCCACCGACGGCATGAAGGTCTGGACCCATTCCGAGGTCGCGGTCGATGCCCAGAAGGGCGTCATGGAGTTCCTGCTGATCAACCACCCGCTGGATTGCCCGATCTGCGACCAGGGCGGCGAGTGCCAGCTGCAGGACCTGGCGGTGGGCTACGGCGCGTCGAATTCCCGCTACACCGAGCCGAAGCGGGTGGTGTTCCACAAGTACTTCGGCCCGCTGGTCGCGGGCGAGGAGATGACCCGGTGCATCCATTGCACCCGCTGCGTGCGCTTCGGCACCGAGATCGCCGGCATCATGGAGCTCGGCATGCGCGGTCGCGGCGAGCATGCGGAGATCGTCACCTTCGTGGGCGATGCGATCGCCTCCGAGCTGTCGGGCAACATGATCGACCTGTGCCCGGTCGGTGCGCTGACGTCGAAGCCATTCCGCTACAAGGCCCGCACCTGGGAGCTGAGCCGGCGGCGGTCGATCTCGCCGCACGACGCGCTTGGGAGCAACCTCGTCGTGCAGGTGGCCAAGGACAGGGTGATGCGGGTCCTGCCGCTCGAGAACGAGGCGATCAACGAGTGCTGGCTCTCCGACAAGGATCGTTTCTCGTATGAAGGCTTGAATAGCCCCGACCGGCTGCCGACTCCGCTCATCCGGGAGAACGGGGCGTGGAAGCCGGTCGATTGGCAGACCGCGATGGAGTTCACCGTGCGCGGGCTGCGGGCCGCGCTCGACCAACGCGGTGGCCATGGACTGGGCACCGTGGTGTCGCCGCATTCCACCCTGGAAGAGATGGCGCTCGCGGCCAGGCTCACCCGGGGTCTGGGCTCCGACAACATCGATTTTAGGCTGCGCCAGACGGACTTCCGCGAAGATCGTGCAGGGTCTGGCATCCCCTGGCTCGGCATGACCATCGCCGAGGTGGGCAACCTCGACCGCGCGCTGGTCGTCGGCAGCTTCCTGCGCAAGGAGCAGCCGCTGCTTGCGCAGCGCCTGCGCCAGGCCGCCAAGAAGGGTGCCCAGATCTCGATGCTGCACGTGGTCGCCGACGATTGGCTGATGCCCGTCGCCAACACCCTGGCGGTCCCGCCGTCCGAACTCGTTCGGGGCCTCGCCGAGGTGGTGGTGGCCGCAGCCAAGTCTGCCGGTCGCGACGTGCCCGATGGCCTTGGAGACATCGAACCGCACGAGTCGGCCCAGCAGATGGCCGAGAGCCTCGCCGGGGGCGAGCGCCGCGGCATCCTGCTCGGCAACATTGCCGAACAGCATCCCGACGCGTCGCAACTCATGGCGCTGGCGCAGCATCTCGCGGAGATCACCGGGGCCAAGGTTGGGTGCCTCACCGAGGCCGCGAACAGCCTCGGCGGCTACGTCGCCGCGGCGTTGCCGCTCCAGGGTGGTCGCGATGCCCTTAGGTTGTGGACCGAGCCCTGCGCTGCCTATCTGCTGTTGCATGCCGAGCCCGAGTTCGACTGCGCCGATCCGGTCGCGGCCCGGGCCGCGCTCGAGGGTGCCGAGTTCGTAGTCGTGCTTTCCCCGTACGAGCAGGGCACGGCCTACGCCGACGTGATCCTGCCGGTGGGCCCGTTCACCGAGACCGCCGGCACGTTCGTCAACTGCGAGGGACGGGTGCAAACCTTCCAGGGCGTGGTGCCGCCTTTCGGCGAGGCCCGTCCGGCGTGGAAGGTGCTGCGGGTGCTGGGTGCCATGCTCGACGTCGCGGGATTCGACTTCGACAATCTCGACGAGGTGCGGGCGGGACTGCCCAAGACCCGCGACGAGATCGCGTCACGGCTGGACAACGGCACTCGCGCGGCCATCGCCGCGCCGGCCGGTGCGAATGCGCGGGGCCGTGACAGTGGCCACGGGCAACTCGAGCGGATCGCCGACGTGCCGATCTATGCCGCCGACCCGATCGTGCGCCGCGCGCCGTCGCTGCAGAAGACAGCCGATGCCCGGCCGCCGATGGCCCGCATGCATCCGTCGACTCTCGCTCGACTCGGCCTCGCCCCCGAAGCGGACGTACGCATTCGCCAGGGCGCCGGCGAAACCGTGCTCGTGGCGATGGCCGATCCCGCGGTGCCGGAAGGGGCCGTGCGCATCAGTGCGGCGCATCCGACGACGGCGATGCTTCCCGGGTTGCACGGGATCGTGACGGTCGAGCTTGCGCACCAGTCGGAACCGGCGGAGGCCACATGAACGGGATGTTCGGCTCCGTGCAGTCCTTTTTCGGTCCCGCGTGGCCGTTGGTCTACACCATGGCCAAGATCGTGGCCATCGCCATCCCGCTGATCCTGTCGGTGGCCTATCTCACGCTCGCCGAGCGCAAGGTGATCGGCTGGATGCAGGTGCGCATTGGCCCGAACCGGGTCGGCCCGCTGGGATTGCTGCAGCCGTTTGCCGACGTGCTGAAGCTGATCTTCAAGGAGATCGTGATTCCCACAGGGGCGAATCGCTATCTTTTCTTCATCGCGCCGATGTTGGCACTCGCGCCGGCGCTCGCGGCGTGGGCGGTCATTCCGTTCACCGATAACGCGGTGCTGGCCGACATCAATGCCGGACTGCTCTACGTCCTGGCGATGACCTCGATCGGGGTGTACGGGATCATCCTCGCCGGCTGGGCTTCGAATTCCAAGTACGCGTTCATCGGCTGCCTGCGTTCCGCCGCGCAGATCGTGAGCTACGAGATCGCCATGGGCTTCGCCCTGGTCGGGGTGCTGATGGCGGCCAACAGCCTCAATCTCGGCGACATCGTGCGCGGCCAGGACGGCGGGCTGTCGCATTGGTACTTCATTCCGCTGCTGCCGCTGTTCGTCGTCTACATCGTCTCGGGCATTGCCGAGACGAACCGCCATCCGTTCGACGTCGCGGAAGGCGAGTCGGAGATCGTCGCCGGCTTCCACGTCGAGTACTCCGGCGTTGCGTTCGCGGTGTTCTTCCTGGCCGAGTACATGAACATGATCCTGATCGCGGCGCTCGCGTCGGTCATGTTCCTGGGCGGCTGGCTCGCGCCGTGGCCGGGACTCAACGAAGCCGTGCTGGCCGAGGGCCTGCCATTGGTGGGCGGCGCCGCGCCCTTTGGCGACGGCTTTTTCTGGCTCGCGCTCAAGATGGCGGCGATCCTGCTGATTTTCCTCTGGGTCCGCGCCACGTTCCCGCGCTATCGCTACGACCAGATCATGCGCCTGGGCTGGAAGGTGTTCATTCCCGTCACCCTGGTCTGGATCATCTTCCTCGGGGGGATGATGCAGACCCGCTGGGCCCATCTCTTTCACTGAGGCCGCCGATGCTCGTGCGCGTCCGACAATTCCTCAACACCTGGCTGCTGCTCGAGCTCGGCCGCGGCCTGATGCTCACCGGGCGGCATCTCTTCGCCCGCAAGATCACGGTGCAGTTTCCGGAGGAGAAGACGCCGAAGAGCCCACGCTTCCGGGGCCTGCACGCGCTGCGCCGCTATCCCAACGGCGAGGAGCGTTGCATCGCCTGCAAGCTGTGCGAGGCGGTCTGCCCGGCGCTGGCCATCACCATCGAATCGGAGCAGCGCGAGGACGGCACCCGCCGGACCACCCGCTACGACATCGATCTCACCAAGTGCATCTTCTGCGGCTTCTGCGAGGAGAGCTGTCCGGTCGATTCGATCGTCGAGACGGCGACGCTCGAGTATCACGGCGAAAAGCGCGGCGATCTCTACTACACCAAGCCGATGCTGCTGGCGATCGGTGATCGCTACGAGCAGGACATCGCCCGTGACCGCGAGCAGGATGCGCGGTACCGCTAGCGCCCTCGACGTCATGCAAACCTTCGTTTTCTACGCTCTTTCCACCATCCTGGTCTTCGCGGCACTGCGCGTGATCACCAACCGCAACGCGGTCCATTCGGCGCTGTGGCTGGTGCTGTCGTTCTTCACGGCGGCGGGCCTGTGGCTGCTCCTTCAGGCCGAGTTCCTGGCGATCGCCCTGGTGCTGGTCTACGTGGGCGCCGTCATGGTGCTGTTCCTGTTCGTGGTGATGATGCTGGACGTGAACTTCGATACGTTGCGCGACCAGTTCCGCAGCTACATCCCGCTGGGCGCGACGGTCGGCGTACTGATCGTCATCGAGATGGCCCTGGTGCTGGTGAGCAGCTACGCCCGGCCCGTGGTCGCGCCCCTGGTCGACGCGCCCAAGGGCGGCAACACCCGTGCGCTGGGCATGGTGCTGTACACGGACTACGTGTATCCGTTCGAGATCGCCGCGGTGATCCTGCTGGTGGCCATCATCGCCGCCATCGCGCTCACTCACCGGCAGCGGCGCGAAACGCGCTACCAGGATCCGGGCAAGCAGGTGAAGGTCCGGCCGCAGGATCGCCTGCGGATCGTGTCGATGCCCGCGGAAGAACGCGACCCCAAGGTGTAGGGAATGGCCCTCCGGGGCGTCAACAAGAACAACGAGGGAGCGCAGTCTTGTCCATTTTCGCCGCGCCGACGCTGTCGCACTACCTGGTGCTGGGCGCCATTCTCTTCGCCATCAGCATGGCGGGGATCTTCCTCAATCGCAAGAACGTGATCATCCTGCTCATGGCGATCGAGCTGATGCTGCTCGC
>JBDTWB010000270.1:0-4666 GCA_040006895.1 Casimicrobiaceae bacterium | reverse complement strand
GGCGCGATCCCGACGCTGGTACCTCGGCGGCGCGATCCCGACGCTGGTACCTCGGGTCGAAGTCGCGTGGCAGCGCGCTGGCTTCGGACGATGGCCAAGGCGCCGGCATGCCCTGGTCAACTGCCCGACAACCGCGGTCGCCCCGCACCGCGCCGGCATCGGCCCGGAACGCGCGACGAATAGCGCGCGAATCCTCCTTCTGTTCGAGCCACCGTCGCGATACCCAGGGATCCAGGATCGAGGTCCATTCGGCGTAATGGGCCGATTTCCTCCCAGTCCCGGAAACGCCCCATGGCGCCCAGCAATCTCAGCATCAAGCTCAAGGTGGCGCTCGCCACCACGATCCTCGGTTTCCTGATGATCGGCGCGCTGACGGTCGTCCTCCTCTCGCTTGTCCGGGACGGGCTGAAAGGCGTCGCCGTCGCGCAAGAGACCTCCGCCGTTACCAATGCCGCAGGCGATCTCGATACTCGGCTCCGGCAGACACGCGAAATGCTCGCCGGCACGGCGGCCATGATCCCGCCGGAGCACGTCACCGATCCTGCCCGGCTACGCGAGTTCCTGCTCGCCCAGACCACCTTGCTCGTCGTGTTCGACGATCTCGTCGTGGCCGACCACACCGGTCAGCTGATCGCCGACGCGCCCCAGTTGCCGCGGCGGACCAATGTGAACATCGGTGATCGCGCGTACTTCAAAGTGGTCCTGAACGAGGGTCGCGCGGTGATCTCGGACGCGGTAATGAGCAGGCATCGCGGCGAGCCGATCGTGATCGTGGCTGCACCGATTCGCAATGCGCAAGGCAAGCCGATCGCCGCCCTCACGGGGGTGTTGAGGCTGGAGAAGAGCAACATGCTGGGCGACCTCGCATCGGCTCGATGGGGTCGATCGGGCTACTTCGCGCTGGTCAGCAAGAGCACTTCACCGGCCTACATCATCCATCCAGACCAGTCGCGGATTTTGCGGCCGGTCGTGCGCGGCGAAGTGCCGGCACTCGACCTCGCCCTGGCGGGCGCGGAGGATGCCGCAGAGGGGTACGACTCGCGCAAGCAGCACGCTCTATTTGCGTTCAAGTCCCTCGACACGGTTCCATGGCTGCTGGTCGCTGTACTTCCGACGTCCGAAGCATTGGCGCCGATCGCGGCCGCGGAGCGCGATGGTCTGATCATCGCGGGTTTCGTTGGGCTGATCGCCATTCCACTCCTTTGGTTGCTCCAGTATCGACTGCTTGCACCCCTGTCGCGACTCCATGCGTCCATCCAGGCCATGCGCTCCACGCCGCAAAGCTTCGCGCTGGTCCCGAGCGGCCGCGAGGACGAGGTCGGGGCCCTCGAGCAGGCGATCAGCCAGCTGCTACGCGAGCGCGAGGAATCGCAACGGCGCGAGCACGAGAGTGAAACCCGCTTCGGAGCCGCGGCGCTGAGCAGCATCGATGCTTTCTTCCTGCTGGATGCGCAGCGCGATGCCAACCTGGTAATCGTCGACTTTCGCTTCCGATTCGCGAATGCGCGGGGCGCAGCGCTGCTGAAGCGAAACGTCGATGACCTGACCGGCCGCGGCCTGTGCGAAGTACTTGGTCTGCGGACGACCTCGCGCCTGTTCAGACAATACGTCCACACGGCGGAATCCGGAGCACCGCTCGATCTGGAATTCGAGGTGGCGATCCCGCAAATCGATGCGCGGTGGCTGCACCAGCAGGTCGTGCGTGCCGGCGACGGACTTGCCATCACGGCGGCGGACGTCAGTCGGCGCCGGGCGGCCGAGGCCGAGATCGAGCGTCAGAAGGTATTTCTGCGAACAATCGTCGATTGTCTGCCGGTCGGACTGACGGTCCGGACGATGCGCGGCGGCGACGCCGGCCGTGTCATCGTCTGGAACCGCTTCGACGAGGAGGTCTACGGCGTGACCACGGAGCATGCGCTTGGTCACACCGCGCAACAGATGTTTCCGCCCGCAACGGCGGCGCGCATCGAGGCGCGCGATCGCGAGCTGCTCGCCAATCCTGTCGTCCAGGAAGTCGCCGAGCTATTCCACGTCCCGGGACGCGGCGAGCGCATGTTGCGTATCGTACGTGCCCCCATCTTCGGTGCGGACGGCGACGTCGAACACGTCATTTCCATCGCCACTGACATTACCAACGAGCAGCGCGATGCCGATCACCTCCGGCTCGCCTCGCAGGTCTTCGAGTCGACGGCCGACGCAATCGTCGTCACCAATGCCGACGACCGGGTGATCATGGTCAACCGCGCCTTCACCAAGCTCACCGGTTTCCTTGCCGACGACATGCTCGGCCGTCTCCTCGAGGAATCGGTGTTCGCGCCGCTGGATCCCGAGGCTTCCGCCGAGCGGGCGGCGCGGCAGCGCCGTGACGGCGTCGTCACCGCGGAGGTGCAGCGGCGGCACAAGGATGGGCACATCCTCGATTTCTGGATCACCGCGGCCCTGGTCAAGCAAGACGGCCGCATCCTGAACAACATTCGCGTGTTCACCGACATCTCCGAACTCAAGGCGACACAGAGACGTCTGGAAGAGCTGGCGAGCCTGGATGCGCTCACCGGATTGCCGAACCGACGGCTCTTCAAGGATCGGCTGACCCACGCCGTGGCCCGCGCGGAGCGCACCGGCAAGCGCATTGCGCTGTTGTTCATCGATCTCGACGGCTTCAAGGCCGTCAATGACCGCTTCGGTCACGATGCCGGCGATGAGCTTCTGAAGACGATGGCCACGCGCCTGACGGCGTCGGTCCGGATCGGCGACAGTGTCTGTCGCCTGGGCGGGGACGAGTTCACGATCGTACTGGAGGACAGCGACCCGACCAGCGAGGGATTGGCGATCGCCCAGCGGATCCTGGGTGCGTGTGCATTGCCCACCCTCCGGGGGGAAGCGCTGAAACTTTCGGGCAGCATCGGCATGGCGGTGTATCCCGACGATGCCCAGAATCCCATCACCCTCGTCGAGCGCGCCGATGCCGCCATGTATGCGGCCAAGCGCGCCGGCGGCAACCGCTGCGTTCGGCAGGATGCGGTGATTGCACACCGCGGTGTCGTCCGCGATCTGGCATTCGAATCCAGGAAGGGATCGCGCTAAAGCATCCCGCCACGCGCGGACCCGCAACCCACTGCACGGGCTGGTGTGGGCGGCGCGGCATCAGCGGCGGCCATTGATCGCGTGGCATCACCGCGGGGAGCGACTAGACAAGCTCCCACCGGGCGCCGCGCCGGTAGACCACGAGCGCCAGCCAGGCGATGGCAGTGAAGATCGCGCCGGCGAAAAAGGTCATCGCTGGTCCGCGCACCTCCCACAGCCAGCCTGCAAGCACGCTCGCAATCAGCAAGGCAATACCGGACACCAGGTTGAACAGGCCGAACGCCGTGCCGCGCAGATCGGCGGGCGCGCTCGCGGCCACCAGCGCCGACAGCAAGCCCTGGGTCAGTCCCATGTGCAGCCCCCACAACGCCCCACCCACGTACACCAGCATGGCTCCGTCCGCGCCCGCCAGCACGATGTCCGCGACGAACAATGCGAGCAACCCTGCGCTCAGGAGTCGCCCACCGTGGCCACGGTCCGCCGCCGCACCCGCGGGATAGGCCGTGGCGGCATACACCACGGACATCACCACCATGACAATGGGCGCGTGGGTGAAGGGAACGCCGACGTTCTGGGCGCGCAGCACGAGGAACGCCTCGGAAAAGCGCGCCAGGGTGAGAATGGCGGCAATCGCCACCACGGCCGCGTACCGCGACCCGAGCCGGCGGATTTCGCCCCGCCGCAGCGGCATCTTCCGCGCCCCGCGGTCGACGGATGCGGATCGCGACGGTTCCTCGACGGCCACGAGGAGCAGCACCACGGCGACTGCAGCGGGGACCACCGCGACCCAGAACGCGGCCCGAAAATCACCCGCGAAGTACGCCAAAGCAGCCAGCGCCAGCAGTGGCCCGCCAAAGCCCCCCACGGTGTCGAGCGCCTGCCGTAATCCGAAGCTGGCGCCGCGCAATGCCGGTGGCGCAATGTCGGCAATGAGCGCATCGCGCGGCGCACCGCGGATTCCCTTGCCGACGCGGTCCGCGAAGCGGGCACCGACTACCCATCCCAGGGTCGGCGCCAGCGGGAACACAAACTTGCTCGCTGCCGCAAGCCCGTAGCCCAGCACCACCATGGGCTTGCGGCGGGCGAACATATCGGAGACCACGCCCGAGAACATCTTGACGATAAGGGCGATCGCCTCCGCGACACCTTCGATCACGCCGATGGTGAGCATGGACGCGCCGAGGCCGACCGCCAGGTACAGCGGCAGGATGGCGTGGATCAGCTCCGAAGAGAGATCCATGCACAGGCTGACCAAGCCGAGCGCCCATACGCCGCGTGGGATCGCGGCGAGCCCCTTGGGCATCGGCACGAACGGTGGGGCCGGCGTTACCGGGTGAAGTCGAACGCGGCGGTCAGATCACCCGCCGCCGTACGCACCCCCGGCAGTGGCTCGAGGTCGAACCGGCGGGTGATAAATTTGAGGATCGACGTCGTGTCGTACGGGGTGTGATCGACGGTCGCACGCCGCGCGAAAGGCGAAACGATCACCGCCGGAATGCGCGTGCCTGGACCCCACTGGTCACCCTTGGGCGGCGGCACGTGGTCCCAGAAGCCGCCGTTCTCGTCGTAGGTCACGATGATC
>JBDTWB010000269.1:0-4691 GCA_040006895.1 Casimicrobiaceae bacterium | reverse complement strand
CGAACGTTCACGATCACGCCGGCGAGCCAGGTGATTGCCTTCGCGCCGGCCCCCAGCGGAGTCACCGTGGGCCAGCCACTGGTGCTGGTGGGCGCCTCCAGCGCGAGCCCCACCGCGGCCCCGTCGACCCTGCCGCTCACGTACACATCGTTGACGCCGTCCGTGTGCACGATCGGCGGCGCCACGGGGAGGATGATGACCTTTCTCACCCCCGGCGTATGCACGGTCGCCGCCGATCAACCCGGCAACGCCCTCTACAATGCGTCGCCGCAGGCGACGCTCAGCTTCGCCGTCGGCCCGGCAGGCGCACCGCCCGCGACCTTCACGGTCACCAATCTCGGCAACAACGGACCTGGCAGCCTGCGCGACGCCATCGCCCAGGCGAATCTGGCGCCCGGGCCGAACATCGTCGATTTCGCGCCCGGCCTCACGGGTACCATCGTGCTGACCGGCGGGCAGATACAGATCTCCGGACCCACTCAGATCGTCGGCCCGGGCGCAGCCAACCTCACCATCGACGGCAACGGGATTCTCAACGTTAACAACTTCAGCCGGATCTTCTCGATCTTCGCGACCGACCCGGCGTGCCCGGCGATCGACGGACCGGATTACCTGGTGTCGATTTCCGGCCTGCGGTTGACCAACGGGCGGCAGAAATCGGGCGGTTCCGCAGGCGCTGTCTTCACCGAGCACAGCCTCATACTCGACTCGGTCGTAATCGACAACAGCGTCGCGCGCGCGGGTGGCGGGGTACGGTCCGACGTGCAATACGCCGGCCAAACGCTGGGAATCTTCAATTCGCAGTTTCTCAACAACACCGCAACGGAGCTGGTGCCCCCCTCACCCTTCAATGTCAAGGGCGGGGCCGTAGACATCGCCGAGCGCTGCGCGAACGCGACCGACACGCCCTACACAGAGCCTGTCTCGGTCACCATCGCTAACAGCGAGTTCCGGGGCAACAGTGTGCAGCCGGTGACCCAGGAAGGCCGGGGCGGCGCACTAAGATCGTGGTCGCGCGCCGACATCGTGATCACCGATAGCATCTTCGTGGACAACCACGTAGATGCGCCCAATCCGCCGACTGCCGGCCGCGTGTATCACGGCGGCGCGTTCGATGGGTCCATGAAGTCGTTGCGGATCGAGCGCACGGAGGTCGCCGAGAACTCGGCGAACGACGCGACCGGGGCGGACGTCACCCGCAGCGGCGGCCTGCACCTGCACAACAGCCAGGTCGATCGTCAATCGCCGGCCGGCTCAATGGGGGTCAAGATCATCGACTCGACGATCTCCGGCAACCTGTCGAGCGCGACCGCGGGCGCCATGGTGGCGTTCGGCAACACCGCGCTAGAGCTCGTCAACACCACGGTGAGCGATAACTTCGCGGCGCCGACGCGTACGGGTGGCATCATCATGAGCTCGGGCGACACCTATCCGGTAACGGGGAGCATCACGGCCCGACCGACGCTGTCGGTCGTGTCGTCGATCCTGGCCAACAACAGCAGCGCCGGCGGGGATCTCGCGAGCAACACCGTCACGATGCCGACCTTGACGATCAACGCGGTCAACTCGCTCGTGGAAAAGCTTTGCCCAACATGCTCGATCTTCGTCACCGGCACGGGCAACCTGCTGGGCATCGACCCGATGCTCGCGCCCCTGGCGGCGAACGGCGGGCCGAGTCGGACGCAAGCGTTGTTGCCCGGCAGCCCCGCGATCAATGCGGGCAGCAACCCGCTGGGGCTCGCGACGGATCAGCGCGGCATAGGTTTCCCGCGGGTCAACGGCGGCACCGCCGACATGGGAGCCTACGAATCGCCGTAATCTGGATTAATGGGGTCGGTGTAAGTTATCGGCGGCATCGGTTGAGAACGTTGCCGAGATCTCACTCTTGGCGCACCACGACGGCAAGGCGCCACGGGAAGTCGCCGTCGCGCTCGGTTACGTGACAGCGGAGGACTTCGATCACTGGGTGCGGCCGGAGGCCATCGGCACCGCTATTAAGATGGCGCGCTGCTCGCCCGCATCTACGAGGTCTTCGCACTGCCGGCAGCGCGAGAGATCCCTAGTCCACCTCGGCGCGTGAATCACGCCACCCACCGTATCGCCTGTCCGTAGTCCGCCGCTGTGAATGGGGGTGATGGGGTCGGTGCAAGCTACAAAACAAACGACGCGACCAGATCGTGTGGCGATAACTTACACCGACCCCATTACCAGATCCACGCGGCGCGCGGATTGTGCAGGAAACTGTCGAATTTCTGGATGGCGATACGGGCAAAGACTTCAGTGATGCGCATCGCCGTCGAGGTATCCGCTCATTCCAGTGTGATGCCCAGCTGTTTGATCTCGCGCGTCCAGCGCGCGACATCGTCCCTGATAAAGTCCTTGAGGGCGGGACCGGACATCGATCGCGGCTCCACCCCCTGTTTGACCAGCAAGGCCTTCATCGCCGGGGCGGTCACGATTGCCGTGATCTTCTGCGCCAGCAGTGAGGCGATGGCGGGATCGACGCCGGCGGGCGCCACTACGCTGAACCAGTTCGCGATCTCATACGAAGGCAGGCCGGCTTCGGACAGGGTCGGCAGGTTTGGCATGCCCGCGAAGCGGGTGGAAGTGGTGACACCGAGCGCGCGCACTTTGCCGGCCTCGATTAGCGGAATGGTCTCGACCGGACCGGCGATCATAAACTGAAGCCGTCCCGCGACCAGTTCCTGCACCGCGGCGGCGCCGCCCTTGAACGGGATGTGCACGCTGTTCGTCGCCGACTGCCGGGCGAAAAAGGCGGTCGACACGTGCGCCATCGATCCAGCGCCGGCCGAGCCGTAGTTCAGCGCACCCGGCCTTTGTTTGAGAAGAGCAATGAACTCCGCCACGTCCTTGGCTTCGACTGACGGATTGACCACTAGGATGCTCGGCCCGACGGCGATCATGGAAATCGGGGTGAAGTCATTGACCGGGTTGTACGGCAGCTTCGGGTAAAGACTGGGCGCGAAGGCGAGCGTAGCGTTGGTCGCCATCAGCAGCGTGTAGCCGTCGGGCGCGGATTTGGCTGCCACGTCGGAGCCTATGGTGCCACCGGCGCCGGCTTTGTTCTCGATTACGACCGGTGTGCCGAGGCTTTGCGAAAGCCGATCGGCTACCAGCCGGGCCAGTATGTCGGTGCCCCCGCCTGGACCGAAGGGGACGATCAGCTTGATCGGTTTCTCGGGGTAGGCGGCAATGGCGGCCATGCTGGGCAGGACGAGGAGCAGCAGTACCAGGGTCCTGACGCTACGCTGTAGCGCGGTTTTCATTGACCTTCTCCGGTGTTCGCGTGTGGGAATTGAGCAGGCGCCATGTTAGCCCAACTTTCTCGTGCAGTTGCATTCATGGGACTTCGGGCGTCATGCGCACGCTAGCGCTTGAATGTTAAATTTTGCTGTAGTCGCAAAACGTTTGTAGTAAAGATTTTGGTCATTGCAAGGTGCAAGCCAATTCGTAGATTGGGCGCATGTTTTTGCGCTGCACCCGACGCGTCAAGGATGGCAAGACGATCGAGTTGAATGACCAGGGCACCCGCCGCCAGGTGGCATGTTTCCGGCGAGCCCAATGCCGGCGTCTGCAGCCGGCTGCAGACGATTTAGCAAGGAAGGGCTTTTTCCTCCGAGCAAAAGAACATTCTTTCTGGCTAGATCCCCTCGACTTCCGCCAGCGCAATGCCGCTCTCGCCCGCGACCGCGTAGATCAGGAACACCCGTCCGTCCTCCTCGAAAACTCCTGGGTCGCGCAGCTGATTTACATGGCCATAGGCGGTGCTGCGAATCGACGGCTGCACCGGAGCATCCGCCCCCTCCCAGGCATGCTCGGGGCGCAGCACCACCTGTGCCGCGCCCTCGCGCCAGGCGAGCCAGTCGCCGGACAGGTCGATGGCGCTCAACAGGATGCTTTCCGGCGCGTCGCCCACCTGGGTCCAGAACACATGCAGCGTGTCGCCGCGTTTCAGCAGGGCGGCGTGGCGCATATTGGGGTTGAACAGCTCCGGCCCCTCGGCGAAGTCGGACAACCCGTCTGCCGAGCGCGAGATCACTCCCGGCATCGCCAGCGCATAGGTGGCGCGGCGATGGGCGAAAACGCGCATGTAGGTGCGACCCACCAACTCCGGCCGGGCGGTGAAGGCGATGCCGTCGGCCGAGAGCGCCACCCGCGATGCCTGCTCGCCAACGCCGGACAGGCCGTGGAAGTACATCACGATGCGGCGACCAGCGTGATCCACATGAACGTCGGGCGAGGCGATGTGCGGAGTTGTTGCGTCGGTCAGCACGTCATGCGAAATCGCCGTGCGGGCACGGCGCATGCGCGCCTCGATGGCTGCGAGCTGCGCCGGGGTCGTGGGCGGCGGCGAGGTGAGAAAAAGCGAGTCGGCCAGGTGCAGCGCGCCGGGAATATGCACGCGCCAGGGGCCGGTAAGCTCGTCGGCATAGGCGAGGCGGATGTAGCTGCCCTTGTGGTCAGCGAAATAGAGGTAGTAGCGGCCGAGTGGATTTGGCACCCAGTCGGGCACCCGGATCAGCGAAGGGCCTTGGATGTTGACGCCCAGGCTGGGGTGCAGGTCGGGGCCAATGATGGGGCGGTTGAGCAGGCGGGTGATTTGCATGGCGCGCATCCTACCAGCCATTGCACCAAGCCGAGCCATGCAGGGGCATCGAGCAGTACCAGCG
>JBDTWB010000268.1:0-4695 GCA_040006895.1 Casimicrobiaceae bacterium | reverse complement strand
GCGCCCGCCTGGGCCTATCCGCCGCGCTGATCTCCCGCGTCGGCGACGACGCGCTTGGACGCTTCCTCACCGAGACGATGGTGAAGGAAGGCTGTGACGTCAGCCACGTCGGCATCGATCCCGAGCGCCTCACCGGTGCGGTGGTGCTGGGCATCAAGGACCAGGACACGTTTCCGCTCATCTTCCTGCGCGAGAACTGTGCCGACATGGCGATCGCGGAGGCCGACGTCGACGAAGCGTTCATCGCCCGGAGCCGGGCGCTGCTCATCACCGGTACGCACTTCTCCACCGAGCATGTCCAGCGCATCAGCACCCTGGCCCTCGATCACGCCCGCAAGCACGACGTGCGCACGGTGCTCGACATCGACTACCGGCCGGTACTCTGGGGTCTCACCAAGCGCGGCGACGGCGAAACGCGGTATATCCACTCCGACAGCGTGACGGCGCACCTGCAGGGCATCCTGCCGCGCTTCGATCTCGTCATCGGCACCCTCGAGGAATTCGCGATCGCCGGCGGCAGTCCCGACATCATGACCGCCCTCACGCAGGTGCGCCGGCACACCGATGCGGTGCTGGTGGTCAAGCGCGGCCCCCTGGGCTGCGCCGTGATACCCGACCGGATTCCGGCAAGTCTGGACGCGGCATTCAATGGCGAAGGCGTCGAGGTCGAGGTGCTGAACGTGCTCGGCGCCGGCGACGCGTTCTCGGCGGGCTTTCTGTCCGGATGGGTGCGCGGTGAGGACTACGGCCGCTGCGCGCGCTACGCCAATGCCTGCGGGGCGCTGGTCGTGTCCCGCCATGGCTGCGCGCCGGCGATGCCGACCCGGATCGAACTCGATCATTACCTGGCCCATGCCGACGCGATCCCGCGTCCGGACCAGGACGCGACGCTCACCCGGCTGCATCGGGTCACGGCGCCGCGGCCGAAGCACGACGAGGTCTACGCCTTCGCCTTCGACCATCGGCCGCAGTTTTTCACGCTGGCGCAGGAAACCGGTGCCGACGAGACGCGCATCGCGCGACTCAAGAAGCTGTTCGTCGACGCGCTCGACGAGATCGCAGACCGGGCCGAGCTCGCCGGCCGCATCGGCCTGCTCTGCGACGATCGCTACGGCCAGCGCGCGCTCAACGCCGCCACCGGACGCGGCTGGTGGATCGGCCGCCCGGTCGAGCTGCCGGGCTCGAACCCGCTGGAGTTCGATCGCGGTCGCGGCATCGGCGCCCAGCTCACTACCTGGCCACTCGAGCACGTCGTCAAGTGCCTCGTGCAGTACCACCCCGACGAGCCGGTCCCGCACCGTCTCGAGCAGGAAGCGCAAGTGCGCGCGCTCTACGACGCCGTGCAGGTGAGCGGCCACGAGCTGCTGCTCGAAGTGATCCCGGGGAAGCACCTGCCCCGCGCGGGCGATACGGTGCTCCGGGCCATGAAGCGTCTCTACAACCTCGGCATCTACCCGGAATGGTGGAAGCTCGAGGCGATGGACGCGGCGCAATGGCAGGCCGTCGACGCATTGATCGCGGAGCGCGATCCGTATTGCCGGGGCGTGCTGATCCTGGGCCTCGGCGCCACCACGGCGGCGCTTGCCGAGGGCTTCCGGGCGGCACGCGACACCGCCACGTGCAGGGGCTTCGCCGTCGGCCGGACCGTGTTCGAGGCGCCCTCGCGTGCCTGGCTCGCCGGGAGTCTCGACGATGCTGCACTGAAGGCGCGGGTGATCGACACCTATCTCGGCCTCGTCGCGGCATGGCGGGAGGCTCGCGGCGATGGCGGAGCGGATGCCGTGGCCGCACTGGATGCGGCTGTGGGCACGGTACCGGCTGCAGTCGCGCGGCGCTGACATGGTCCCGGCCCGCGATCCTGACGCCACCGTGCGCCTCACCGCTGCCCAGGCGCTGGTGCGCTACCTGGCAGCGCTGCGGGCGCCTGTCTTCGACGATGGGGTTGGGGATAGCGGTGGCGTGCCGCTCTTCGGCGGGGTGTTCGCCATTTTCGGCCACGGCAATGTGGCGGGCCTCGGCGAGGCGCTCCATGCGCATCGCGATCGGCTCCCGACCTTCCGCGCCCACAACGAGCAGGCGATGGCGCATGCGGCGATCGCCTATGCCAAGGCGCACTTCCGTCGCCGGATGATGGCCTGCACCACGTCGATAGGTCCGGGGGCGACCAACCTGGTCACCGCGGCGGCGCTGGCTCACGTCAATCGCCTGCCGGTGCTGCTCATCCCCGGGGACGTGTTCGTGTCCCGCCGCCCGGATCCGGTGCTGCAGCAGGTCGAGGACTTCGCGGATGGCACCGTCTCCGCCAACGACTGCTTTCGCCCGGTATCGCGCTATTTCGATCGCATCGTGCAGCCGGAGCAGATCCTGACCGCGCTGCCGCGCGCGATCCACGTGCTCACCGACCCGGCGCGCTGCGGCCCGGTGACCCTGGCGTTCCCGCAGGACGTGCAGACCATGGCCTACGACTACCCGGTGGCGTTCTTCACGCCGCCTGCCGTCGTCTTCCGGGCGCCAGGTCCCGACGCGGAAGATCTCGCCCGCGCCACGGCCCTGTTGCGCGCGGCGCGGCGACCGCTGATCGTGGCGGGCGGCGGCGTGCTCTACAGTCGCGGCGCGCCGGCGGCGCTGGCTGCGTTCGCCAACGCCCACGGCATCCCCGTCACCGAGACTCAGGCTGGCAAGGGCGCGCTGCCCTGGGACCATCCGTTGCAGGCGGGTGCGGTCGGCGTCACCGGCTCGCCCGCGTCGAACGTCCTTGGGTCCGAAGCCGACCTCGTGCTGGCCATCGGCACGCGACTGCAGGATTTCACCACCGGCTCGCACGCCCACCTGGCGCAGGCGGCCCGCGTGAATCTCAATGTCAACGGGATGGACGCGCTCAAGTGGCACGGCTGCGAACTGATCGCCGATGCGCGGGTTGGGCTCGAGGCACTTGCCGGCCCGCTCGCCGGCTGGAGCGCCAACGCCGACTGGACGGAACACGCGCGCGCGACCGCCGGCCAATGGCGTGCCACGGTGGCGCGGATCACCGGGGCGCGCGACGCGAAGCTTCCGTACGAGGGCGAGGTGATCGGCGCCGTGCAACGCAGCGCGCCCGACTCGCCACGGACCGACATCGTGGTCTGCGCCGCGGGCACTCTGCCAGCCGACCTGCACAAGCTGTGGCGCGCGGCCGTTCCAGGCAACTACCACGTCGAGTACGGCTACTCGTGCATGGGCTACGAGATCGCCGGCGGGCTGGGGGTCAAGATGGCGCGCCCCGAGCGCGAGGTGGTGGTGATCCTCGGTGACGGCAGCTACCTCATGCTGAATTCCGAGATCGCCACCTCGGTGATGATGGGCCTGAAGCTCGTCATCGTGGTGCTCGACAACCGCGGTTTCGGCTGCATCAATCGCCTGCAACAGGCCTGTGGCGGTGCGCCGTTCAACAATCTTCTGGAAGACTGCGTGCAGGCGGACGGCGGGGCGCCCGAGATCGATTTCGCAGCCCACGCCGCGGCCCTCGGCGCGCGCGCCGAGAACGTCGCCACCATCGCCGAGCTGGAAGCGGCGCTCGCCCGGGCCCGGGCCGCGACCGGGACCTACGTGATCGCCATCCGCACGGACCCGCATCGCACCACGGTCGACGGCGGCGTGTGGTGGGAAGTCGCGGTGCCGGAGGTCTCGGAACAGCCGGCGGTGCGCGATGCCCGCCGCGCCTACGAGAGCGCCCAGCAGCAGCAGCAACCGTAGCCGTAGCGTGATGGGGCCGGTCACGGCCCGTGCAGTCATAGGGAGAAAGGCAGTGAGCGGACTCGACGTACGCATCGGCATCAACCCGATTTCCTGGAGCAACGACGACCTGCCCTCGCTCGGCGGGGAGATCCCGCTGGAAGTCGCCCTCGCCGAAGGCAAGGCCATCGGCTACGAAGGCTTCGAGCTCGGCAACAAGTTTCCCCGCGAGCCGGAGGCGCTGCGCAAGGTGCTGGGCGCGCACGGCCTGGCGCTGGTCTCCGGGTGGTACTCGGGGCGGCTCGCCAGGCGCTCCGTCGAGGAGGAAATTGCCGCGGTCGGTCCGCACCTCGAGTTGCTGGCGTCCAACGGCGCCACGGTAATGGTGTACGGCGAGGTCGCCGATGCGATCCAGGGCGCCCCGGTGCCGCTGTACAAGCGACCGCGCCTGTTGCACGACGAGGACTGGCAGCGCTACGGTGAGCGGCTGAACGGCTTCGCCCGTCATACCCTCACCCGCGGTGTGCGTCTCGCGTATCACCATCACATGGGTGCATACGTGCAGGCGCCGGAGGACGTCGATCGACTGATGGAGGTCACGGACGACGAGGTCGGCCTGCTGTTCGACAGCGGCCACATGACCTTCGCCGGCGGCGATGCCGTCGCCATGCTGCGCAGGCATATCGCGCGGGTCTGCCACGTGCACTGCAAGGACGTGCGCCCCGACGTGCTGGCGCTCGCCCGCAATCGGCAGTGGAGCTTCCTGCAGTCGGTATTGAACGGCGCGTTCACCGTACCCGGCGACGGGATCGTCGACTTCGACGCACTCCTCGCCGTCCTTGCCGCGCACGACTACCGGGGCTGGCTCGTGGTCGAGGCCGAGCAGGACCCTTCGGTCGCGCCGAGCTATGCCTACGCGGAGATGGGCTACCGTCACCTGCGCCATCTCGTCGACGTGCGGCGTGGCCGTCGCGCCGCGGCCCC
>JBDTWB010000267.1:0-4700 GCA_040006895.1 Casimicrobiaceae bacterium | reverse complement strand
CATGCCCTCGGCTTAGGCGTCCGGCGCAACCGGATCGCGCCGGTGTGGCGCGCCCGGCGCGGTGATGTCGGTGCGGACCGGGAGCCTGCTGGACGACAGCGTAAAATGCGTCCATGACCGATGCGTCGCGCCGTCTCGTCCACATTTCGCGACAGCCGATGCGCTGGGGCGACATGGATGCCCTCGGCCATGTCAACAACACCGCCTACTTCCGCTACATGGAGCAGGCGCGGATCGAGTGGCTGTTCGTCTGCCGGCCGGAAGGCTTCGCGGGCACCGGACCGGTGATCGTCAACGCGAGTTGCACGTTCTACGTCCCCTTGGTCTATCCCGGCGACATGGAGGTGCGGATGTACCTCGGCGAACCCGGCAGGAGCAGTGTGCTCAGCACCTACGAGATCTGGGTGAAGGACGTGAAGCACGCGGAAGGTGCGGCGAAGATCGTCTGGATCGATGTAGCCCAGGGCCGTTCGGTGCCATTGCCGGCGACCATCCTCGCGACCCTGCGTGATCCGGGCGCGCACGCCGCCGAGACCTCGGGTTAGACTCGGGGCCGCGCGCTCCACCTCGGCCGCTCGTTCCTCCGCCCTCATTTCGTCACGCCATGTCCACATCCGCCAAGCTGTGGCAGCCGACGCCCGAACGCATCGCGCTGGCCAACATCACCGCCTTCACCGAGCACGTCCAGGGGCGTACCGGTCGGGACTTTCCGGAGTTCGCCGACCTGTGGCAATGGTCGGTCGACGACAGCCCGGCGTTCTGGCGGGCCGTGTGGGAGCAGGGCGGCATCATCGGCGAGGCGGGCGAGCGCACGCTCCTGCAGGGCGAGCGAATGCCCGGGGCGCGCTGGTTTCCCGACGCCCGTCTCAATTACGCCGAGAACCTGCTCGGCCGCCGGACGCCGGACGATGCCGGCGATGCGCTGGTCTTTCGCGGCGAGGAGCGGGTCTCACGGCGCGTCTCGCACGCCGAGCTGGTCGCGCTGGTCTCCCGCTTCGCCCAGGCGTTGCGGGCGATGGGAATCCAACCCGGCGATCGGGTCGCGGCCTACCTTCCGAACATGCCGGAAGCGGTGATCGCTCTGCTCGCCACGGCGTCGATCGGCGCGGTGTGGTCGTCGTGCTCACCCGACTTCGGCGCCCGTGGTGTCCTCGACCGCTTCGGCCAAATCGAGCCGCGGGTGTTCGTCACCGTGGATGGCTACTGGTACAACGGCAAGCCGCAACCGGTTGGCGCACGGGTCGCGGAGATCGTGGCCGAGCTGCCGTCCGTCGAGCGCGTGGTGGTGGTGCCGTATCTGCAGGCGTCGGGTGGACCGGGATTGACGGCGAACGTCCGCGCGGCGATGGACTGGGACGCCTTCCTGGCGCCGTATGCGCCGGAGCCCGTGGCGTATGTCCGGCTGCCGTTCGATCATCCGCTCTACATCCTCTATTCGTCGGGCACCACCGGCGTGCCGAAATGCATCGTGCACGGCGCCGGCGGGACGCTGCTCCAGCACGTCAAGGAACTGTCCCTGCATGGCGACGTCAAGGCCGGCGATCGCCTCTTCTACTTCACCACGTGCGGCTGGATGATGTGGAACTGGCTGGTCTCGGGCCTTGCGGTCGGCGCCACGCTACTGCTCTACGATGGCTCGCCCTTCGTCGCGCGCGGCAAGATCCTGTGGGACTTCGCGGATACCGAGAGGATGACGCATTTCGGCACGTCGGCAAAGTACATCGACGCCATCAAGAAGATCGCACTGGTGCCGCGCAAGGATTACGGGCTCGACAGCCTGCGCACCCTGTTCTCCACCGGCAGTCCCCTCGCCCCGGAGAGCTTCGACTACGTCTACCAGTGCGTGAAGGACGACCTTTGCCTGTCGTCCATCTCGGGCGGCACCGATATCGTGTCGTGCTTTGCGCTGGGTGTGCCGACCCGACCGGTATGGCGGGGCGAGCTTCAGTGCCGCGGCCTCGGCATGGCGGTCGACGTGTTCGACCCGGAGGGAATGCCGGTGCGAGAGGAGAAAGGCGAGCTCGTGTGCACCCGGCCGTTCCCGTGCATGCCGGTTGGCTTCTGGAACGATCCCGACGGTGCCAAGTACCGCGCGGCGTATTTCGAACGATTTCCGGGAGTGTGGTGCCACGGAGACTACGTCGAGCTGACCGAGCACGACGGGCTGATCATCTATGGCCGCTCCGACGCCACCCTCAATCCGGGCGGGGTCCGCATCGGCACGGCAGAGATCTATCGTCAGGTCGAGCAGCTCGACGAGGTGATCGAAAGCCTGGTGATCGGCCAGAACTGGCCCCCCGACGACGTCGGCGACGTGCGGGTGGTGCTGTTCGTGAGACTTCGCGAAGGCCTCGTCCTCGGTGCCGACCTGACCGAGCGCATCAAGCAGCATATCCGTGCCAACACCACGCCGCGGCACGTACCGGCCAAGATCGTCCAGGTCAACGATATACCGCGCACCAAGAGCAACAAGATCGTCGAGCTTGCGGTCCGCGAGGTGGTGCATGGTCGGCCGGTGCACAACCTGGAGGCGCTGGCGAACCCCGAGGCGCTCGAGCAGTACCGCGACCGGGACGAACTGCGCACCTGAAACCGCCACGATGAACTTCATTGCCGTCGTCGCGGCCCTGGCGCTCGAGCAGTGGCGCACCTTTCGGTGGCGCACCGCGCTCGAGCGCATCTACGTCCGCTACGTGCGGTTGCTGGAGCGCAAGCTCAATGGCGGCACCGCGCAGCATGGTGCGGTCGCGACGCTGGTGGGCCTGGCACCGCCGGTGGTACTGGCCGCAGTGGGATTCTGGCTCCTGTACCGGGTTCAGCCGTTGCTTGGGCTGCTGTGGAACGTGCTGTGGCTCTATTTCCTGATGGGCTTTCGCCGCTTCAGCCACGCGTATTCCAACGTGGTGGCGGCGCTTCGCGCCAACGACCTCAATGCTGCGCGGCGCGCCCTGGCCGGCTGGCGCGGCGTTCCGGCGAGCGAGCTTGGCACGGACGAAATCGCCCGCCTCGCGATCGAGCGCGGCCTGATGGACTCGTACCAGCAGGTGTTCGCGACGCTCTTCTGGTTCACGGTCCTGCCGGGCCCGACCGGGGCGGTGCTCTACCGTGCGACGTTTCGACTGGCGAGCGAGTGGCGTGGCGAGGCCCGCGGCGAGGACACCACCCCGATCCTGGCGGCGCGCGAGGCGTTCGGGCGGCCCGCCCGCACCTTGCTATGGCTGCTCGACTGGATCCCGGTGCGTCTTGCGGCGTTGTCGTTTGCGATCGTCGGCGACTTCGAGGATGCCGTCTACTGCTGGCGGACGCAGGCGCGTACGTGGAGCGACCAGCCGGGCGGTGCCCATGCCGGTATCGTACTCGCGAGCGGTGCGGGCGCGCTCGGTGTGCAGCTCGGTGGACCGCTCCCCGTGCTGGGTGCGGAGCCGGACTATCGTCCCGAGCTCGGGATGGGCGAGCCGGCCGATGCCGGCCTGCTGCCCAGCGGCGTGGGTCTCGTGTGGCGCGCGCTGGTGCTGTGGCTGCTGCTCATCCTGTTGCTGACCCTTGCCAACTGGGCACCGTGACCGCGCGCGTGCGCGTTGTTGCCAGGCGCGTCTTCCGGGTCAGCGATGCCGCGTCGCGGCGGTCTGCGGCGCACGGCTTGCAGTGCTTTCGGCCACCAGCGTGCGCAGCAGGTTGAGGCGGTAGGGCGCGGCATCGCCGCGTGCCACCGTTGCCTGGAACGCGCAACTCGGCTCGCGGTCGTGCCGGCAGTCGCGAAAGCGGCATTGCCCGCGCGCCGGCCGGAACTCCGGAAATGCGTCGGCGATGTCGTCCGGATCCACGTGCGCCAGGCCGAATGCCTTCAGGCCCGGCGAATCGACGATCCAGCCCCCGATGGCATCGGGGAGGGGATGGAGGGTCGAGTGGGTGGTGGTGTGCCGGCCGGCGTGCAGCGACCGCGACACTTCGCCGGTGCGGGCCGCGGCCTCGGGGGCAAGGCCATTGAGGATCGTCGACTTGCCCATGCCCGATTGTCCGATGAGCACGCTGCGCTGCCCCGCGATACAGGGCACGAGGGCGGCGACATCGCGTGTCGCGGCGAGGGACACGACCGGGTAACCCATGGCCGCAAAAGCGGCAAGGCGCTGCAGCAGCGGTGCATGGCCGGGCAGGTCCGCCTTGTTCACGACGATGACGAAGCGACATCGCTGCGCCTCAGCGGCGACCCCCCAGCGGGTCAGCAGCTCCTCGTCGACAGCCACATCCGGCGCGACGACGCCGATCACCTGCGTGACGTTGGCTGCGATCAGCTTTTCATGAAACGCGTCGGACCGGTAGAACAGCGTGCTGCGTGGCGCCACGGCCTCGATCGCGCCGCCGCCTTGCATTAGGCTCACCTGGACGTGATCACCGCAGGCGAGGGTGAGACTGCGGCCGCGCAGCACGCACTCGATCAGCTCCCCATCGTCCAATCGCACCGCAAAGTGCCGCCGGTAGCTCGCCAGCACCAGGCCGGCGCGAAGCCCTGTGGCGCCAGCGACGGGCTCGTGCGCCGGCCGCGGTTTGCGACCGGAGCTCACCCCGCGTGACCCACCGACCGTCCAGGTTCGGTCCGCGCCCAGTCGGATCGGGGGCTCGGCAAACGATCGCTGCTCATTCGGACACCTCCCCCAGGCTTGCCCACTGCGTGGGCTGCGCACCCCCCCTCCCGAGGAGGG
>JBDTWB010000266.1:0-4845 GCA_040006895.1 Casimicrobiaceae bacterium | reverse complement strand
TCCTGGGCCTGGCGCAGCACCGCGCTGCCCATGCCCGCCTTCACGTCCGGGCTGAAACCCTTGGCCTTGAGCAGCTGGTTGGTCATGGAGGCCATGATCTGCTGCTCGGTGAAGTTCTTGCCGCCGACCACGATGGTCTGGGCGAGGGCCGCGGATGCGCCAAAGCCGAGCAGCAACCCAGCGACTGCCGCGGTCAATGTCTTGTTCAATTTCATGTATGTCTCCACGTGTTTGAATTCGCTCGCCGGCGTCCTGCCGGCGTCCTACCGCAGCGGATTGACCCCGCGCGGCACCACCCAGAACGAGACTGCGCCTACCAAGAAATCGACCAGCACGGCCAGCAACGCGGTGGGAATCGCACCCGCGAGCATCATGCCCGGCTCGTTCAAGTCGATGCCGGTGAAGATGAGCTCTCCGAGCCCGCCGCCGCCGATGAGAAAGGCCAGCGGCGCGGTACCGACGTTGATCGCCAGCGCCGTACGGATGCCGGCAAAGGTCACGAACAAGGCATTGGGGACTTCCACGCGGGCCAGCACCTGGCGGGGCCGCATGCCCATGCCGGTGGCGGCTTCGATGTAATAAACCGGCACGCCGAGTATGCCGGCATAGGTGTTGCGCACGATCGGCAGCAGCGAGGCGACCCATAGGCCGAAGATAGCCGGCACCACGCCGATGCCGAGGAGGCTCATGGCCAGGGCGATCACCGCGAGGGTCGGGATGGTGCCGCCGACGTTGAGGGCCTGCATGATCGACTCGGACGCGCGACGCATGGACGGTCGCGAGAGCCACAGTCCCAGCGGCACGCCGATGATGATCGCCAGGCCGCCGGAAATCGCCACGAGCTTCAGGTGCTGGCGCGAGAGGTAGACGATGTCACTCCAGTACTTGGCGATCTGGTCGAACAGTCCGCTACGCTGGGTGAGCACACCCAGCGCGAAGATCGTCGCGAAGGCGAGCACCAGGAGACCCCGGCCGAGCCAGCGGCGCGGCATCGGCTACGTGACCTTGTCCATGCCGCCGCGGTAGGTCTCGCGCAGCACACGGGTGATCCCCGGCTGGGTGATAGTGCCGGCGAACCGGCCCTCGTGATCCACGCAGGCCAGCCAGCGCACGTCGTGCATGAACATCGTGGACACGGCGGCGCGCAGATCGTCCTCCAGGGCGACGGTGGCGGGGATCGGCGCAAAGTGCTCCGCCACCGCGCCACTGCGGTCGCGGCAGGTTTCGCGGGCGAGGAAGCCGTGGGGCCGGCCGTGCGCGTCGACCATCACGATGTACTTGTGGTCGCGCTCCATCATCATCCCCAGGGCACGCGCGATCGTATCGCCGCCGGTCACCTGCTGGGTGCCGGGATCGATCGCCTCGCGCACCTTCACCAGGCGCAGCCGCTTCAGGGTCCGGTCGGCACCGACGAAGTCGGCGATGAAGCTGTTCGCCGGATGCGCGAGCAGATTGTCGGGGCTGTCGAACTGCTCGAGCTTGCCCGCGCGGAAGATGGCCACCTTGTCGGCCATTTTCACGGCCTCGTCGATGTCATGGCTTACGAACATGACGGTCTTGCGCAGGCGGTGATGCATCTTCAGGAACTCGTCCTGGATGACTTCGCGGTTGATCGGATCGATGGCGCCGAACGGCTCGTCCATGAGCAGCACCGGCGGATCGGCGGCCAGGGCGCGGGCCACGCCGACCCGCTGCTGCTGGCCGCCGGAAAGCTCCTTGGGATAGCGCTTGAGGAATATCGCCGGCTCGAGGTTGATGGTCGCGAGGAGCTCCGCGGCGCGGGTCCTTGCCTTGTTCATGTCCCAACCGAGCAGCTTCGGCACCACGCAGACGTTTTCTTCTACCGTCATGTTGGGAAAGAGCCCGATCTGCTGGATGACATAGCCGATCGTGCGCCGCAGCTCGACCGGATCGTAGTCGTTGGTGTCCTTGCCGTTGATGGTGATCTTGCCGGAGGTCGGCTCGACCAGGCGGTTCACCATCTTGAGGGTGGTGGTCTTGCCACAGCCCGAGGGTCCGAGTAGCACGCAGATCTCGCCCTCGGGAATTTCCATGTTGACGTTCTGGGCCGCGACGATGGTGCCGGACGGGGTCTCGAACGCTTTGGTGACATTCTCGAGCTTGATCATCCTTGCCTCGATTTCAGCGTGTCGCCGCCGTTGCCGGCGCCGGGGTCGACACGCGCAGGCCCCGTGGGGTCAACCGGTGCTGCAGCCAGAGGAGTGCGTAGTCGGCAGCGATCGCCAGCAGGCTGACCGCCAGCGCACCGGTGACGAGCTGCCGCGGATCGGTCTGGGAAATGCCGCGGCTGATGAACGCTCCCAGGCCGCCGGCGCCGATGTAGGTGGCGATGGCGGTGATGCCGATGTTGATCACCACGGCGATCCGCACCCCGGCCATGATCACCGGAATGGCGATCGGGATCTCGACTTGCGAAAGGCGTTGCAGCGGCCCCATGCCCATGCCGCGAGCCGCTTCGCGCAAGGCCGGATCGACGTTGGTGATCGCGGTGTAGGTATTGCGGATGATGGGCAGCTGCGAGTAGAGCAGGACCGCGATCACCGCGGGCACGTAGCCGATGCCCTGGCCGATCTTGGACAGTATGGGAATCATGATCCCGAACAGCGCGATCGACGGGATGGTCATGATCATCGCCGCGATATAGAGCACGATGTCTGCGGCGCGCTTGCTCTGGGTGATGGCAATGCCGATAGGCACGCCGGTCACGACGGCGAGCGCAACCGCGACGCCGACGATCGAGAGATGCTCCAGCGTGCGCTGCCCGATCGCGGGCAGGTTCTGCATGATGAACGCCAGCGTTTCCAAGTCCCTCCCCGGGTAGGTCGCTGCGGTGGCATTGCTGCCGTCGCTGACAGGATAGTCGGCCGGTGCCGCCAAAAATGTCCCGTATACGACGCCGGTTATCCTAACCCGGACCCGGGACGGGCGGGTCGGCTCCACAGACAGGCGGGTGGCGGCCGCGTCGCATTGGCGACAGAACGGGTCGCACGGCGACAGGTCGGAAACAGGCCATGGTGGGATAGTCGGTTGCCCTCCAACTCCGCCAGGACCTGCCATGACCGCACCAACCCCGAACTCGAAGTCTCTGATGGAGCGCCTCGCTGCCGGCCCCGTCATCTGCGCCGAAGGCTACGTGTTCGAGCTCGAACGCAGGGGCTATCTGCAGGCGGGGGCCTTTGTGCCGGAGGTGGTCCTCGAGCATCCGGAGAGCGTGCAGCAGCTGCATCGCGACTTCGTGCACGCGGGCTCGGACGTGGTCGAGGCCCTCACGTACTACGCCCACCGCGAGAAATTGCGGATCATCGGTCGCGAGGGCGATCTCGAGCCGATCAACCGTCGAGCCCTGGAGCTTGCGCGGGGTGTGGCGCGCGAGTCCGGAGCGCTATTCGCGGGCGACATCTGCAACACCAACGTGTACGACCCGGCCGATCCGGCGACCCACAAGGCCGTGCGCGGGATGTTCGAGGAGCAGGTCGGCTGGGCTGTGGATGCCGGCGTCGACTTCATCATCGGCGAGACCTTTTCATGGGGCGCGGAGGCAATGATCGCGCTCGACGTTTGCAAGAAGGCCGGCCAGACCGCGGTCATCACCCTGGCCATGCATCGCGACGACGTCACGCGCGAGGGCTGGCGGGTGGGCGATGCCTGCAAGCGGCTCGCCGACGCCGGCGCCGACGTGGTGGGGCTCAACTGTATTCGCGGCCCGGAGACGATGATGCCGCTGTTGCAGCAGATCCGCCAGACCATCGGCATCCCGATGGCGGCCCTGCCGGTGCCGTATCGCACCACACCCGAGCAGCCGTCGTTCCAGTCGCTGCAGGACTCGCACTGGCATCACCACGAGGGCAGCAAGCCGTTCCCGGTCGCGCTCGACCCGTTCACCTGCAATCGTTTCGAGATCGCCGAGTTCGGCCGCCAGGCCCTCGCCATGGATATCCGCTACCTCGGCGTCTGCTGCGGCGCAGGGCCGCATCATATCCGCGCCCTCGCCGAGGCCGTCGGCAAGAAGCCGCCGGCAAGCCGTTACTCGCCGGACATGAGCAAGCACGCCTTCATGGGCACCCACGAGCGCATCGCCAAGGTGCAGCGCGACTACGCTCCCAAGCTTTAGCCCTACTGAGTCGCAACCTGGGCGATGCCCAGCGGGCGCTGTCCTATTATTTCGCCGGTATCCACAACCGGCACGATCAGAGCCCGCCGGGTGGGCGCCGGATCGGTTTATCTGCCGCCATCGATCGCGACGGTCTGCCCGCTGACCAAGCCGCCTTCCTTGACGCGAAGAACAACACGCCGCTGGCGATATCGTCGGTTTTGCCCATCACAGCTTTCTGCCCTCTGCCCGGACTGTGGGGGCGCAATGTGGATCATCGCCTTCACCACGACCGCAGCATCGCGCGCATCCTTCTCAATCCCTCGTCGAGCCGATCACCCGTTCACCATTGCCCCCGCCCGCAGCCTGCCGCGGATGGTGGCGCGGAAGGGTCAACCCGGGATGAAGCGGATTTCCCGGTGGTCCACGCTCAGCCGGGCACGCGCGCCCGTCGCCCTCAACGGCTGGCCTCGAGGTGGGATCGGCGCGCGATCACGGTGAGACCGTTCACGCTCACCTCATGCGCACGAACTCGCCAGGAATTCGCTTCTTCGACGTTGCCCTCGAGCTCGAGGTCGCTCCCGCCGGGACTGGCGCGCTGCTCATCGGCACGGCGTGGGGCCGGAAGGAAAGGTGGGTTGCGGCCGATACCGTCGGCTCGATGCGCGCAGGCAGGGTCCAGTCGTTCAAAACATGCGGAGGAAAACGTGTGGCCCCCGGCGCTTTCCCGTACC
>JBDTWB010000265.1:0-4890 GCA_040006895.1 Casimicrobiaceae bacterium | reverse complement strand
GTCCAGGGAACCTTCTTCGGCTCCTTCGACATGAAGAGGCTCATCAAGGTGGCGATGGCGATGATCATGGCAAATGGCATGCTGTACGCGAAGCCCCAGCACAGCCGGTGCGGATTCATGAAGCCCAGCCACGTCCACATCAGCACCCCGATGTAGGGTCGCTTGAGGATGAACGGGATGCTCCCGAAGACGATCAGGGTGACGACGATGTCGCGCATGCTGGAGCAGGTTTGGTTTCAGTTTTTCGGGTGCTGACGAACCAGGCAATCCGGGGCGGAAGTTTCACCCCACGGAGCAGGCCCGCCCGCATGTGCTGCGCAAGCCGGCGCTCCTCTGCCCACCCCCGCTGCCGGACGAGATACAGTCGGCCCTTCTCGCGCTGGGGTTGGCCGAGCGCCTCGCCACGCTCGAGTCGATCGAGCATCTCCGCATAGGCTTCGGCACTGTCGCGCACGGCCCGCCAGAAAAGCGTCAACTCGTCGTCGCCCTCATGCACCTCGGGAGACACGTACGCCACGATGCTTCCGGTGTCGATGCCGCGGTCGATGCGGTGGAGCGTGCAGCCCACCCGGTCGGGCTCACCATTATAAAGCGCCCAGAAGGTGCAGTCCGCTCCTCGATACTGCGGCGAAAGGCCGCCGTGCAGGTTGAATATACCGACCCGTCCGCGGGTAAGCAGGTCACCGCGGATCAGGGACGTGCCGAAGACCGCGATGACGTCGGGCTGCAGCCGATCGGCCAGCGCCACCACGTCCTGGTGATCGATGTGCGGGACCGTCGCCAGCAGGTCCGGCCGGGCGAGCGCCGGCGGCGCCTCGCCGAAGAAGAAACGGGCTTCGCTCTGGCGGGCATACCGCGGCCGGTCGCGCAGCCACCGCGAGCCCTTGCGCCACACGTTCGCCGGTGCAAGCTTCTTCAGCAGTCCCCGCCCGGAAAGCGGGCTACCCGTTTCCTGGACAATGGCGAGCACCCCGCCGCGTGCGCACAATCGGTTCGCCACGTGGAGATGCCGTGGCGCGCGGCCGCACAGGATCATGACCGTCAGCTCAGGCATGGGCGGCATCCCGGGTCCGGTCTCGCGCAGCTTCCACGGTTGGCGGTATGACCAGTCCGTCGCCATCCATCATCAGCGCGTCGGCAAAGAACTTCGCGGCCCAGTTCGGGAATTCGAACATCGAATAGCGACCCCAGATCGGCGCCGATCCCGCGATCGCACCCCGCACTGTTGGATCGGGATCGTCGAGCCGCTGGTGCCGCTTGAGGAATGCGATGCCGCGGGCGGCGTGGCCGCGCAAGCCGGGCGCATCGGTCTCCTGGGCAAGTCGGGTCCAGTTGAGGCACATCTGGGCAACGCCGGTGAGACAGCAGTATCGGGCCCGCGGCTGCCAGGTTTCGTCGTAGGTGCCTGCGAGCCAGCCGTCCTCGCGCTGCGCATTCGCCATGGCACCCGCCGCGGTCCGTGCGGCGGCAAGATAGCGTTCGCTGCCGAGCAGGACCCCGCATTCGAGGAATCCCCGGATCGCGTAGGCGATGGTATGCGTGAACGGAAACGCGCCCAACGTGAAGGCATTGTTCGCGAACCACCCGGACGACTGCTGCTGCGCCAGGGACCAGTCGAGGTTCCGCCGCGCCGCGCTCATGAGCCGCACCTCGCCCGCCGCGATCGCCGTGGCCAGCAGCGCCCATGTCGCGCGGGTGTTGTACGTGTGCGGCGTGCCGTGGTGTTCGAAGGTTCGCCAGCAGCCATCCGCATCCTGGTGGCGGGCGAGCCAATCCCCCGCGCGCACCGCCGCCTCCAGGCAATCGGAGCGGCCGAGTTGCAGGTAACCCGCGAGCAGGCCATGCATGATCTGGCCGGTGTTGAAGACTACGGGCTGGCTTCCGGGCTCGCCGAAATGACCGGGGAAGGCACCGTCTCGGTGCTGGATCGCGAGCTCCCAGTCGATGATGCGATGCGCGCGCTCGACGAGCGCGGGCTCCTCCAGGACACGCGCCGCCGCGATGAATGTTTCGACGATGTAGCCGCTGGTCTCGGGATAACTCGGCAGCCAGCCGTCCTCGAAGCTCCAGCCTGCGGCAACGCCACCCGCGTCAGCGTGGGCATCGCGCGCGTCCTGGGCGCGACAGAGCCAGTCGATGGCAGCGCGCAGGTGGTCCTTGTGGGCGCGGGCGGGCGCACTAGCGGGCTGCAATACGTCGCGCAGAATGAGTCGCGCGTGGCGCGGACGCCAGGGCTCGTATCGAAACGGCAGCCGCAGCAGGGAAGCGATGCGCATCACGTTCTTGTACTCTTCGACCCGATCAACCGGCGGCCACGGCTTCCAGGACCGCGGTGGCCCTGGACTGAACGTGGCTGACGACGTAGCGATACTTGCCGGATGGCTCCGCCTGGATGGCCTCGACCAGGCGTACGGCGACCTCGACGTCGGCGCCCAGTCGCTGCTGCAGTCCGGTGACGAGCGTTTTTCGGGCCTCGTCGGACCACGTGGCGGCGGGTACGACGAGCACTTCCACATGGCCAAGATCATGCTGGACGAACTTGAACTCCGCGATCCCCTGGATGGCCCGCAACACGTAGATGACCGCAAGGGCGTGCATGGTGGCGCCATCGCTGCGCACCACGAAGTCGGTGGTCCTGCCCACGACCTCCCGCAGCACGTGCAATCCCCGGCCGTCGAGGGCGCCCTCGCCGCCGGCGCGCACCAGGTCGCCCGTGCGATAGCGGATGAACGGCTGGGCTTCCGAGCACAGCCCGGTCATCACCGCTTCGCCGATCTCGCCCGGCGGTACGGGATGGCCGTCCGGGTCGAGGATCTCCAGGATGATGCTTTCGCTCATGAGCAGGATTTCGCCGTCCGCCGTTTCGTGAGCGGTGAAGCCGATGTCGCGACTGCCGAACTCGTTCGCCGCCGGCACGCCGAACACCCGCCGGATCAGCGACCGCTGGTATGGATAAAGCGGCTCCCCGGTGGTGCATACGACCCGCAGTTCCGGCGTATGCGGCTGCACCTTGCGGTCCAGTGCGTGCGCCGCCAGCAGGGCGATGCTGCTGGCGTAGCCGTAGATGCACCGGGGTCGGAAGGCTGCGATGGCGTCGAGATAGCCATCCATGCTCTCGGGCGTCATTTCGAAGGCGTTCAGCACCAGTTGGTTCAGCAGGCGATCGCGCAGCGTCTTGACCCGGTCGGTGCGCGCCAGTTCGACGGGCGCGCCCCAGAGGTAGACCTCGGGGTCGCCGACGTCGACCCCCCACCACCGCCGCGCCCGGATCCGGCCCGCTGCGTCCGACGCCTGCCGCTGGCGTCCGTAATAGAAAATCAGCGGTTCGCCGCTCGAGCCACCGGTGTTGTAGCGAAACGTGCCGCCGGGGGCACCGGGCCAATGAATCCTGGCCATGTTGTCGCGAGCGTCGCCCTTGGACATGGTGGGCAACCGCCGCAGGTCCTGCACCGTCAGGGGGTCGCCGTCTCCCGTCGCGCTCAACCCGGCCATTCCGGCCGCGCGGATGCGATCCGCGTGCCACGGGGAGTGTGCCAGCGCGGTGGCGAGCAGCACCTGCAATTTGCGCAGCTGCAGCGCCTCGAGCTCTTCGCGGGGGAGCCACTGCGTACGCTCGAGGGAGGCGAGATAGGCGAACGTCGGCCGCCGCATGACCTGTTCGTGCAACGGATAGACGACGCGACGCGCGAGGACGGGCGGCATCACGTCTGCACCGCCTCGAGCCGCGGATTGCGCAGGAGCCGAGCATAGACCGCCAGCCACCGCGCACGTACGACCGGCCACGCGTATTGCTGCACGTCGCGCAGGGCATTGCGCCGCAGGCTTGCCGCCAGCGCCGGCTCGCCGAGCACGCGCAGCATCGCCCGCGCCATAGCAGGGTGGTCCCCCGCCTCCACCAGCAGTCCCGTCTCGCCGTCGCGCACGATGTACGGCACGCCTCCGACGGAGGTGCTCACGACGGGCACGCCGCTCGCCATCGCCTCGAGGACGGAGTTGGGCATGTTGTCGACCCGGCTCGGGTTGAGGGCAACGGCCGCCGTCCGGTAGAGGTTTGCGATCTGGTCCCGGTCGAGGCGGCCGGCGAACCGGGTCGCGGCATCGATCCCGAGATCGCGCGACAGGTGTTCGAGCGCGGGGCCTTCCGGGCCCGAGCCCGCCACCGTCAGCCGCGCTTCCGGACACGAAGCACGCACGAGCGCAAACGCGCGCAACGCCGACGCGATGTCATAGAGACCCTCGAGATTGCGGGTGACGACCACGTGCGGGTCGTGCTTGTCATCATGCGTGGTCACGGCGGGGCTGAAGCGCTGCACGTCGATGACGTTGGGCACGATCTCGCTGTCGATGCCGTGCCGGGCGAAGATCTCCTGCAGGAATCCGGACGGCACGATCGTCGCGTCGGCGCGTCGCAGCGTGCCCTGCACGATTCTCGTCGACCGGGCGAGAAAGGCTTCGGCTTCGCCGCCCCGGTAATTCACGACCACCGGCACACCGCGCAGGCGGGACAACCATATCGCAGGGGCGGCAAAGAGGTGCCAGGACCATCCGGAGTTCGCCATGACGTGCACCAGGTCCACGCGCGCCGCGACCTGCCAGATGCGCACCAAGTACGGCAGCAACCGGAACAGCGCCCTGGCGCCACGCACCCGCCCGATCCACGGCGGGCGATAGGGTGGATTGACCGGTACGAGTTGGACTTCGGCGCCCTCGCGCTCGAGCAGCTCGGCGAGCTGGCGCGTCTGGTTCGCCATGCCGCCAGCTGGCGGCGGCAACGGTCCGACCAGCGCGACCCGGACGCCATGGAGGCTCATTGCGTACCCTCCCCCAGGCTTGCCCACTGCGTGGGCGGCGCCAACCCCCTCCCGAGGAGGGGGCGAGCGCCTTGGGACG
>JBDTWB010000264.1:0-4914 GCA_040006895.1 Casimicrobiaceae bacterium | reverse complement strand
TTCCTGGGTGCCGGGGTCATCATTCGCGAGGGCTTCTCGGTGCGCGGTCTCACCACGGCCGCCGCGGTTTGGGTCACGGCCGCCATCGGAATCGCGTTGGGAAGCGGACTCTATGTTGTCGGCGCGGCGGCCACCGCCGCGAGTTGGGTGGCGCTGGAGCTCCTGCACCAGGTCGAGAACCGTGTTCCGGTCCGATCGCTCGTCCATTGCGACCTCGTGTTCGCGCGCGCCGACCCATGGGACGAACACGCCGTGCGTGCGTACCTCCAGCACCACGGTTTCCGACTAGGGGAGATCTCGTACGTGCTCGATCCGGCCACGCAGACGTTAGCCTACGACCTGGTGATCTGGTCCCGCAATGCAGGCGCCGCGGCCCGCCTCCAGCACGCCCTGGTCGGCGAGCCGGCGGTGATTGGCTTCCGCATCAGCCCGGGTCGGGATTAGTCGCGCACGCGGCCGATTGTTCGCGCGGCGCATCCCGCCACGGGAATACCTGCACATCGCCCTGTAAATTTATGCCCGGGCGGGCGCCCGCGTAGCGCCTGCCGGAATATCTGGCACCTGGCGCGACCGACGCTTCAGGACATCGCCGCGCTACGACGCGGATAGAGCGGCGCCACGTTATCGCTGTCCGGGTGGTTGCGCTGATTTGCCTGCGCCTCGCGGAGCAACTCGCGACGCACGCGCGCAAACGTCTTGCGCAGGTCGGTGTTCGCACTGGTGGTATAGCGGAAGGTAGGATCGAGAATCGATTTCATGGAGCCTCCGAGCGCCTCCGGCGATAGTTCGTCCAACGGGCCCGCTTCGGCGCGGACTCACGATCACGAGCAAGATTTCTGCCAGCAGCATGCACCCACGGCACGCATGGGCCGCGCGCAGCGCGACGACGCCGGCACGTCGCACCGTGTCCTCCGCGGCGGTCCGTCGCTTCAACGACCTACGGACGAATCCGCGATCTCGCTGCAGGAACCCGATCCAACCGACTTCCATCCCACGCTCGCCGACGGCACTCTCCCGGTGCAAGCGGGAGCGACGCGCAGCCATGCCAGCACGCTTAGGTGCGCGTGCCCGAAAAAGTGACAAGAATTCCGACAGCGAGGCGTAGAGACGCGCCCGGATCGCCGAGGCAAGGTGGCTTCCCGGCGCCGAATGCGCACCGCCCGGGCACCGGGTCGCCGCGCAGGACTCGGTGAATCAGGTACGGTCGCGTTGCGCCACGCAGGCCGCGCGATAAACCGCGAGGTAGCGTTGAGCGCTCGCCGCCCAGCTGAAGTCCTGGGCCATGCCCCGCTTTTGCAGGGCGCGCCATACGGCCGGCTTGCGCCAGGCGTCGAACGCGCGCGTGACGGTCGCCAGGAGGGCAAGCGCGTCGCTGCCGACATAGCTGAAGCCGTTCGCCGTCCCGGCCGCAAGGCTCTCCGCAACACAATCGACGACCGTGTCGGCGAGCCCGCCCGTCGCACGCACGATCGGCGGGGTGCCGTAGCGCAGGCTGTACATCTGGTTGAGTCCGCAGGGCTCGTAGCGCGAGGGCATCACGAACGCATCGGCACCGCCTTCGATGAGGTGCGCCAGCGATTCGTCGAAGCCGATGACCGCTGCCACCCGCGCCGGGTACGCCGCAGCCAGCGCGGTAAGCCGCGTTTCCAACGCCTTCGCTCCCGAGCCGAGGACGAGCAGCTGGACCGGCAGGCTCGCGAGATCCGGCACGATCTCGAGCAGCCAGTCAATGCCCTTCTGATCCGCAAGGCGGCTGACCACTCCGAGCAGCATGCGCTCCTCGCCCAACTCGAGGCCAAAGCGGCGCTGCAGCGCCAGCTTGTTCACCGACTTGCGGCGGATGGAGGCGAAATCATAGCAATGCGCAAGATGCGGATCTGCAGCGGGATCCCACGTACGCGTGTCGATGCCGTTCAGGATACCGACCAGGGCATCGCTGCGGGCGCGCAACAGGCCTTCCAGACCCTGCCCCCCGGCGTCGGTCTGGATCTCCGTGGCATAGGTGGGGCTCACCGTCACCAGTCGATCGGCGTAATAGATCCCCGCCTTGAGATAGGACACGTTGCCGTAATACTCGAGCCCCTCCATCGCGAACATGGTGCGCGGCAATCCCACCGCGTCGAGGACGCCGGGCGGAAACACACCCTGGTGGCTGAGATTGTGGATGGCGACAACCGACGCCGCCTTTTCCCCGGGCGCGAGGGAGAGATAGGCCGGGGCGAGCCCGGTTGGCCAGTCGTTGCAATGCACGACGTCGGGGCGCCACGCGAGGCCGGTGGCTGCCGATCCGAGCAGCGCCCCGATGCGCGACAGCAGCGCAAAGCGCAGGTGATTGTCCGGCCAGTCGGCGAATGCCTCGTCCTGGTACGCGGTCCCCGGCCGTCGGAACAGCGACGGACAGTCGATCAGGAAAACCGGCGCGCCGTTGACATCCCCGGCGTCCAGCAACCTGCACGCGGGAAGCCCCGCATGGGCCGGGAATTCGGCGACCAGGGCGGCGTGGGGCAGCGCATCGAGCACAACCCCATAGCCGGGGGCGAGCACCCGCGCGTCAACCCCGGCGGCACGCAGCGCCGCCGGCAACGCGGCAGTGACGTCGCCGAGCCCACCGCTCTTCACCCACGGCGGCAGCTCCGGCGACACGAACAGCACCCGCTGCACGAGCGGCCGGGGCTCGGTGGCGATGGCGTCCTCCGGCAGCGCGGGAGGCAGGCGCTTAGCGGATGCGATGGTCGTTCTGCCCGAGCATGTCGGGCGTGACCAGCGTGATGCCGGCATCGGTGACGTGGAAGCGCTGGCGGTCGGCCTCGTGGTCGACGCCGATGGTCATGCCGTCGTGGATCACGCACTGCTTGTCGACGATCACCCGCTTCAGGGTCACGTCACGGCCGATCCTGGTATTGGGCAGGATCGCGGAATCCTCGACCACGCTGCCCGAGTCCACGCGCACGTTGGTGAACAGGAGCGAGCGGCGCACCGTCGCCCCACTGATGAGGCACCCGCCGGAGACCAGCGAGTCCACCGCCATGCCACGTCGATGCGGCTCGTCGAAGACGAACTTGGCCGGCGGCAGCTGCTCCTGAAACGTCCACACGGGCCAGTCGGCGTCGTACATGTTGAGATCCGGCACCACCTTGGTCAGTGCGATATTCGCTTCCCAATAGGCCTCGAGCGTGCCGACGTCACGCCAGTACGGCGCGGTGTCCGGCGTGCCGACGCAGCTGTGCGCGAACGAATGGGCGAATACTCGGTAGCGCGGCACGACATGCGGCAGGACGTCCTTGCCAAAATCGTGCGCCGATCCCGGCGTGCCGGCATCGCGGATCAGCTGCTCGTACAGGAAGTCGGCATTGAACACGTACACGCCCATGTTGGCGAGTGCCACGTCGGGTCGACCCGGCACGCTCGGCGGGTCGGCCGGCTTTTCGACGAAGCTCACCACCCGATCCTCCGCGTCGACGCCGATCACCCCGAATGCCTGGGCTTCCATCCGCGGCACCTCGATGCAGGCAACCGTCACGTCGGCGCGCTGCGACGCGTGCGCCGCGAGCAGCTTGCCGTAGTCCATCTTGTACACGTGGTCGCCCGATAGCACGAGGATGTAGTGCGCGCCGCTGATGCGCAGGCTGCGCAGGTTCTGATAAACCGCGTCGGCGGTGCCCTGGTACCAGCTTTCCTCGATCTGCTGCTGCGCCGGCATGATCTCGATGAACTCGTCGAAGCGACCCTCGAGGAATCCCCAGCCTCGCTGCAGATGCCGGATCAGGCTCTGCGCCTTGTACTGGGTGGCGACGCCGATCCGGCGGATCCCCGAGTTGAGGCAGTTCGAGAGCGTGAAATCGATGATCCGGAACTTCCCGCCGAACGGCACCGCCGGCTTGGCGCGCCAGTCGGTGAGTTCGTGCAGGCGGCTGCCCCGGCCGCCGGCGAGCACGACCGCGAAGGTATGCTTGGTGAGTTGCGAGACGAAGCGTTCGCCGAGTGCGTGGCGATAACTCGCGAGGGCAGTTTCAGCCATGATCCGAATCAATTCTCGAGCCGCGTGATCCTCAACCGCGTGATGGGAACGAGGCCATGCGCTCGACCCGGTTCGCGATACGACGGCGCTGCAAAGCGACCGCGTTGCAAAGACCGCGCCACGGCGAAGATGGTTCCGGTGTACAGGGAACCTCCTCCCGCCTGCCGGCCTCGTAGGCAGTATGCGCCGCGGCGCCCGATGTGAGGAGGATGCATGAACCAGGACCGGCACAGCCGCCAGAACCCGTCCCAGGCCGATGCGCCACGCGGCGCACTGCGCGGCAAGCGGGTGGCGATCCTCGCGACCGACGGCTTCGAGCAGGTCGAGTTGACCGAGCCCAGGACGGCCCTCGAGGCGGCCGGCGCGCGGGCCGACGTCATTGCCCCCAAAGCCGGTGAGATCCGCGGCTGGAACCATGCCGACTGGGGTGCGCGGGTCAAGGTGGACCGCACGGTCGAGACGGCCGATGCCGGGGAGTACGACGCCTTGCTGCTGCCTGGCGGCGTCCTGAATCCGGATGCGTTGCGCCAGGACACCGCGGCGGTGCGTTTCGTGCGCGCGTTTTTCGAAGCCGAGAAGCCGGTTGCCGCCATCTGCCATGGCCCGATCCTGCTCATCGAGGCCGACGTGTTGCGGGGAGGCCGCAAGGTCACGTCGTGGCCTTCCATTGCAACCGACATTCGCAATGCGGGCGGGCAATGGTCCGACCGCGAGGTGGTGATCGACGGCGGCCTGGTAACCAGCCGCAAGCCCGCCGACATTCCCGCGTTCAACCACGCCATGATCGATACGTTCGCGAGTGAATCGCGCAACGACACCCTGCCGGAGGGCTAAGCAGCATGCGCCCACGGTCATGGGGTCATTCATGGAACGCTGCATCCGGGGAATGTTTTCGT